>JADMJS010000214.1 GCA_018780435.1 Myxococcales bacterium
CCTTCAACAACGACCCGCTCGCCCAGACGCTCCCCGTCACCATCCAGCGTTACGCCGACCCCAAATCGACGCTCTGGGGCAGCTTCGCCGCGGCGTCCATCATCGTGTCGATTCCGGTCATGGCGCTCTTCTACCGGCTCCAGAACTTCCTCGTGAGTGGGCTCACCGCGGGGAGTGTGAAGGGCTGACGCGTCGCCATGGGTGAAGGCTGAACCACGTACTCGGCGAGCACCGCACCTTCTTCGACCGGAACGTCGTGGGAAACGCGCCGGAGTTCGTCCGGACCGTGAACCGCCTCGTCGCGCGCGCCCTGAACGCCAAGCGTGGTGCACATGGAGGGATGTTCGCTCGTGACAACGTCGACCTTAAGCGGGAGTGCGGCCGCGCCAAAGCCATCACGGCCATTGCATACTTCGGCGCAGATCGAGTCGCAGCGGTCTGCGTCGAACACGGTGTGACTGGCCTGGGCTCCGCAGTCAGCCGCGGCCGCTCGCCCAGACCGACCTCGATGTCTCGCGTCCGGGAGCCGAGGACCACCCTAGAGTCAGCCCGCTGACTCGAAGGCACCACTGCGTCCAGACTCGCTACCCCGAGGGGTGTGAGACTGGTTTGAGCCGAGCCCCCCTCATCGTTGGGGTTCAGAAGTTGGCCAGAGCGGCACTCACCGCGCCCAGCGAACTCCACCCAAACTCCACGGAGTCGTCGAAGTACACCCGACGCCCGATGCGCGTGGTGGGGTTTCGGCTGAGCACCTATCCTCGGCAGGTCATCGAGAAGGTGCTCGGGGTGCCACCTTCGTGAGGAAGGCTTCTTTAGCGGGTCGCGTTTCGGGCGGCGCGGAAGCCGACCCAATTCGTTCGATTCGTCCAACGTATCGGAGCGCGTCGCGAGACGCGCGCCTCCGATCCGTAACCCCAGTTGACGCCCCTGATAGCCGTTCGTCCATGCCGTGCGATGCAAAGGGGATCTACAAGCGGTGCTCCTACGAACGTGTCGGCGTATCCATCGAGGCACATCTCGGTGAGATTGCCGTTCACGTCGTAGAGCCCCCAGGCGTTCGGCTGGAACATGCCGACGGGCCCAGGTGTCAGCATGTCATTGTCCGGTGTCGTGAACCAGCCAATGGAGTACTGAGGCCCGTGGAGCGGCTCCGTGGAGCCGGCTCGCGCCGCGTACTCCCACTCCGCTTCCGTCGGAAGTCGATACCCAGCGCAGTCCATGCCCTTGAAGAGGTATGTACACGACGCGTTCGCGTCGCAATCCAACGCCGGGCCTGGGCAACCCTGCCCCACGATGCCGTCGCACCCGATGAGTTCGTAGCACCGGGGAAGTCCTTCACGATCCGACAGTAAGTTCAGATAGTGGGCCGCATCGGTCGCGCTCACATACCGAACGGGACACTGATAGCAGTCGTCCGCCGGGTTCGGCCTGCTCCCGACTACCGACTTCCACTCACCGACCGTCACTTCGGTGGCTTGAATCGAGAATGGCCTCGTAATTGTCACCTTTCTCGTCGGAAGCTCATTGCCCGATGTGAATTCATTGGTCGGATCGCCCCCCATCATAAAGGTACCGGGGCAGACCTGAATGAAGCCATCCACCTGCAATTCGAACTCGCATCCGTCGTCGGTGAGCTCCGGTGGCTCCATGCCACCCGTCCAGTGGCAGGATGCGTCAGCGACATCGGCCGGCGTTCCGATGTCGGCCGATGCGACGACTTCGGCGGGAATGTGAACGTCCTTCGAGGCTGGCGAACCGACATCGTAGTCGAGAGCAGCCCAGTTGGCCGAGCCGGTCCGGCTACCGCCACAACCCAAGTGACCCAGAGCACACGGCAACGCCGCCGCCCAGAGGAACCGCAGTCGTGCCGAGTTCACTAGACGTACTCGTAGTCGCCAATGTCGTAGTAGGTCCCTTGGGGCCGTGAGGTGCCGTAGAAGTCCACCGTTACGGCGGTGATTGTCATGCCGTTCTCATATGCCGGAGATGAGGTTGGCCAATTCAGCCCGCCCGTGCCGTTCCCGTTGAAGGCGGCGTAGGTACTGCTCGAATTGGTGAGATTCCCACTCCCCGTCGTCCCGGACGTGTACGCCGTCCAAGTGCCGCCGATGACGCAGTATTCGGCGAGCGTCGCCACGGAGACCCCGTACTGACCGCTGTAGCCGGAGTCGTTCTGAACTATGGTGTTCTGGACCGTGCCGGCGATGATTCCCTTGTCACTGCCACCGCACTTCACGAGCGCGGTGCTGTTCTGAACGACGCTGTTCGTTCCCACCATGCTCACCGCCGGATAGCCCGCGGATGGCTTCATACGGCAGTTGCGCACCGTGACGGTCGGATCGCCGCCACCGGAGACCTCAACGCAGGTGCGGGTGGCGTCGAAGAAGCATCGATCAATGAGGGTCCCCGTGGTCAGGAACCGTATCGCCTTGGCGTCGGAGTCTTGAAAGGTGCAGCGCGACACGGTGATGCTCGGTCCGTTCGCCGCGTAGATGATCCCGTTCGCCGCGTTCGCGCTGTCGCTCCAGTTCTCGAAGACGAGGTCTTGGAGCTTCGGCCGTTGCGTGACGCCGTTCTGAACGTTCGAGTCGATGCGCACCGCCTGACCCACCCCGGTGATGCTGGTCCCGTCGATCACGGGCTTATCGTTCGGGTCCTGCGCGCGGATGAATGCGGGCAGGCACCAGCCGCCGCTGATCTGATCGAGCCGAAAGGTCGCGTTGTAGTTCCCAGGATAAACCACGATCTCCGCGTCGTAATCTGGCGGACTCGAGGCGGCCGCTGCGTTGATGGCCGCTTGAATTGTCGCGCAAGTTTGCCCACTGCCCACGTTGTACGTCGCCATGTCGGCGTCTCCACAAAGGCGCCGAAAAAGGCGCAGGAAAGGGCGCCGGAAAGGGCGCCGAGTCTTGTTTACGCAAGCTTGGCTCATCGGACCAAGCATCGTCAATGCCACCTCATCAAATAATCTTCGATTCTCACTATTGGGCTGACGAATGCAGCTCGGTCGAAGTGCTGACGCGACGTCGAACCCGAAGTAGGATCCCAGCGGGAGTCGCCAGAGCGGCACGGCGCCCACAGAGATGATGATGACTCGAAGCGCCATCGGCGAAAGCCGGCGCCCGACGCGCGCACCGAGCTGGCCGCCGACGCTGGCCCCGAGGGCGACGAGAGGTACGCGTCTGAAAGTACCCGTCCCCTCGGGTTGTTGCTTCGCGCCGCGTCGTGACGGACACCTTTCCGCGCACCTGCAACGTACGCAGAGGTCGAGACGGAAGTCCGTCGAAGTCGTGAGCAGTGGTCCGGTTTGGTCGAGGCGCTGCTCGCGAGCGGGCAGCCGCTCGGGGTGTTCGCACCCCATGCTGGCGTGAACGCCAAGTCTCTCGGGTGGTGGCACGGTCGCCTCCAAAATCCCGCTCATCGTCCGCCCCGCCACGGGCAAGACCGCGTGGACGCCCCGGTCATCTCCCTCATCCTTTTCCCCGTGCTGCTCGTGCTCCGAAAGGCGCTCGCGCCCGGGCAGGGCTTTCAGACCGAGCTCAACCCCTTCGCCGGTGGCTGGACCCTCGAACACTTCGAGGAGGTCACCTCCGCCAAGACCTCGGAGGGCGAGTGGCTCTTCGGCCCCCAGCTCTGGAACAGCATTGTCGTGAGCCTCGCGACCACGGTCGTCGGCGTCGCCCTCGCCACCACGGCGGCCTACGCCTTCAGCCGCTTCCGCTTCTACGGCCGCAACGGCGGCATGACGATGTTCCTCGTCACGCAGATGTTCCCCGGCGTGCTCATGCTCATCCCACTCTTCGTGATCATGAACGAGCTCGGGCTCTTGGACGGCCTCCTCGGCCTCATCATCGTCTACTCGACGACGGCCATCCCCTTCTGCGTCTGGATGCTGAAGGGCTACTTCGACACCATCCCGCGGGAGCTCGAAGAGTCGGCCATCATGGACGGCGCCGGCCGCTTCACCATCTTCGTGCGCATCATCCTGCCGCTCGCCGCGCCCGCCATCGCGGTCACGGCGCTCTTCTCGTTCATGACGGCGTGGAACGAGTTCGTGCTCGCGTTCACCTTCAACAACGACCCGCTCGCCCAGACGCTCCCCGTCACCATCCAGCGTTACGCCGACCCCAAATCGACGCTCTGGGGCAGCTTCGCCGCGGCGTCCATCATCGTGTCGATTCCGGTCATGGCGCTCTTCTACCGGCTCCAGAACTTCCTCGTGAGTGGGCTCACCGCGGGGAGTGTGAAGGGCTGAGGCCTACCTCACACTCTCGCGCTGTCGCACCAAACCGGCTACGTGTTCAAAATGCTTCGGTTCTGGGGGCTCGACTACGTCATTAGGCCCGAGCTACGATAACGGATTGAAAGACTGGATGGGTTCTGAACGGAGGCCTCGATCGGCGGAGCCAGTCCGCAACTAGACTCCGACTCGAGTGGCCCAGCGTGAGCGTTGGTGACGAGCAGCCGTCCGACCGGCGGAGCGGGCGTCTCGCTCCACATGGCAGCAGCCTACGATGCCGGCGTCCACCTCTCGGGGTAGGCGGTCGTTCTAACCTCGCCTGTAGCGCGATTCACCGTCGCCTCAACGAGAACCACTGCGTCTTCTGGCCGTGGGCGAGGTAGGTAGAGTTCGAAGACCCAGTGAGCGTCATCGAGGTGAGCACCGAGAACGATTTCCTCATCGTAGCTCTTCGGCCAGGGCGGAAGGGGGGCCAGCGTCGCACGCACGGCCTGCCGTGCGATTTCCTGACACTCCTCCATTTTCATCTTCACTATGGCCTCCACCCAGACAGCACATCGCCCGCCCCTCGGCACGTTCAAGCACATCTCGGAACGTGGTCAACGAGGCCTTCGCTGTCTCGATCATCTATCTTCCTCCGCCCCAGTTCTCCATCCCGCCCCGTTGGTCTGGATGGAGGAATCCCCGAAGGGCGGGGCGGACGGCTGCCCCTGTCACGGACGTAGATTCTCCATAATCATGGCCCGTAGACTCTTGCTCCCCGGCTCCTCCCCCCACTTCTGCAGAAGCTGCGACACGCAATCCGTCAAGTAGTTCGAGACGTCGTCCAGTTCGACCGTGCTTCCGTCTAGCCGCAGCGCGCATCCGAAGGCTTCAGATACGTCATGAAGGGCCTTCAAAAATGTATCGATCAAAGGTGAATCAATTGTTGCCAGGGGGTAGATCATGCGGATTGTGTCGCAGGGATCCTGCGCATCGACCTCGACGCCCGCTCGGATCATTTCCACTTCAACGACATTTTCCGACTGCCAGTTCGGATGAGGACCTGGTCCCGGACGAGGCAGGGCGTAGACGTCGTAGTGTAGGCGGAACCCAAGTGAGCGAAGCACTCGGTTGATCTCGCCCGGACTTGCCTCTCGTCCAAGGTGCAACTCGACAGGGATCTCCTCGTAGAAGTCGTCGGTCATCTAATCCCTCGTCTCGTCGGCAGGGTGTATCGATCAGTGTCGGCCTCGCGACTGGCGAGGTCGTACTTGACGCGACGGCCATGCCTGCCCGCGTCCCACCGGAGGAAGGGCCGCCCACGGGCGTCGACCAGGGACCACCGCGTACCGGCGTCTGGACTTCGGGACTGCAAAGGGCGGCCGAGCACGTCATAGTCGTACTCTGCCACAGCGCACTTTGGAGAGACAACGACGCCGCGGGGATCGTAGACCCGGATCGGGCGACCATCGTCGTCGAGCTCGACCTCGGTGCGGAGGGGGCGCCGACGAGCGGGCCAAAGACCGGGAGGTCGAGTTCCAGTGTCGCGGAGAAGGGGAGGACGGGGACCCCACCCACTGCGAGGATCCCGTCCACCGAGATTTGAGGGCGACGTCTTTCAGAAGTCGTGCCGACAGCGTCAACGTCACGGTCATGCCATCGAGTGTCACGCCGCTCAGGCCCACGCCGGTGACGCTGTAGTTGTCCGGGTTGATCGCCGACCTTTCGTCCTCGGCCGTGGCGAAGGCCACGGTCACGGCTGTCGTGCTCGTCCGAGTCGCAGCCGCGACGGCTGGCGCGGAGAGCAGCGGGTCGCTGCGGAGGATGATAGTCTCGCTACCCCGGCGGACCGGGTCGAAATGGGAGCGCGTCGGCGTGCGGGCGTGCGCTGCCGTGAGGCGCGCAGCGCGACGGTCTTCGTCGGTCGATGCCAATGAAGCACCGGACTGGCGAGCGGTAGCTAGAAGCTCAGTCAGCGATAGCCCCACCGCGTCGCGCCGCTTGCCGAGGGCTCAGCGCTACTGCACCCTGTGGTCATGAGCGCCGCGACCGCCGCCGATGACATCGTGCTCACGCACCCGATCGATCCCTGGGTGGACGTGGTCTTTAAGGCGCTCTTTGGCAGCCCCTCCAAGACGGACCTGCTCGTCGACTTCTTGAACGCGGTACTGCGGCCCGAGAACCCGATCGTGGGAGTTCAGCTCGCCGACCCCGCCGGCGAGCGACTCGGCGCCGCCGACAAGGCCGTCACGCTCGACGTGAAGGCGCGCGACGCCAACGGCCGAGCATTCAACGTTGAGCTCCAGCGCTGGCGTCACCCGGCCCTGGCCGAGCGCGCGCTCTACTACTGGAGCTCGCTCTACAACGGTCAGATCGGCCACGGCGAGGGCTACGTCGACCTGGCCCCAGCGGTTCCATCTGGATTGTGGGCGAGCCGCTCTGGCCCGACCAGGGCCCGCACCTCCACTTCGAGCTGCGGGAGGTAGAGGCCGCCCTCAGGCTGACCGACCACAGCGCCATCCACTTCCTCCAGCCGAGGCGTTGGACCGGCTCCGCCGAGTCCGCCGCGACGGGAGAAGAGGCTTGGCTCTGCTTCTTCCGCGACGCCGCGCACTGGACCCGACTGCCACCGTCGCTCACGACCTCCGACCCGATGAGGAAAGCCATGGCCGTTCTCCGCCAGTTCTCCGAAGTCGAGCTCGACCGACTCGCGTACATCACACGTCGCGACAAGGAGCTTCTCCAGCAGACCATGACCAACGCGTTGGCACGCGCTGAACGCGCGGCCGCCGACGCGGACCGCCGCGCCGAGGTGGAGAGGCAAAGGGCCGAGGAAGAGAGGCAAAGGGCCGAGGAGGAGAAGCGAAGGGCCGAGGAAGAGAGGCAGAGGGCCGAGGAGCAGATGCGAAGGGCTGAGGACGAGAAGCAAAGGGCCGAGGAGCAAATGCGAAGGGCTGAGGACGAGAAGCAGAGGGCTGAGGACGAGAGGAAAAGGGCCGAGGAGGCCGAAGCCGAAAGCGCTCGGCTTCGGGAGAAGCTGCGACGCCTCGGGGTCGACGCGTACGATTGATTTTGGCCGTATCCCTCGCCGTCTGAAGCAAACCATGGCCGTCCTCCGCCCGTTCTCCGAAGTCGAGCTCGACCGACTCGCGACCATCACACGTCGCGACAAGGAGCTGCTCCAGCAGACCATGACCAATGCGTTGGCACGCGCTGAACGCGCTGCCGCCGACGCGGACCGCCGTGCCGAGGTGGAGAAGCGAAAGGCCGAGGACGAGAGGCAAAGGGCCGAGCAGCAGATGCGAAGGGCTGAGGACGAGAAGCAGAGGGCTGAGGACGAAAAGAAGAGGGCCCAGGAGGCCGAAGCCGAAAGCGCTCGGCTTCGGGAGAAGCTGCGACGCCTCGGGGTCGACGCGTACGATTGATTTTGGCCGTATCCCTCGCCGTCTGAAGCAAACCATGGCCGTCCTCCGCCCCTTCTCCGAAGTCGAGCTCGACCGCCTCGCGACCATCACACGTCGCGACAAGGAGCTGCTCCAGCAGACCATGACC
>JADMJS010000629.1:0-11573 GCA_018780435.1 Myxococcales bacterium
GGAGGGCGCTGCTATAGAGCGCGGCCCATGGAAGCCCACTATCACGGCTACATCTCCCTGCTCACGATGATCATCCTCGTCTCCGTCCTCATGGGCGGCGTGGTGGTCATCAACAGCCTCGTTGGCCCGAAGATGCGCGGCGATTATCACCGCGAGCCCTTCGAGTGCGGTTCAGCGCCCATGAGCACGGCCCGTCAGCGCTTCAGCGTGAACTTTTACCTCGTCGCGATCTTCTTCATCGTGTTCGACGTCGAAGCGGTCTTCATGTACCCGTGGGCGGTCCTCTACCGCAGCTTCGTCGCCGACCCGAACTTCGGTATCATCGCACTCGGCGAGATGTTCGCCTTCGTTGGCATTCTGGTCGTGGGTCTCGTCTACGTCGTCCGACGTGGCGCCCTCAAGTTCACCTGAGGCGCCTGATGTCCACCGCCGTACTCAACGCCATCAAGTCCAAGTTCAGTGCCGGCGTCCGCAGCGCTCACAGCCACTGCGGCGACGACACGGTCGTGCTCGATCGAAAGGTCATCCTCGACGTTGCGCGCTACCTGAAGACCGACAAGGCGATGGCGTTCAACATGCCCATCGACTGCACCGCAGTCGACTACCTCGACTACCCGGGTGCCGACGAGTCCCGCGGCGTTGGCGGCTTCGGTGGCGCGCGTTTCGAGGTGGTCTACCATCTCTATTCGACGACGAAGAAGCACCGCATCCGACTGAAGGTCGCGCTCGACGAGAGCGACGTGAACACCCCGAGCCTCACGCAAGTTTGGGTCGGAATGGACTGGTTCGAGCGGGAAGCCTGGGACATGTATGGCATCCGCTTCGAGGGCCATCCTGACCTCCGCCGCATCCTCCTCTACGAGGAGTTCGTCGGTCACCCGCTGCGGAAGGACTACCCGCTCCGTGGCTATCAGCCTCTCGTCCCCATCGCGAAGCTCGATCGGGACAACGAAGATCCGAAGCTCGTGAACACCGACCTCAACCCCGAGGCACCCGAGTGAGCAGTCACATCGCCGATTCTCGTGCTGGAGCGCCGCGCTTCGCCAAGCTCTGGACCCCCACGGAGGTCGACGCGGACGAGCCCGGCCTGATGCGGGTGCAGCTGGGGCCGTCTCACCCCGCCATGCACGGCACCGTACGGATGGACGTGATCCTGGAAGGCGAGACCATCCGGGACATGGACGTCGACATCGGCTACCTGCACCGCGGTTTCGAGATTCAGTCCGAGAACGCCACCTGGACACAGGTGCTCCCGTACACCGACCGCCTCAACTACCTGTCGTCGCTCTGCAACAACGTCGGTTACGTTTTGGCCGTCGAGAAGCTCCTCCAGATCGACGTCACGCCGCGTTGCAAGTGGATCCGCATGATCTCGGCCGAGATCGCGCGTATCGCCGACCACCTCACGGCGCTCGCCGCGGGTGCCCTCGAGCTCGGCGGCTTCACGCCCATGCTCTTCGGCATGCAAGCCCGCGAGGAGTTCTACAAGGT
This sequence comes from Myxococcales bacterium, assembly GCA_018780435.1. Lineage (GTDB taxonomy): Bacteria > Myxococcota_A > UBA9042 > SXOO01. The sequence continues at coordinate 1,492 of JADMJS010000629.1, forward strand.
CATCGAGCACCTCTGCGGCGCCCGCCTCACGACGGCCTACACGCGCATTGGCGGCCTCCGCTGGGACCTGCCCGAGAACTTCGAAGCGGTCTACCGCCGCGCCGAAGCGAGCCTCGTGAAGAACCTCGCGGACATGGACAAGATGCTGACGCGCAATCGCATCTTCTATGACCGCATGGCCGACACCGGCGTCATCTCGCAGGAGGACGCCATCGAGTACGGCTGGACGGGCCCGTGTCTGCGCTCCACCGGCGTCGAGTACGACGTCCGCAAAGCGCACCCGTATCTCTATTACGACAAGGTCTCCTTCGACGTCCCGCTCGGCCACAAGGGCGACAACTACGATCGTTACCTGGTCCGTATCGCGGAGCTGAAGGAGTCGATGAAGATCATCGACCAGTGCTTCAAGTTCATGGAGCCCGGCCCGGTCAATGTCGGTGACTGGAGCATCGTCCTGCCGCCCAAGGACGCTGTTTACAACACCATCGAAGGCATGATCGCGCACTTCAAGCTGATCATGGAGGGCATCGCCGTCCCGAAGGGCGAGGTGTATGGCTACACCGAAGCGCCCAACGGCGAGCTCGGCTTCTACATGGTCAGCGCTGGGGTCGGTAAGCCGTGGCGAGTCCACTGCCGCCCGCCGTGCTTCGCTCTCGTTCAAGCGCTCAAGCCCATGATGATCGGCGAGCAGCTCGCGGACATCATCCCTACCTTCGACACCATCAACATGATCGGTGGCGAGATCGATCGCTGAGGCACCCACGATGAAAGTCACCATCGACGGACGTGAGCTCGAGGTCGAGAACGGCACGACCATCCTTCAGGCAGCCCAGAAGGTCGGTGTCGAGATCCCGACCTTCTGCTACCACCCCGGCCTGTCCGCGCCGGCCAACTGCCGCATGTGCCTCGTCAATACGAACAAGGCGCCCAAGCTGCTCCCAGCCTGTTATGCGACCTGCATGGACGGCATGGAGGTCAAGACGAACGACGAGAAGACGCTGCGCACGCGCAAGTCGACCCTCGAGTTCATCCTGCTGCACCACCCTGTGGACTGCCCGATCTGCGATCAGGCCGGCGAGTGTGTCCTTCAGGACAACTACTTCGCGCACTCCGCGCAACCGTCGCGCACCTTCACGCGCAAGAACCACAAGCCGAAGGCCACTCCCATCGGCAAGAACGTCATCCTCGATGCCGAGCGCTGCATCGTGTGTACGCGCTGCGTCCGCTTCTGCGACGAGGTCTCGAAGACGAACGAGCTGCAGGTCGTCAACCGCGGCGAACGTTCCTTCGTCACGACCTTCCCGGGGCGCGCCCTCGACAACGACTACGCCACCAACACGGTCGACATCTGCCCGGTGGGCGCGCTCACGAGCCGCGACTTCCGCTTCAAGATGCGCGTGTGGTTCCTGAAGTCGGTCTCGTCCATCTGCTCGGGCTGCTCGAAGGGCTGCAACATCACCCTCGACCACGGCGGTGGCACGACCCAGCGCTACCGGCCCCGCGAGAACCAGGACGTGAACCGGTGGTGGATGTGCGATCCCGGTCGCCTCTCCTATAAGCAGTTCCAAGAGAGCCGCCTCACCGACGCTCAGATCGACGGGGTCGTCCACCCGGTCCGCGAGGCGGTCGGTGCGGCCGCCCGTCGCCTTCGTAGCGCGGGCGACCCGTCGAAGGTCGCGATCGTCCCCAGCCTGCTCATGTCGAACGAAGACGCCATCGCGCTCGCCGTTCTCACGAAGCGGGCGGGCTTTGGCGCGTGGTACATCGGCGGTCGGGCGCCCGGCAAAGAGGACGACCTCCTCCAGAAGGCCGACAAGAACCCGAATCGAGCCGGGGTTCTGGCGGTCGCCAAGGCCTTCGGGATCGACACCCACCCACTCGCGTCCCTCGCGACGGCGGGCGCCGCAGGTGTGCTCTGGTTCGGGCACGAACACGCCGCCGACGCCAAGGTGCTCGCTGCCGTGCAGCAGCTCCCGCGTGTGGTGGTCGTGTCGAACGCGTCCGAGTGGACCACGGGCGCATCGGTGCTGCTCCCGTCGCGCACCTTCGAGGAGTGCAGCGGGACCTGGATCAGCGTCGACGGACGCCTCCAACGCTTCGCGGCTGGCCCCGACGCCAAGGGCGCCTCCGTGGCCATGTGGGACCTCTGCTTCCGATTGCTTCGCGCGCTCGGCGTGATGGACGTGATGCCCCCGGCGTCGCCCGATCAGGTCGTCGCCGAACACGGCCAGGTTGTCCCCGAGCTCAGCGCCATGCCGCCGGCCTTGCCGCCGGCGCCCGGTCGACCTGATCAACTCCGCAAAGCGCGGGCCGCGTAAGGAAAGCGTTCATGGATCCCATCCTCGCTGCCGTGCTCTTCGCGCTCGTCAAGATCGCGGTCATCGTGCTCGGCTACGTCATGCTCTTCGCGACCGTGCTCACCTGGGTCGAGCGCAAGTACAGCGCGCTCATCCAGGACCGCCTCGGTCCGAACCGGGCCGAGATCGGGGGGCTCCGTCTCGGCGGGCTCTTCCACATGATCGCCGACCCGATCAAGGTCCTCTTCAAAGAGGACTTCATGCCGCGCACCGAGAACCCCATCATGTACAAGATGGCGCCGTGGCTGTCGGTCGTCCCGCCGATGGCCATCTTCGCCGTCATCCCCTTCGGCCCCGGCGACACCTTCGTTATCTCGAACGCGCCGCTCGGCATGCTCTTCATCTTCGCGGTCGCGGGCCTCGGGGTGTACGGCTCCGTGTTCGGCGCCTGGGCCTCCAACTCGAAGTTCTCGCTGCTCGGTGGTCTCCGAGCGACGGCTCAGATGATCTCCTACGAGGTCGCTATGGGCCTGAACCTCGTCGGCGTCTTCATGATCTACGAGTCGATGTCGCTGCAAGGCATCATCGTGGAGCAAGGCGACACGCTCTGGGGCTTTCTGCCCGCCTGGGGCGCCTTCCTCCAGCCGGTCTCCTTCATTCTGTTCATGGCCTCGGCCATCGCCGAGAACAAGCGCGCGCCGTTCGACCTCACCGAGGCCGAGTCCGAGCTCGTCGCCGGTTATTTCACCGAGTATTCCTCGATGAAGTTCGCTCTGTTCTCCCTCGGCGAGTTCATCGAGATCATCGCCATCGGGTGCATCGCCTCGTGTATGTTCCTCGGCGGTTGGCAGATCCCCTTCGTCGACGCGACCGGTGGCATCGTCCTTACCGCGCTCCAGGTCCTGGCCTTCTTGTTCAAGGTCTTCGTGCTGGTGTGGCTGCAGATGACCATCCGCTGGACCTTGCCGCGTTTCCGCTACGATCAGCTCATGAAGCTCGGCTGGCTCTACATCCTGCCGCTCAGCCTCGCGAACATCCTCGCCACCGGCGTGTGGCTCTACTTCGCCGCCTGAGCCAATTGCGCGCCGGGGGGCGACCCCCGAACCCCCGGCAAACGCGCGCCGGGGGCGACCCCCGTACCCCCGATTCGGAGAACCTCCTCATGGGATACAAAGTCGCTCGCCCTGAGCTGAACCTCTTCGAGAAGAGCTACGTCCCCGAGATCCTGAAGGGGGTCGGGGTCTCGTCGCGGCACTTCTTCCGAAACATCTTCGGCAAGAAGGACATCGTCACGGTCGAATACCCGGACGTGAAGCCGGACTACGCGCCGCGTTATCGTGGGCACCACCGCCTCATGGCGCGTGACGACGGCACTGCGCGTTGCGTCGCCTGCATGCTCTGCTCGACGGCGTGTCCGGCGCACTGCATCACGATCGAAGCGGGCGACTACGGCGACACCGACGTCGAGAAGTACCCGGTCAAGTTCGAGATCGACCTCCTCGTCTGCGTCTACTGCGGCATGTGCGAAGAGGCCTGCCCCTGCGACGCCATTCGAATGGACTCGGGTATCCACACGCCGGCCCAGATGTACCGCAAGGATGGTCGCGTCGGTAAGGTCGACCTCATGGCGCTTGGCGATCTCTCGATCGCCAAGCAGGGCGGCGAGCTCAAGTAGCCCATGCGCGACCCGGGGCCACGCTCGACTCGCCGGCCCCCTCACTCGGGTGAGCGCTCCGTGTCGCGTCCATTGGCGCCAGGCGCTGAGGCGGGGCCACTGACCAAGGGCCCTGGCGGCAGCGCCATCGAGACTCTCTTCCTCGACGAGTTCCTCATCGTCGTCTTGAAGCCCGCGGGCCTGCACACGCAGCCCCCGGCCTCGCGAAAGGAGACGTCGCTCCTCGACCTCCTCTCCCGAGTGCATGGCCCGTCCGTACGCATCGTGCATCGTCTCGATTATGACGCCAGTGGCCTCGTGGTCTTCGCGCTCGATCGGCGTGCCGCCGGGCCCCTCGGCGCCGCCTTCGAACGACACGACGTGAAGCGCGACTACCGGGCCCTCATTCCGATCCCGCTCGAGCCCGGCACGGCCGGCATCATTGACGCGCCCCTGCGGGCCGTCGGTGGCCGCACCACGGTCGACCCCTCGGGTGACCCTGCCGTGACCCACTTCCGCGCGCGGCGAAACGGCACCTTCCTCGGGATCGCCGCCTGCGAGCTCGAGATATCCCTTGAGACCGGGCGCATGCATCAGATCCGAGTCCACCTCCAGCACCGGCTGAGCCCCATCCTCGGCGACACGAAGTACGGCGGACGCCCCTTCCCGCGCCTCGCCCTCCACGCGTTTCGGCTGTCGTTCGAACACCCGATGACGGGCGCCGCGCTGTCGTTCGAGCGTGCCCCAGAATGGCCGGGTGACCACGGAGAGACGCACGCATGAAAGGTCCCCGTTCTCCTGGTCCTCGCAACAGCTTCACTGGCGCGCGCAGCAGCGACCCGCGTGGACGCCCGACGCGCCCGTCAGAGGCGACGGCGCCGCCCGCGCGTTCCGCCGTACCGCTGGTCCCGATGCCCGCACGACGCGCCGGAAGCCTCCCCGCCGTCGTCCTAATGCGCCCGTGGGCGGACGCCATCCGAGAGGGGCGCCCGTGGATCTTCAAAGACGCCGTGCAGATGCCCGACGGTCTCGCTGCGGGCGACGTCGCCGATCTGATCGACACCACTGGCGCCTTCATCGCCCGCGGCATGGTCGAGCCCGAGTCGCCGCTGGCGTTCCGCGTCTGGACCACGGACGAGACCGTCGCTGTCGACGAGCGGCTCCTGCGGCGCCGCCTCGAGTCGGCCGCCGCGTCCCGGGCGGCGACGGTCGCTTCGGGCGTCACCGGCTTTCGCCTCTGCCACGGTGAAGGCGACGCCATCCCCGGGCTCCAGTGTGATCTCTACGGCACCATCGCCTCGCTCCGGACCGACGGCCGCATCGGCGTCGCGTGGGAGCGCCGCTTCATCGACGCTGTGAAGGCCGTCGCGAAGCCCACGGCCATCGTTGTCCGAAACCCGCACATCGAGGATGGCGCCGCGCGCGTCGTGTTCGGCAAGGTCACCGGCGAAGTGGCCATCGCGGAGGGCGATCGGCGCTTCTGGGTCGACGTCCTCGCGGGCCAGAAGACCGGCTTCTTCCTCGACCAACGCGAGAATCGCGACCGTATTGGCAAGATGTCCAGTGGACGCGACGTCCTGAACCTCTTCGGCTACACCGGCGGCTTTTCAGTCGCGGCCGCGCTCGGCGGGGCCCGCCGGGTCGTGACGGTCGACATCGCGAAGCCCGCCGTCGAGACAGCCCGTCGCAATTTCGAACTCAACGGCCTCGATCCCGAGGGTCACGGCTTCGTCGCCGCCGACGCGTTCGATGTCCTCGCCGCTGCCGCCGAGAAGCCGGGCGAGTTCGACCTCATCGTCGTCGACCCGCCGTCGTTCGCGCCCAACCAGAAGTCCCTCGACCGCGCGCTGCGGGCCTACGGCAAGCTCGCTGAGCTGGCCTTTCGTGCCGTGCGCCCGGGCGGCTTCGTCGCCAGCGCGAGCTGTTCGTCCCACGTCCGCATGGACGCCTTTCTCGACCTGCTCGCGAAGGCCGCCATCGCCGCGGGGGTCGACACGACGGTCCTCACCGTCCAGGGCGCCGGGCCCGACCACCCGACCCGGCTCGGCTTCCCGGAAGGCGCCTACCTGAAGTTCGTGCTCACGCACGTGCGGCCCCGCTGACCCGCCCCGCCGGAGGTAAACGCGATGAACGACCCACGCGACCCCGCCATCCGCGTGATGCTGCTCCCGAAGGACACGAACGGTCACGGCACCATCTTCGGCGGCGTCATCCTCAGCTACATCGACCTCGCCGGCGCCGTCGAAGCCCGTCGTCACACCCTGAACCCCGTCGTGACGGTGGCGATGGACAAGATCGAGTTCCACAAACCCGCCTTCGTCGGCGACGTCGTGAGCTTCTACACGGCGCTCGTCCGCCGCGGGAACACCAGCATCAAGGTCAAGGTCACCGTCGAGGCGCAGCGTGGCGCCGACCCGACGAAGGTCGCGCTGCTGACCGAAGCCGAGGTCACCTACGTGGCGGTCGACGCGGCGGGGAATAAGACGCCGCTCTGAGCTCGCCTCCCGGAGCAGCCCGGACGTCTACTAGGGTCGAGAACATGCATGCTGGCCGCCTCAACAGGTGCGCTCGGCCTTGCCTGGTTCTTTCAGAATGACTAGATTGACCTCATGAGCCAAGTCACGGTCACTGAAGCCAAAGCAACCCTGAGCGCGGTGCTCGAACGCGCCCGGAGTGGTGAAACAATCACCATCACCGATCGCTCGATCCCCATCGCTCACCTAGTCCCCGCATCCGCCATTCCGGACACAAAGGCTGAGCTCCTCCGGCTCGAACGGCGTGGTCTGGTACGTCTACCGACTACGGCACTGTCCCCCGAGGACCTCCTTACGCTGCTCTCGAGCACAGTGGAACTGCCCGGTGGAACGTCGTTGACGGCAGCGGTACTCGAAGAGCGAGAGAGCGGCCGGTGAAGTTCTGGGATACGTCGGCCGTGGTTCCCTTGCTGGTGACAGAGGCTCGCACCCCCGCCGTTTTCGAACGACTTCGCGCCGATCCGGTTGGAACCTACTCATGGCTAACACCGACCGAGCTCACCAGTGCGCTGGCACGTCGAGAACGCGAGGGCAGCCTGACCCCGGACTTAACCGCCGATCTGGAGCGACGAGCCGAGCGACTCCTTTCGAGCTGGGCGCAGATCGAGCTCAGCGATCGCGTTCGGAAGACCGCGAGGAGGCTCCTTCATGCCTACCCGCTGCGTAGTGCCGATGCACTTCAGCTCGCGAGCGCGATAGCGGTCTCACTCGAGGCGGACACGGTGGAGTTCATGACCCTCGACGATCGCTTGAGCGATGCGGCCTGGCGGGAGGGGTTGCTCTTACCTCTGGGTTAGACGAGCACCGCCAATGAGAGCGCGGGTGCCACCCACTTGAGCTACAGGAGCAGCCCGTCCTTTCCCTTTGGACGCGGCCCAAACTGCTCGATCAGCGCTCGACACCGGCTCTCGACGAGCACGTCGAGGTCTTCCGCGACCGGCGCCGGGCCCTTTGGAAGGACGGAGATCCGCGCCTTGACGAAGAACCCCGGCACACTCGACTGATAGAGATACGATACGCGTGGACTGCCGCCGTCATCCACCAGCGCCGCGATTCGGATGCCGCTCCCCCCGCAGAGCGGCACGACGACGAGCGCTCCGGGCTTCACGTTGCGATACGAGCTCAGGATCTCGCGGAGTGCCTGCTTAGCGACGGCCTCGATGCGTGCGTCTTCGCCTTTGCCGACGATGTCCTCTTCTCCGAAGTCGTAGATGTAGAAGGTCGCCCATGCTGATTCGGACTTGTACTGAAGTGCGATCCCGAGCCCTGCGTGACGGTCGCGAAAGTCGGAGGTGCCGTCGGCCCACCAGCCCTCCGGCAAGGTCCCGAGCGATTGCGACGTCGCGAGGACGCCGTCGAGGGTGAGTGGCGGCCGGATGCCAGCGGCACGCGTCGCCGTGGTGTCTTCCCGAGGGCCGTCCGTCGTCGCTGCCGTGCACCCGGCCGCGAGCAGGGTGAGCGCAATAGGCGCGAGGAGCCGGACCGAACGGGGTGTCCTCCAAACGGTTCTGCGGTCGCCGAACATCGCCATCCTCCTGTGCACCTCTGTGACGCCCGTATCCTTCGAGTCTGCCAGAGTTCGAGTCGGGTTTGGAACCCGTCATCAGCTCGGCGCTCGCCGGCGAGTGTCCGAGTCGAGCGGCCTCGTGGCATCTCCATCGAACGCGGAGTCGCGTTGGGCGCCCCACCTGACTGGCGTGCTCTGTCCCACGCACCTGCGCGGTCGGGACCATGGTCCTTTGATTCGAGGCATTCACATCGGCGGTCGGGGGCGCGCCAACCGGCGCTTGGCCATCTTAGCTTCATAGGCTAAAGTAGCCAAAGATGTGGTACCAAAGACAAATCGAGCAATCGTGGCCCGCCGAAGCCACCCTCCCGGTCCGGTCGCTCGTCGGCGTTCGGCAGTGCGGGAAGTCGTCGGTGCTGCACCACCTCGCCGGGGAGGCCCGTACGCGCGTCACCCTGGACGATCCCGCCGCGTGCGAGCTCGCTCGGTCCGACCCGATGCTCTTCCTTGAGACGTGGCGCCCCCCAGTGCTGATCGACGAGTGCCACCTCGCGCCCGGGCTCTTTCCGGCGCTCAAGGCCTGGGTGGACCGGGAGCGCCTCTCCCGAGAGGGCGCACTGGCCGGCGTCCGAGATCCCTTTTGGCTCACGGGCTCACATCGGCTCGTGCTCGACGCCGGAGCGCGCGAGTCTCTCGCGGGGCGGGTGACGCACACGACCCTGCACCCGCTCTCGGTCGCGGAGCTCGCGGCGGCATCGAGCTACTCCCTCCCAGACGTGCTGCTGCGGGGCGGCTTCCCCGAGCTCTACTTGCCGGGCGCTCCGGCGCCGACACGATACTTCAACGACTACATCAGCACGGCCGTCGAGCGCGATGCGGCGCTCGGCTCCGGCGTCGAGAAGCTCAGCGCCTTCCTTCGGATGACGCGCCTCCTCGCGGGTCGCGTGGCCAACCTGCTTAACGCGAGCGAGCTCGGTCGGGACGCGGGTGTGCGCTCGAGCACCATCGAAGACTGGATCACCGCGCTCGAACGCACGGGGCTCCTCTACCGCGTTGAACCCTTCCACTCGAACCGAGCTTCCCGGATCGTCAAGGCGCCAAAGCCGATGTTCTGCGACGTGGGACTCGCCGCTCGCCTCCAAGGTTGGAGCAGCGCCGAGCCGCTCATGCTCTCACCCGCCATCGGCGCGCTCTTCGAGAACCTCGTCTTCCTTGAGCTTATCAAGACCCGCGACCACCTCCGGCTCGACCTTGGCGTGATGCACCTCCGCACGCGCGACGGCGATGAGGTCGACTTCGTGGTCGAAGCAAGCGACAACCGCTTCCTCCTCATCGAGGTCAAGCTGTCTCGCAGCGCCGCGGACGCCTACCGGCGACCTCCCTTCGTCCACCGGGTCCTCGGTGACGTGCCCTTCTGGGTCGTCACGAGCGGCGACGGCCCCGTGGTCCGGCGGCCGGGGCTCCACGTGGTCCCACTGCCTCACTTGGCCGACGAACTCGTCGCTTTCGCGGGTTTGGTGCCGGAGTAGGAGCTGACCCGAATCCGGAATCAGTACGCCGAGGCGGCGTGATTCGGCAGAGCCGAACCGTGGTGCTGCCATGATGCCGAAGGTCCCTGCATCGACGCGCCCCGACTCTGCATCGTTGCCCTTGCGCCTCCAAAGATGGGCCGGTAAGGTGCGCGGCCATTACGGAAGCGGCCTCAGGACGCGAGGACGCGGGAGCCACACGATGTCTCAGAAGGTTGCAGTTCTCGGTGCAGGGGTCATGGGCAGCGGCATCGCCGCGCACCTCGCGAGCGCGGGTTTTCAGGTCGAGCTTCTCGATGTGAAGCCGGAGTGGGCCGCGGGTGGGTTCGACAAGGCGAAGAAGAGCAAGCCGGCCTCGTTCATGAGCCCGCGTCACGCCGCGGCGGTTCGGACGGGCGGCTTCGACGAGAACATGGACCGCATCAAGGACTGCTTCTGGGTCGTCGAAGCGGTCACCGAAGACCTCACGATCAAGCACAACCTCTTCGCCAAGGTGGTCCCGCACCTCGGCCCGAAGGCCTGGCTCACGTCGAATACGAGCGGCATCCCGCTCGCGCGCCT
>JADMJS010000629.1:11673-37553 GCA_018780435.1 Myxococcales bacterium
ACAAGTCGATCGAGCTCGGCTACTCGGTCGCCGAAGTCGACGCCATCACGGGCCCCGCCATGGGCCGTCCGAGCTCGGCGACCTACAACACCGCCGACCTCGTGGGTCTCGACACGCTCGCGCACGTCGCCCAGAACTGCCTCGACAACCTCCCGAACGACGAGGACCGCGCGCTCTTCGAGGTGCCGGCCGTCGTGAAGACGCTCATCGCCGAGAAGCGCACGGGCCGCAAGGCGGGCGCCGGCTTCTACAAGAAGGTCGGCGCCGACATCCTCGCGCTCGACTTCGCCACGGGCGACTACCAGAAGGCGCCGAAGCCCGACTTCCCGTCGGTGAAGGCGGCTAAGAAGGAAGAGGACGTCCCGAAGAAGATCGGCCTGCTCCTCGCGGCCGATGACCGCGCCGGCAAGTTCGTGCGCGCGTGCCTCCTCCGCTCGCTCGCGTACTCGGCCAATCGCCTCGGCGAGATCGCGGACGACGTCCGCTCGGTCGACGACGCGATGCGCTGGGGCTTCAACTGGGATCTCGGTCCCTTCGAGCTCTGGGACGCCCTCGGCGTCGGCAAGGTCATCGAGCTCATGCAGGCCGAAGGCATCGCCATCCCGGCCCGCGCCGCCGACGCCGCCAAGAAGGGCGGCTGGTACGCCGACGCCGGCGCTCCCGCCGGTCGCCCCTCGCCGCTCCAGAAGGCCAAGTCCTCCGGCGCCATCCTCGACAAGACGCACTGCACGCGCCTCGTCGACCTCGGCGACGGCGTGGTCGGCTTCGACTTCTTTACGAAGATGAACGCGCTCGATGACGGCGTCATCAAGGGCCTTCAGAAGTCGCTCGACCTCCTCGAGGCGCGCAGCGACCTCAAGGGCATGGTCATCTCGAACGACGCGACCAACTTCTCGGTCGGTGCGAACTTGATGCTCATCATGATGGGCATCATGCAGAAGAACTGGACCCAAGTCGAAGCGATGAGCAAGGACTTCCAGGACACCTTCCTTCGCATGCGCAAGCTGCCGAAGCCGGTCGTCGCGGCGCCCTACAACATGACCCTCGGCGGTGGCTGCGAGATCTGCCTCGGCGCTGACGCCATCCGCGCTCATGCCGAGCTCTACATGGGCCTCGTCGAAGTCGGCGTCGGCCTCATCCCCGGCGCGGGCGGCACGCTCGAACTCCTGAAGCGCCGCCTCGAAGTCGTCCCGCTCCGTAACGACATCACCTTCGACCGCATGCCGTACGTCCAGGACGTCTTCATGTCCATCGGCATGGCGAAGGTCGTGACGTCGGCCTTCGAAGCCAAGGACGCCGGCTTCCTCCGCGCGAGCGACGGGATCTCATTCAACCGCGATAATCTCGTCGCCGACGCCAAGGCGGACGTCATCCACCTCGCGGCCACGGGCTACGCCCCGCCCCGCGATTCGGACACGCTGATCCTCCCGGGTCGCAGCGGCGCCGCCGTCCTCGAGGCGGGCCTCTACGCGATGGAGGTGGCCGGTCAGATCTCGGCTCACGATCGCCACATCGGCAAGAAGCTGGCTCGCGTCCTCACCGGTGGCGACACCGACGGTCGCACTGCCGTCGCTGAGCAGACCATCCTCGACCTCGAGCGCGAGGCCTTCCTCTCGCTCTGCGGCGAGCAGAAGACGCTCGAGCGCATTCAGCACATGCTGAACACCGGCAAGCCGCTCCGTAACTGATTTGGGTGATCGCGCGTGCCCCCCTGGGCACGCGCAGCCCGACGACTAGTCTTTGACACTTCGGCCCGCCCCCGCGGGCCCGCTCTGATTGGGCCTCGTGGGTCCAATTCTCCGGAGGTCCCATCATGCGTGAAGCCGTCATCGTCGCCGCTACTCGTACTGCCGTCGGCCGGGCTCACAAGGGCGCTCTCGCCAATGTTCGCCCCGAAGATCTGGGCGCCATCGTCGTCCGCGAAGCCGTGAACCGTGCGACGGGCCTGAACCCGGCCGACGTCGACGACGTCGTCATCGGCTGCGCCATGCCCGAAGGCGAGCAGGGCTACAACGTCGCTCGCTACATCTCGCTCATGAGCGGGCTGCCGAACACCGTCCCGGCCATGACCGTCAACCGCTTCTGTTCGTCGGGTCTGCAGACCATCGCGCAGTCGGCGGAGCGCATCCTCGCGGGTGGCGCTGACGTCATCGTCGCGGGCGGCGTCGAGTCGATGACCGCGGTGCCGATGACGGGCTGGAAGCCGTCGCCGCACCCGGGCCTCATCGACTCGCTGCCCGAGGCTTACATGCCGATGGGCCTCACGGCGGAAGAGGTCGCGACCAAGTACAACGTGTCCCGCGACGATCAGGACAAGTTCGCGCTTGAGAGCCAGAAGAAGGCGTCGGCCGCGATCGAAGCGGGCGTCTTCAAGGCCGAGATCGTGCCGGTCGCACTGCCGAACGGCAAGGCCTTCGACCGCGACGAGATGCCGCGTCCCGACACGACCCTCGAGAGCCTCGCCAAGCTGCGCCCCGCCTTCAAGGCGACCGGCTCGGTCACGGCCGGCTCGGCCTCGCCACTATCGGACGGCGCCGCCGCCGTCGTGCTCATGAGCTCAGACAAGGCGAAAGAGCTGGGTCTGAAGCCGCTCGCCGTCTTCCGGGGCTTCCAGGTCGCGGGCGTGCCGCCCGAGGTCATGGGCATCGGCCCCATCGCGGCCATCCCGAAGCTGCTGGCGCGCACCGGGGTGAAGCTCGAGGAGATCGATTTGTTCGAGCTCAACGAGGCCTTCGCGTCGCAGTCGCTGGCGGTCATCCGCGAGCTGGGCATCGACCCCGCCAAGGTGAACGTCAACGGCGGCGCCATCGCCCTCGGCCACCCGCTCGGCGCGACGGGCGCCAAGCTCACGACCCAGCTCGTCTACGAGATGGAGCGCCGCAAGGCCCGCTACGGCATCGTCACCATGTGCATCGGTGGCGGCATGGGCGCTGCGGGGCTCTTCGAGCGCGTGGCTTGATAAACCAGGACGCCGCGCCCCGTTCGGATGCACTGCGGCAATACGGCCCCGGCCTCTACGGCTGGGGCCGCTTTCAGCCGCGGTGGTCCTTCGACTTCAACGGGCACGCGCTCGTCTGTGACGGCCCGGATGCGGGGCATGTCCTCGTAGTCGACCCGCCGGCGCTCCTGCCGGCCGAGCTCGACGCGGTGCGGGCGCTCGGTTCTCGCTTCACGGTCCTCCTCCTGAACGCGGATCACGAACGGGACTCGGCGGCGGTCGCGGCGGCTCTCGGGGCCTCCGTGCTCGCCCCGGCGGCGGACGTGTCGCTGCTCCGCCAGAGGGCGGTGCAGGCGGTGAACGCCGGTTCGCCGCTGCCGGGTGGCTTTGAGCTCATCGCGCTCTCGGACCAGAAGACGCCGGGCGAGCTCGCGCTCCATCATGCGGCGCGTCGTGTGCTGGTTCTGGGCGACGCCATCGTGGGCGACCCGATACGCGGGCTCCGCTTCGTGCCGTTGATGAAGATTCTGGACCACGAGGCGGCGCGACAGGCCGTGGCGGCGCTCCTCGACCTCGACTTCGACACCTTGCTGCTCTCGGACGGCTTCTGCCTCCCCCAAGGCGGCAAGGCGGCGCTCGCGGCGGCGCTCCCGGCGATCGCGCCCTTCAAGCCCCCGCCGGCCTAGTCCATGCGCACGGTCCCGGCCTCACGTTACGTCGACGCGGACTTCCTGGCCCTCGAACAGCGCCGGATCTTCGAGCGGTCGTGGCTCATGGTGGGGCGCGCCGCAGAGCTGAAGGGTCCCGGCGACTACCTCGCCTTGAAGATCGGTGACGTGCCCGTGATGGTGCTTCGGGACCAGAACGGCACGCTACGCGCCTTCCGAAACCACTGTCGACATCGGGGTACTCAGCTCCTGGACGAGGGCAGGGGCAACGTCAAGGCGATCCGTTGCCCGTACCACGACTGGAAGTACGCGCTCGACGGCCGCCTTCGGCACGTGCCGGGCGAGGAGCTCTTCGAGCCGCTCGACAAGGCGTCGCTCGGGCTCCACCCCTTGCGCGCCCTTGAGGCCATCGGTCTCATCTGGGTGAACGCGTCCCCCCAAGGTCCCGATCTCTGGGCGACCTCGGGCGCCATCTTCGAGGAGGTCGCGCCGTACCAGCTCGAGGAGATGACGCCGGTTCACGAACATTGGTCGACGGTGCCGTGTAATTGGAAGGCGGTACTCGACAACGCCACGGAGTCCTACCACCTGACGCGCGTGCACGGCATGACCGTCGACAAACACGTGACGACGCGCCCGGAGTTTCGCACCTATGGCGATCACTACCGGCTGACCCTGCCCATCGCGGACTACCCGTGGCGAACGTGGTTCGACGCCGCGACCGGCCGAGGAGGCCCTTACACGCCGAAGCAGATGGCAGAGCTGCACAAATACGTGCTCTTCCCGAACTTCCTCATGAACGTCCTGCCCTACCATCTCACGATTTTCCAGGTGTGGCCCGACGGACCCGACCGCTGCCGCTTCTTCTACGGCTTCTATGAACGAAAGGGGGCCCGCGGCCTCGAGTGGTTGCGTGTCCGCGCGACGTGGCTCGCGTCGCGCTATATCCTCCGTGAGGATCTCGCCATCCTGCTGCGTTTTCAGGACGGCGTCCGTGCGGGCCGTGCCGACCATCACCGCTTCCATGAGGACGAACGCGCACTCGCGCACTTTCACGATGCGCTGGCGCGTTGGACGGACGCGGAGCACGAGTAGCGTTCGAAGTTGGTGAACGGGGCGCGACTCACGCGCTGAGTAGGTCATCTGCGCTTCGCCGGTGTCGGACAAACAAAGGTTCCAAGCCCTCGTCGGGCTCGTTTTCAAAGCCTACAATCACGGCGCCGCAAGAGAGCCCGATCGTTTCGGGGCGCGGCAAGGAGTGAACCGATGCGTGACGGTACGTTGGAGTCAATGACGCCTGCGGCGGTGTGGCCCTTCTTCGCGACTGTACGCCGTATCGCGTTGGCACTGACCCTCACTGGGGCAGTGGGGTGTGAGAGCGGCGAGGCGCGTGACCCGGGCGCCGAGTCGGACGGCACCGACGGCACCGACGGCACCGACGTTACCGACGGGAGTGACGGCGCCGACGGGGCGACCTTGGGCGAGCTGCCCTTCCCCTTCGAGGTCGACACCCCGATCGACCGGACGCTGCATGTGAACGACCTCACCGATCCACTGATCGCGCGGCTCTGTGACGACGTGGCCACGGCGATGGAGGCGGCACCGACCGACCTCCACGAGTATCAGTGTCTGGCCTCGTCGGTGGAGTTCGGATTCGTCGGCACCGCGCCCGAGGACACGTGCGGAAAGTTCAATAGTATGTGCCGGATGACGGGGCCGGGCGTGACCGACGATGGGCAATGTGAAGTCGACCTCGGTGGACGCTTCAAAGAGGAGTGCAAGAACCCCACGGTCGGCGAGTTCCTCTCGTGTATGGCGGACAATCTGCGGCGTGAGGCAAAAGTCGTCGCACTCGGGAAGCTCAGTTGCGCCGAGGGGATCGCAATGGGCACACTCCGGCCGCCGGGTTACCTGAGCTGCGCATGCGGGACGCCGGTGCGCTCCGGGCCGCCGCCGAAAGACGACCCCGACTGGGACTACGTACCGAACGACCTCGACCTCTGCCCCGACACGGACCAAGGCTACCTCGTCTCCGCGGTCGGCTGCGCGTACTTCGAGGACTACGACGGGGACGCCGTCCCAAACCAGGACGACCGATGTGACGCGACCGAGCTCGGCGCTACCGTCTTCCCGACCGGGTGCTCCGTTGCTCAGGACATGGATGGCGACGGCATCCCGAACTTCTTGGATCACTGTCAAAGCTCACCGCCTGACGCCGTGGTCTCCGCCGCCGGGTGTACCCTCGGCGAAGACGACGACCAGGACGGGACGCCGAACGCGGTCGATTGGTGCCCGCAGACGCCCGCGGACGCGCCAGCCGTCGGGAACGGCTGCTCGGACACGCAGGGCGAGCCCTGGAAGGAGGACATCATCACGGAGAAGCCGGACGGACTCACTGCCGTCACGCTCGGGAGCTTCCAGGAACACCCCGTCACCTTCCACGTCCTCCCGGCCGGCGTCACGGCCACCGCGGAGGGGCACGACTACCAAGGCCCGCTCCTCATGGAGGTGCCTGGGCGGGGCTTCCACATGATCGAAGGCGCGAAAGTGTCCTTCCTCGGTGGGACCGACCTCGCGTCGCCATCGGACATCGCCGGTGAGGTCACCCTCCCGCTGCCACGTTTCGGGCTCTTCGAGGCCCTTCATCTGAACGCGCCCGGGAGCTGCAAGCTCGGCTTCGGTCCCGGCTCATCGGAGGCGCTTCAGGCGCTATCGACGCTCACACAGCCCGAGCGCTATTATCTATATGCAACATGTTCGGTGTCATTCGAGATGGCTATCGGGACGACATGGTTCGACTCGCCCGACAAGAAAGATTACACGGTCATCATCGATCCCTTCGATCCGTCCGTCTACCTCCATGGTGACGTCGACGGCCTGCCGGGCTTCGGGCCTTTGCGGGAGGTTGGGGTCGGCCTATCGAGCCAAGGTCTCTTCCCCTTCGTGCCGCTGACGGCGTGGGGGGTTGAGAGCCACCTCTCCTCCTTCGAGGGGCACGTCGGGCTCGATGGCGTGCTCGAGGTCTGGTCCAAGTTGCCCTTCGAGGTCTTCTCGCTCGACATCGACGGCGCCGCCGTGGTCGATCTCGACCCGAACGACGACGGGGGGCCGGCGGCGCTCGGCAGCCCGGAGATGCGGCTAGGCGCCAATGGGAAGCTGTCCGCGGAGCTGCGCTTCTTCAAGGCCGTGAGCATCGGCCTCGACTTGGCGGAGGCCTCGCTCATGGCGACCCTGAGCGGTGAGACTCGGGAGGTGGCGATCTCGGGGATGGCCGGTCCGACCGAGCTCCGACTGCCGGAGAAGCTGCCGCTCATTCCCAAGAGCGCGCTGAAGGTGGCGGCGTTCATCACGGATGAGTACGGAGCTAGCTTCGTCGTCGCCGACGGCGTGTTCACCTTCCGCGGCAGCGACTTCCACCTCCCAATCATTCCCGACCTCCTCGACGTCGACCTGACCGTACATCTCGAGATCGACGCGGACGGAGCACGCCTGACCGGCACGCTCGACACCGCGATTCACCCGTGGCTTGAGTTCACTGGTGGGCTCGAGTTCGAGGCGGAGCTTGCGTGGGATGGGAGCCACTTCCATGTCGTCGTCAAGGGCGACATGGACTTCGACCTACCCACCGGCCTCACGCCGGCTATCGAGATCTACTTTGGGAGTGATGACATCCGAATCAACGGGTCGTCGATCCCGATACTGTAGTGCGAGTCCGGCCACGTGGTCGGGTGCGACAGTGCGGGAACGTGTTGGGCCACTCGGCCGATGTGGGTCAGCCGAGGAGCCGGCGCGCGATGGCCGCGTGGAGCCGGGACGTCGCTCGGGCGGCGCTTCGCAGCGCGCCCGTCATGGTGTGAGTCCCATGGACGAGCGACACCTCGCACCAGTGTTCGACCGGGACGCCGGCCGCCCGCAGGCGTTCGGCGTACGCGTCACCTTCATCGCAGAGGGGGTCGAAGCCGGCCGTGGCGACGATAGCGGGCGCGACGCCGGTGAGGTCGGGTTCGAGATACACGGACGCCCGTGGATCTCGGAGCTCCTCCGGGCGGAAGGTGTGCTTCAGAAACCAGTCGAGGAGGGGCTTATCGAGGAGGAAGTCCTGGCCCCGAGTCTCGTGCGACGGCATCGACCGCGTGAAGTCGGTGCCGGGGTAGAGGAGGACCTGCAGCGCCAGCTGGCCCCGGCGGCGGATGGCGACACTGGCGGTCAACGCGCCGCCGGCGCTGTCGCCGCCCATCGCGATTCGTTCGGGCGCGACCCCGAGCGTCGCCGCCTCTCGCCGCACCCAGTCGAAGACGGTGAGCGCGTCGTCCCAGGCGGCGGGGAAGGGGTACTCGGGCGCGAGCCGATAGTCGGCGGCGATGACGGTCAGGGCGAGATCGGCGCAGAGGCGCCGGCACGCGGCGTCGTGCGTCTCGAAGTCGCCAACGACGAAGCCCCCGCCGTGTAGCCAGATGAGCGCGGGCCCGCCCGGCCGATTGCCGAGGGGACGATAGACCCTCACCGGGACCGCCACGCCGCCGGGCGAGGGCAGGGCGACCGTCTCGTCTACCGTCGCGATGGCAGGCGCGGGGCCATCGACGAGCGCGTATTGCTCCCGGAGCGCGCGCCTCGCCGCACGCGGCGTCAGCGTGGCCAGGTCCGGCTGGCGCAGGAGCTTTCGCGCGAGGAGGAGACCGGCGCAGCCCGGGTCGAGGCCTGCCCACCGTGTTCGGTACGGCGGACGCGCGAGGGCAGCGCGGCCGAGGCGTTCGATGCCTTGTGAAAGAGGCCCTTGCGCTGACGCCAGGATACGCCGTGCGAGCTCGGTCTCGAGGAGGGTGGGGCTGTGGCTCATGGGGCTCCGGCGATCGGGATCAGGGTGCGAAGAAGGGGCGATGGCCGTCGGGGCTCACGCCTTCGACCGTCGACTTCATGAAGGCGATGGCGCGTTCGCGAGCGTCGGGCGCGGTGGGGCGGTAGCCGCTCCACAGGACCACGAGGAGCGCGGTGACGATCGCGGCGAGGGCCCATCGTCGCCCCACGCGGGAGCCGGCGGGCGCACCGCGCGTCACGAGGGCGATCGCGGCGAGCGCCGCGGCCGCGAGCGGCCAGAGCCAGGCGCCACCGAAGAGGGCGCCGAGGTTACGGACCCCGTAGCCAGCTTTCAGGAGCGGCACGGCCAGCTCGGCGAAGGGGTTCATCACATCGTTCGGTGGGCTCGGATAGGCGGCGGTGAGTGCGAGGTAGACGACAATCGAGAAGCCGACGAGGCCACCTGCGATGGCGGCTACGGTGCCCGTCCGGCGAGCGAGCCACTCCCAGCCGAGACCGGCGAGAAGGGCGAGCGGCATGAGCGCCGGGACGAGATATCTCGGGCCGAAGGACCACCCGTTCATGACGCGGAAGTTGCCGAGACAGCTGACGAAGACGACGTAGAGCAGGACGCCGATGGCGAGCGCCCGCGGGCCCGCGCTCGGCGCCTCGGGGAGCGCGCCGTCGCGCCGAAAGGCGAGGACGACACCGAGCCCGCCGAGGAGGAGCAGCCACGGCATCGTCGGGCCGAGGCCCATGTAGCCGTCGAAGAGGTGGGCGCCGAGGGAGTCGAGGTGGAAGCCGTCGAGGCCGAGGAAGCCGCGGGCCTGACTCTCGCGGTTGTGGGCGGTGACGAGGCCGAGGTGCCCGGTGCGGAGTGGACCGCCGAACATGGTGTCGTGGAGCCACAGGTGTAGCGCGGCGACGGCGAGGCCGCCCGCAGCGAAGCCGGGCAGGGCGCGCCAAGTGCGACGGACGAGGGGCAGGAGCGCGACGGGCAGGACCATGACGAGCGCGTGGTACTCGAAGAGCACGGCGCTCGCGACCAGCGCGCCGGCAAGCGTCGTGCGTGCGACGCGGGACCAGCGAGGCCCGCCGCCGCCCGCCCCCGCGTCTCCGAGCGCGACGAGGCCGAGCACGATCACCGCGCCCGCCGCGGCGTGGCCGACGAACGAGATCCCGTAGGGCAGGACGGACGAGCCGAGCCCGAGCCCGAGGACGACCGCCGCGACGAGGCCGGGCCGAACGCCGCCCGCCGTGAGGAGCCGGGAGACGGCCCAGAGTCCCGAAAAGCACAGCAGCGCGATCGAGAGACGGAGCGTCCAGGTGGCGTGCGGCTCTCCCGCGGGGCCGTCGGGGATGAGCCCCAGAGCGTCCGCGGCGGCGAGAAGCGGGAGGCCGAGGAGGGCCGCCCCGGGCGCCTTGGCGGGGTAGAGGGGGCCGGCGCACTGGCCGGGACCCTCGCGTTCGCCGTCCTGACAGGTCACGGCGACGTCGTTCACGAAGGGGTGGCGCGTCTGCCGGCCGTAGGGATCGATGTAGACGAGGCGGCCGCGCTCGCGGACGACGGCGCCGATGTTGAGGTCGCCGCTGCGGGCAAGCGCGCGCGCCTGAAGGACGCGGGTGCGTTCGTTCGGGTTGTTGAGCGCGGTCGAGTACGGGAAGAGGTAGAGCCACACGGCGCCGACGAGCGCGAACGCCGCGACGATAGGCCCGCGGGAACCGGCGGTCGATGTCGTCGTCACGTGGGCCTCGCGGTGGCCCGAAGGAGGGCGGCCGTCTCATTGGCGCAGCGATCCCATGAAAATCGCTGGAGATTCTGGGTGCCCGCGGCGCGAAGTCGTGCGGCGAGGGCGGGCTCGCCCATTAGGCGTTCTAGGGCGGCGGCCCAGGCGCGGTCGTCCGTCGGCGGCAGCAGCAGCGCACCGCCACCGGCGACCTCGGGGATCGACGCCGCGTCGGCCGCCAGGACGGGCGTGCCGCAATGCATCGCCTCGAGGATGGGGAGGCCGAAGCCTTCGAAGCGCGAGGGGAAGACGAGGGCGTCGGCGCCGGCGAGCAGGTTGAATACGTCGGCGTGCGGAACGAGGCCGAGGTGACGGACGCGGGGCGCGATGCCGAGGGCGTGGGCTTCGGCTTCGACGGCGTCGTAGAGGCCGGTGCGGTGGCCCGTGAAGACGAGCGAGAGGTCATGTTCGGGGCCGAGGCGCGCGAGCGCCCGAATCAGCGTGACGTGGTTCTTGTGACGGTTGTCCGTGGCGGGGAAGAGGACGTAGCGGCTCTTCAAGTCGTAGCGGGAGCGGGCGTCCAGGGCGGCGGCGTCCGTGGGCCGATCGCCGAGCCGCACCCCTTCGAGCACGGTGGCGACGCGGTCCTCGGGAGGGCCATAGGCCGACAGCAGGTCTTGCCGCGTGAACTCGCTGATCGCGATGACGCGCCGAGCCGTGCGGAGGGTCCACCGGAACATGAGGTCGCGCTCGAAGCGCTTCCGGGCACTAAAGAACTCCGGCAGGTGGCGGTGCTGCAGATCGTGGATGGTGACGACCTGCGGCGTCCGGATCGGGCGCATGAGCCCGAAGTTCGCCGGGCTGAAGACGACGTCGGCGCCGCGGGCGAGGCGTGCGACGTCGCGGTTCTCGGCCAGGAGGCGCGTCTTCAGGCTGTAGTCGGCGGCTGGGATGACGTGCAGCGGCAAGCCGAGCGGCCGCAGGCTGTCGGCGGCGCCGGCGAGGCAGGCCACTTCCAAGCGGAGGTCGTCCCGGCCCGCGAGGGCCGTGAGCAGCTCCCGGCAGTAGATCTCGGAGCCGCCGACCGCGCCCGGGCGCAAATACACCAGGTTGACGAGGACGCGGATCATGGACGATGCGTCACTCGCTGGCCTGCGCGATCTCCTCGAGGAGGGCTTCGGCGTCGCCGCGGGGACCGGAGTGGCCTTGGGCGATGGCGAGCGCGAGCGCCTGCTCGGCGTAGGGCCGGGCGTCCGTCCAGCGCTCAAGGCGCACGAGCGCCTGCGCCGCAAGCACCCACGCCATGAGGAAGTCGGGCTTCAGGGTCGTGCACGCGATGAGGGTGGCCGCGGCGTCGTCGTAGCGACCGGCGTCCATCTGCGCTTGCCCGAGGGAGTAACGCGGGACCTCGCTGTTTGGGAACTGGGCCACGAGGGCTTGGAAGCGGGCGATACGATCGGGGTTCGGGGCGGTCACGTCGACTCCTCGTCGGTGGCGGCGGAGACTAACACCCTCGGCGCCGGACCGGAAAGCGCCGGCGACCTCGCGGCCTCACCCCGCGCGCCGCAAGGTTAGATTGATGCGGACTGCATCGAGGCTGGGCACGCTTGAGGACGGCGGTGCGCTCGGTGCGGGCGGCGTGGAGACTCTCTTTAGGTCGCCGACTGGCAAGACGCCGTGGAAACGCAGCCGGGCCGGGCCTCCCCACACGACGACATCGCCGTGGACCAAGGGCACACGTTGCGCTTTGTCCGAACGGTCGTCGCCGCCAAAGAGGAAGGTGGCCGGGAGCCCGAGCGAGACCGAGACGATTGGCGCCGTGAAGTCCCGCTCGTTCTTGTCCTGGTGGAGGGTCATGCGCGCGCCGGGGGCGTAGAGGTTCACGAGGCACGCGTCGGGGGTGAAGCCGGGGAAGCCGACTCGGTCGGCGGCGGCGCCCGCGAGTGTGAGGAGCCGAGGGGGGATCGCCGGCCACGGGCGGTGGGTAAGCGGGTCGATGGGGGCGTAGCGGTAGCCGGCGCGGTCCGTGATCCAGCCCAGGGCGCCGCAATTGGTCATGGCGACAGACATCGTGAAGCCGCCGGGCGTCGCCATGTGCCGGAAGGGCGACTCGGCAGCGATGGCGGCGATGTCGACCCGGAGCGGGTCCGCGGCGGCGAGCGCGAAGCCGGGGAGCAACGCCGCGCCGGTGGCGAGGTCGACGCGGGTTGGCCGCGCGGGCGGGCCGAAGAGGTCAAGCTGGCGTTCAGTCATCGGGACCGACCGGGACGGGAATCGACGGGGTATTGGGGGCGGCGCACGGCAACATCATAACGCAACGAGGATGAGGACGGTGGACTCGCCTTGCCGTTGTCCGTACGATCCACCACGAGAGGTGAAGCATGAGGTGGATGGTCTGCGTGGCCACGGCGGCGTGCGTCTGGGTGAAGTCGGCGAGCGCGTGTGGAGGGCTCTTCTGCAGTGTCGCGACCACGGTCGGGATCCCGATCGATCAGAACGCGGAGCGCGTCGTGTTCGAGATCGGTGAGAAGAGCGTGACGACGCATGTTCAGCTGCAGGTCGCGGGAGATGCCAGCGACTTCGCGTGGATCGTTCCGCTCCCGGCGGTGCCGACCTTCGGGACCACGGACGTGGTTTGGCTCGATGACCTCGACGCGTACACCTCGGTTCAGTTCAATCTGCCCCAGGCCGATCTGACGGGCTGTACGAACCCGAGCGCGCCGCGGTCGCAGGGTGGGATGTGCACCAGCGACGCCAGCGAGAGTTCTATGGGCGTCGCGAGCTTCGACGACGGGCGCTCGTCGATGCCCAATGGGCAGACCGTCATCCACTACGGAACGCAGGAGTTCGGCGAGTACGTCGCCGACGTCGTCGGGAGCACGGACACGGCGGCGGTCGTCGAGTGGCTGCAGGAGCACGACTACAACATCTCGGACAACATGATCCCGGTGCTCAGCGGGTACAACACGCCGGGCATGGTGTTCGCGGCGCTGAAGCTCAGTCGACCGAACGGCGGGGAGGCGCTCACGCCCGTTCGCTTCGAGGTCCCCGGTGGCGAGCCGTGTGTCCCCTTGCGTCTGACCGCGGTCTCGGCGCAGCCGCTCATGGGGGTGCAGGTGATCATCCTCGATGACCAGCCGTGGGTCCCGAGCACCGGCACTTTCGAGGAGATCGACCCGGACGCCCTCTCCCTCTACCCCGATGGCAGCACCAACTACTTCGCCTGGGTGGCACGGCGGACCGCGGAGGCTGGGGGCCAGCACTTCATCCGCGAGCGCGTCGTGACCATTCCGGAGTGGCGGAAACCGTACTTCCGCCACACCCGCGCGTCGCGTTATTACACGCGGCTGTCGCCGGAGGACATGACCATCGATCCCATCTTCGTGCCCGCGCCCGACGTCGAAGATACCGCCGCGGTGGACCTCACCGATCACGCGCCACTCTGGGGGTGTCTGTCCAGCGAGGAGCTCGCGGCGCGGATGCCGACATCGTGCGCGAACACCTTCTGCGGCGACGGCGCGACCTGTGTCGACGGGTTCGATGGGCTGACTCCCGGCTGCGTCTGCCGCCCTGGGCAGGTCGTGCAGCAGTTCCTCGACCCGGCGGGGCGATCGACCGTGACCTGCGTCGCCGCGCAGAACCCCGTCGGTGTCACGAACGAGACCGTCGGCGCCGGGAGCGCCTTCGACCCCTGCCTCCCGGTCGATTGTGGGCTCGGGACCTGCGTCTTGCGCGGCGGCTTCCCAACCTGCGCGTGCGCCACCGCGGCGCTCGCCTACATCACCCCCGCAGGCACGCCCCGGTGCAGCGCCCGGCCGAAGGGTGCCATCGAGCGTGGCGCAGGTGCGCTTCCACCGCCGCGATGGTACGCGCCGCCTGCGACCAGGACCCGGCCCCCAGTCCCGTGGCCGATCGTCGGGATCGTCTCCGTCCTCGCGCTCCTCCTCATCGCCCGTCGGCTGGAGCTCCGCCGCCGGGCGCGGCGCCTCCGGGCCTCGACGGCCGGCCCCCGCGTGGCCCCTGTCCAGCGTTTCGGGTAGTCTGACGCCGTCGCCGGGCGCCCCAGCCAGGCGGCGCCGACGCCCCGACGCGGCGGCCGCGCGCTCACGGGCGCGGCGACCGCCTGCATGCCCAACGGTGACCGTGATGTTCGAAACCAACGCTTCGTCTGCTCGCGCCGCTCGCCCTCTGCGCTTCTCGATGTTGTGCCTCGCCGCTCTGTACGGGTGCGCGGCGTCGGGCGAGGGGGGAGGTGGCGACGCGTCCACGTCCACCTCGGGCGCGCTCGTCACCGCGTCGGTCAGCGGCGGCGACGTGGTCCTCACGGTCGATCCCGACTACGTGGGCGGGACGCTCACCATCACGCAGACCGTGGCGGGCGCAGCGACGCCCGCGACGGTCGAGGTCGCCATCTCCGCGGCAGCATTGAGAATTCCCACCGACGTCCCACTCGCGACCTTCGCGCCGCTCATGGCGGGCGCCGCGCGAGTGACCCTACGCGACGGTGAGGGGGCCGAGGTCGAGGGGGATGTCACCATCGGCGAACGCTTCACCCGCTTCTTCGAGGCGACCGCCGACGTCAGCGTGGCGGTGACGGGCGCGCCGACGCTCCTCGTGGACGGCGCCACCGTCACGATCACCGGTGACGCCGGGTCGAAGGGGCTACAGCAGCGCGTCTGGATCGCCCGCCCCTCGGGGCCGGTCACCTCGCTCGAGCTGGGCGCCGAGATGGTCGCCCCCGGCGCCGGCTTCAGCTTCGACGTGGACGCCACCGAGAGCGGCGTCTACGTCGTCGAGCTCACCGGCGCGAACGGCCTGCCCGCCGCGGTCGTGCCTATCTACGTCGGCGACGCGCTCCCGCTCGCGCTCTCGGCGCTCGACGGCGGCTTCACGGCGTCCAAGACGGTCGATGCCGAGGTGATGGCGACGCAGGTCCTCGCGCTGGTCAACGAGCGCCGTCAAGGTGCCGGAATGACGGCACTCGCGTCATCGCCGAAGCTCACGGGTACGGCCCAGTTCAAGGCCGACGAGATGGCCACGGCCAAGTACTTCGCCCACGCGAGCGCCGTGACCGGCAAGACGGTGGCCGACCTCGCCGCGGAGGCCGGCGTGACCGGTCAGGTCGCCGAGAACATCGGTGTCGAGTACACGCCGCTGCGCGTCTTCCTCGGCTGGTGGTGGAGCCCGGCTCACCGCGCACCGCTGATGGACGCGCTCACGAAGTCACATGGCCTTGGTGCGGCCGTCTTCGACGCGGCGTCCGGGCAGGTCGTGTTCGCGCAGCACGTCGGGACGGAGTGAGTCGGTCAGAGTATCGTCTTCGGCCGTGCGTCGTCGTCTGGAGCCCCGCCGCTCGACCCCGGAGACGGCTCCGACGCCTTCGGGGCGTCTCGGAAACGAACACGGCCGACGAGATCCATGAAGTCTGTGAGACCCGCCTCGAAGCGCTTCGGCTCGGCTCGATACTCAAGGATGAGCGCGACGGGGAAGGACTCGCTGGGCGCGACATAGGTCTGCACAGGCGTCGACTTGGTGGTTTGGCCAAGTGAAGTGCGGCCAAGGGACCGCGTCAGCATAGGGAGGGGCCACGTGGCGGGCAACTTCACGATGACCAGCCGAACGCGGCGGTCCGTCGCGTTGTTCGGGTCGACGGCGAATCGATCGGCGTCGACCAATTCGAAGTCGAGCATGGTCCCGTCTTGCCCAGCGAGGACCAACGTCGAGCTACTTCAAGTCTCCGATGGCCGCCCCGGGCCTCCAGCCCGAGCATGACCTCTTCATCCAGCAGATGAAGCTCAAGAACACGCTTCGCCACGTCATCGGAGAGCCGCTCGTGACGCATGTCGGGGATGAAGACTGACTGGCGCCGCGTGGCCCCTCAGGCGTCACTGGGCGGTGGCCCGGTCCTTGCTGCGCGCGGGGCAGGTCATACCCCCGTGTCCAGGAGAGCCCCGATGTCCGAGTTCGGCCCCGATGTCCAGCCGTCGCCCAGCGGAAGTCCAAAGACGACGAATGCGGCTCCGGTCAGCGGATCGGCGGCGCAACCGCTGAAGGCCGTCGGCTACGACCAAGGGGCGGCGGCGCTGTCGCCGACGGGTGGCCATAACGCCGCGGGGCCGATGTCGGTGGGGCCTGGTGGGGCCTCGCCCGCGGGTGGGGTGGGGCTTTACACGCCCGGCCCCGACGCATCTGGGGCCTCCTGTCCCCTGCCGCCTCCCACCGCCGCGCCCAGCTGTGACGTGAAGCCGAACAAGGGCGCGCCGGCGGCGCCGTCTACGGTGGCGGCCAAACCGGCGACCGCGATCACCAACCGGCGCTTCTCGGGCGATTCCACCCTCGAGGCGGTCGCGCTTGGGAAGAAGACCCTCGCGTCGGGCGCGAAAGGTGCCTCGGTACGTCGGATTCAGGCGGCGCTCGAGTCGCTGGGTTATCCCACCGGCGCCACCAAGGTGGACGGCGACTTCGGCGGCAACACCGTGGACGGCGTCACCGCCTTTCAGACCGCGGAACACCTCGAGAGCTATTCGAAGCCGGGTGTGGTCGGTGATTCGACGATGGTCCGGCTCGACGCGATCACCCCACAGGCGGGCGCGGACGCGTACGAGTGGCGCGAAGCCGAGTTCAATACGTCGACGACCCCGAAGCGGGCGGGACTCACGAACCCGCGCTTCAAGGGGGACGTCGTCCTCGAGACCATCGCGACGGGGATCGGCGCCCTGACGAAAGGCCAGACCGGGCGGCATGTGCACCGGGTCCAGTTGGCGCTGGCGGAGCTGGGCTTCGTGAAGGTCAAGGCCACCGGTGTGTACGACGCCGACACGATCACCGGGGTCGGCGCCTTCCAGGCGGGCTTCAATGTCCCGCTCGAAGGCACTCAGGCGGGCGCGACGGAGACCTTCTCCAATGGGGGCGAGAAGCAGAGTGGCATGCTGAACCCCACGACGATGGCCGCGCTCGATGCCTACGCGTCCAAGACGATCCCGAAAGACGCCGAAGTCGAGATCCCGGGACTCCCGAAGGGCGGCCCGGACTACGCGAAGCTGTTCGCCGACGGCAAGCTCGATATCACACTCGCGCTCGGCTACGACGAGGGCGGCGCCCACACGAACAAGCGGCCCGTCGCGATCCAGTACCTCACGACCGAGCTCGGCTTCGCCATGACCGACCCCCGTACGGCCACGCCCGACGAGATGAGCAAGGTCGGTCTTGATCCGAAGACCGCCGACAAGGAGATCATCTACTTCACGCGGAAGATGGTCTCGAAGACGGCCGGGAAGGAGGTCGCTGTGACGGTGAAGCTCCTGTCGGCCAAGGACGACGGCAGCGACGGGGCCGCCATCCGGGACCGCTTCAAGGGTGCGCTCGAGAACGACGACGTCGTCATGTACACCGGCCACGCCCGCGCCGGAACCGGGCCCGACTTCGATCCACACGACAAGACCGACGGCAACTACGTGATGGGGAAGGGCAAGAACGCGCAGTACAACAAGGAGATCGATGGCGTCGAGAACCAGCTCGACAAGACGAACTTCACCGACAAGAAGCAGGTCTACTTGTTCTGGGGCTGCACCACCGAACACTACGACAAACACCTCGACAAGAAGCTCGGCAAGTCGGGTGAGGCGGGCGCGAAGCGCGATACGAAGGATATCGCCGTGTCGAACCAGCCAGTCTACAGCGCGCGTGGCCTCATCGGCACGCTGGCCTTCCTGCGAGGTATGCTCGCGGAGACGGACGGCGCGACGCTGAAGTCGCTACTCGACGCGTCGATGCGCACCGACATCGCCAAGACCGAGGGGTTCAAGTCGTGAGCGCCACGGCCGTCAAGGACAGCCCGTCGCCCCTCGAGCTCTTGCGGCGGCCGCGGGCCGAGGCGATCCGGGGTGCGCTCGATGCGATGGCCATCATGGACGACGTGGTCCGCGAGGAAGCCGCCCAGGTGATCCGCACGCTAGAGGCCTGGGACGAGGTCCGCTCGGCGCTAATCGAACGACCGGCTGAGGCGGTCGAGGCGGTCGTCTTCATCAATGAGCCGAGCCTCGTCCGCGACGTGGCGGCGCTCGCGGACGACCCGTCTCCCGAGGTCCGGGCGGCCGTCGTCTCGGCGCTGACCCGCCTTGCAGCGGCCGACTATCAAGCGCTCTTCTCGCGACAGCTCGCCGACCCTCATCCCACGGTACGCGGCCTCGCCGCGCTCGGGCTCGCCCGGGCGCCAGGCGCGGAGACGGAAGCGACACTCCGCGGCGCCCTGGCCAGCGAGACCGACGTGGGCGCGCGCGTCCTCATCACCGATGCGCTGTGGAGCGTGACGGGTGGTTGGTAACAGGGCCCGTGGTTGGCGCCTTCTGGCGCTGCTGGTCCTGATGGTCGCTTTGCCCGCCCGTGCGAAGCCCCCTCGCGAGGTCGCGTCGGCGCTCGCCGCTTGGACGGCCGCCGTTCAGTCCGGTGACGCCACTCGACTTGTGGGGCTCATGGCGCCGGGGGACACCCTCGAGATCACGAGCGGGCTCACTCCCCCCGAGACGCTCACTGCGGAGTCACTCCGTGCTCGACTGCTGGCCGGGGAGGCGAATCGGTTGGGGCTGGCTAGCGCGCTCAACCTGCCGCTCGCGCGCGGGATCCGAAAGCGTGGGAAGGAGTATTCGGCCGCGGCGCGCGACTGCCCGGAGGTCGAGTGGATCTTCGTGCGCGTCCCGGCCCAGGGAGGGCAGCCCAGCCGGGTGCGCCTGGCCCGGATCCGGCGCGTGTTCCTCGAGTGTTAGCTACAGGTTGAGCATCTTGTGCATCAGATCGGCGACGCGCTGCGACGTGCTCACGCTGGCGTTGTACGCGTCTTCGGTGAAGCGCATTCGGCTTGCGGCGTCGGCGTAGTCCACGGCGCTCGTCTCGGCGGAGAGCATCTGGTTCAAGGTGAGCTGGTCGAGGTGCACGTCTGAGAGCCGACCGAGCTCGTCCCGGCGGGAGCCGAGGCGCGACCAGGAGCGCGTGGCCTGATCGTGGACCTCCTTGAAGGTGCCCACGAGGGTCTTCAAGTCGTCCACGTTGTTCGACTCCAGGGCGGCCTGGAAGTCTTGGATGGCCTTGAAGGTGCTGTTGCCCGTGGCGAGGTCGCCGAAGATGAGGCTGCCGGGGAAGTCGCCGTCGAGAGTGACCCCGTCGGCAACGGGGATGTCACGGCCTACGGCGTCGCCTACGAAGTTCCCCGCGTCGTCGAAGGGAGGGAGGTTCTCGGCGCGCCCGGAGAAGACGTAGCGGCCGTCGATTTGTGTGTTGGCCAGGGTCGTGAGGGTGGCGAGCGCGTCCGCGACTTCGACGCCGGCGGCGATGCGGTCCTCTTCGTTGTAGGTTCCGTTGGCCATCTGAACGGCGCGAGTCTGGAGCTGGCTCAGGAGATCGACCGTCGCGCTGAGGCTGGTCTCGATGGTCTGGTACTTCCGATCGAGGGTGTCGATGACGCCGCGGTAGTTCTCTTGGCGGGCCATCGCGCGGTCGAGGCGCGCCATCTCCTGCGCATACGCCGGATCCTCACTCGGGCGGGTCGCCTTCTGGCCGGTCATGAGCGGCCGGGTGGCGTCGTCGTGACGCGCCTGTGTGGCGAGGGTGTCCCGGCGCATTCGGCTGTAGATGAGGCTCTCTGTGATTCGCATCGGGGTCCCCTGAGTGAATGTGTACGCCGTCAGGCGGGCGTATCAGACCAGCCGCAACACCGCGTCGAAGAGCTCTTCGGCGGTCTGGATGACCTTGCTGGAGGCCTCGAAGGCGCGCTGAGCTTCGGTCAGCGCCACCATCTCCTCCTGGAGCGAGACCCCAGAGCGAGACGCGACCTGCGCCTTCACGTCCTCGAAGCGCGCTTCGCTCGCCCTGGCTTCGGTGTCCGCCGCGGAGAGCGCGCTCGCGATCTTGGAGGTGACGGCGTCGAGCCCTTGGGACGGCGTGAGGCCGCTCGCACCGAGGCCCAAATCTCGGAGCCCGATGAGGGCGAGGAGCGCGGTGTTGTCACCGGGCCCGTTCGCGACGTCGCTGGCGAACGCGAGCGACTTGGGCCGGTCGACGATGTCCGCCGACACGGCGATCGCGAGCGCCGCCCCTTTCGCGTCGGCCGGGATGTCGAAGAAGCGGCTACCCGTTCCGCCATCGAGGTCGATCGCCGACGAGTGAATGGCGTTCATCGACTCCGCGAGCCCGAAGGCCATGTCGTCGAGCTGGGCGAGCGACTGCGTCAAGGTGACGTCACGGGCATCGATGGCCCCACCGAGCTGGCCGCCGATGCGCTCCGGCGACGGCACGTCTTGGGCGAAGCCGCTGGCTCGCGTGAGCTGGAGTCCGATAGGAGCGCTCCCGCCGCCGGTCATCGAGAGCCGGCTCGCGGAGGTGCCATCGACGAGCGGCTGGCCACTGCCCAGGGTGACGGTGATAAGCCCATCGACCGGCACGACATCGATGTCGGCGAGCTGCCCGAGCTGAGCGAGGAGCTGGTCGCGCTGGTCGACGAGCTCGTGGCCCGGCTCGCCGGTGCCCTGGATGTCTCGAATCTGCTGGTTCAGGCCCGCGACTTCGTTCGCGATCGCGTTGATCGTCTGGATGGTCTGTGCCGCGCCGTCGGCCGCCGCCTGGCGGGCGTCTTCGAGCCCCCGCGCGGCGTCATTCAGTGACCGCGCGAGCGCGCGCGCTTCGGCGAGTACGACCTCGCGTTCGGACAGGCCGGACGGGTTGGCGCTCGCGGACTGCAGCGCGCCGAAGAACTTCTCAAGCGTCTGTTGGAGACCCGAGCCGTCGAGGCCGTTGACGACGGGCTCCGCGACCTGCAGGGCCCGTGACCGCGCGGATTCGAAGCCAAAGGACTGCGCCGAACCGAGGAGCGACTTCTGCAGCGTCGTGTCCCGCAGCGAGTCGATCCCGACGATCTGAGAGCCGAGACCCCAGCCCATGTCGGTCTGAATGGCACGTTCGCGGCTATAGCCGGGCGTACTCGCGTTGGTGATGTTCTTGCCGTAGACGCCGAGCATGGTGCGCTGCGAGCTCATCGCGTTGGCGCCCGTGCTGAGCAAGGCGTTCAGAGACCAGCGCATGGTCAGGCCCTCCCGTTCAGGCCGATACCGTCGGCCAGCCGGGGCGCGTCGCCTCGCGGTCCGTAGGTACCGCCGCCGCCGCTCACCGTCGCACCGCTGAGCGCACGCCGACGGGTCGCGACCCACTTGAGCCGCCGGCTGGCTTGTTCGAGTGCCTGCCGAGAGAGCGCTCGTAGCGCCTCGACGGACGCGAGGATCTGCTGGCGTTTGCTGGTGAGCTCAGGGAACCGGCCGGCCGCTTCGCCGAGCGAGCTGAAGCCCGCCGTCAGGAGCGCGGCGTGCCTCCGTGTCGTCGCCGCTTCGAGGCGGGTAATGATGGCGGCCTTCTCGGTCAGCAGCTCATGGAGCGCTCCCATGCGCCAAGCGCCCATCGCGTCGAGCTCCCGGCGGCTGACCTCCAGGAGCGACGTCAAGGCGTCTGTCTCGCTGACGAGGGCGCTCAGTAGCTCCGGAGGGGCGGGTGGCGGCGCACTCATCCATTCGGGGCTCGGGACCACGGACACGAGGGCGCTCATGACGTGCACCTCCTGGGGTAGCGAGCTCGGCGACCGTCCCACGAGAGGGCGACGCCGGGATGGCGATGACCCCGGATGCGACTACAGGACTTCCGCGATGCGGCTGGCAACCACGTCCCAGTCGGGCTTGTAGGTGCCGGCCTGCACTTCCTGCCGCAGTCGTTCGACCATGGCCGCATGATCGGCCATCGCTTGGCTGCGACCGACCTCGACGAGGTTCTGGACACCATCAGCCGACCCCGAGAGGCGTGCTGCGTTCTGGGACGCCGCGTCGGTAGGGCGAATCGCCGAGGCGTCGCTCGACGACTTGCTCCGCAGCGATGTCGAGAGAGGCGGTCCGTATCCCTGCTGGCTTCGCTTGATATCCATGGCTGACTCCTGACCTGTCGGGCGTCCAATTTGAGCTCTCCCCCACGCGTTCGGAACCGGTGGCGGAGGAAGTAGCCTCGACATCACTGTAATCGGTCTCTCCGGCCCGGAAGTGAAGGGGATTCAGGCGATTTACGCCCGCCGCCGCAACCTGCGCGGTCGATTCCGGTTTCGTGTGTGATTTCGTGTAGTCCGCTTCGAGCCCTGTCGGCGGGAGTAGCTCCCTCAGCGGGGTCACGCCGTCGTCTGCCCGCGGAGTTCCACCATCGCCGGGGCCCGAGCCGAACGGCGCCGCGTCTATGCCCCCGTCCGAGGGGGCTCCGAGGCCGCTGGGGAGCGCGCTCGTCCCGGCGCCGGCGCCGGCATGAACCCGCGCCAGCGCGCCACTCGAAGGAAGTTTCTCACCAGTCCATTGTTTGTAGAGGAAGCCAGCGACACCGAGGCCCGTCCCTTTGGACAGGTGTCCCGCCAATGACTGGCTCATCATGAGGTCCACCATGCCCCCGCCCGTGCTCCCGCCGGCACTGGACGCCTCGACGAGAGGCTCGACGAGCTTCATCGCAAAGAGCGACTCGAACTCGCGTGCCGCTTTCGCGAGGCCGGCCTTCTCGGCGCCGGCCCCGAAGCGCGACCCAGCGCTCGCGGCTTTGGGGAGCGCCGCCGAGATCGTGGTGTCACGGCTCATGAGTGCACGGCCTTGATAGTATGTATATGTCCTGAATGGGTCGCCATCACTGCACCTCGATGGTGGCGCCGAGGGCGCCGGCTGCTTTGATGGCCTGCAGGATGTCGATGAGATCACTCGGCTTCACGCCTAAGGCGTTCAACGCCGCGACGAGGTCTCCGAGGCTGGCGGTCGCTTTGACCAGCTTGACGCCGCCTTCCTTCTCCCGGGCCGTGACCTGCGCGTTGCGGACCCCCGCCGTGGTACCGGACGCAAACGCGCCGGGTTGGACGACGTCGTTCTTTGTCGCGATCTCCACTTCGATGCCGCCATGGGCGAGCGCGACCTGGGAGATCCGCACGTTGGCGCCCATCGCGACCGTGCCCGTTCGGGCGTTCAGCACGACTTTGGCGACCGCGTCCGTCGTGAACGCGACCGACTCCACGGCGGCGATGAGGCCCACGATGTCGGCGCGACGGTCCTCGCCGACCGGGATGACCACGTGGCGACCGTCTCGGGCCGACGCGGCGACGCCGGCTTTCGTGATGGCGTCCGCCATGTTGCGCGCCGTCGTGAAGTCGGCGTCGTGGAGGACCCAGACCAGCTCGGTCAGCCCGGTGAGGTCGATGCCCACCGGCTGCTCGATGGTGGCCCCCGACGGGATCCGGCCCGCGGTCGCGTGGTTCTTCGAGACGGACGACCCGCCGCCGCTGGCGGAGTAGCCGCCTACAGAGAGCTCGCCTGACGCCATCGCGTAGATCTTGCCGTCGACGCCGAGCAGCGGCGTGAGCATGAGCGAGCCGCCGCGCAGGCTCTTGGCGTCGCCAAGGCTCGACACTGTCACGTCCAGTGTGGAACCGGGCGTCGCGAAGGGCGGCAGAATGGCAGTCACCATGACAGCCGCGACGTTCTTCGTACGAAGCATCTCCGGTGCCACTTTGACACCGGAGCGAGAGAGCATCGCCGCGACGGACTGCACGGTGAAGGTCGAGCGAGCGGAGTCGCCGGTGCCGTCGAGCCCCGTCACGATTCCGTAGCCCTGGAGCTGGTTGACGCGGACGCCCGCGAGCTGCGCCACGTCTTTGACGCGGGCCGCGGCAGCGGGACCCGTGCCGGCGAGCAGGACGCTGGCCACGGCGGCGAGCAGGAGGGCAGGGGGGAAGACTCGCATCAGAAGGGCCCGTACTGGTCCATGACGCGCTGGAGCGCGCCTGGGCCTTGTTTGTCCGAGATGACGCCCCGGCCGTTGAACTCGATCTGAGCGTCCGCGAGCCGCGCCGACTCGATCGTGTTGTCGTCCCCGATGTCGATGGGCCGGATGACGCCGCTCACGTAGAGCACGTTCGACTCGCGGTTCACGAGCACCTCACGTTCACCCTCGACGAAGAGGTTGCCGTTCGGCAGGACCATCTTCACGGTGGCCGTGACGCGCGCCGTGAGCTTCTCGGTGCGGGACGTCGTGCCCGAGCCGGAGAAGTCCGATTCGCTCTTGCCGCCCGCGAGCTCCGCGCCGGCGAGGCCGGGCTGCAGGTACTTCAGGACGGCACCGATGTCCGTGATCGCGTTCGACATTTCGGAGTTGCGTGACGTCTCGGTCGCGGCGCCGCGACGAGCGTCGGCGTTTTCGGAGACCAGGATCATGACGAGGTCGCCCTGCCGCTGCGCCCGGTGGTCGCGGAAAGCGTAGTTGCCGCCCGCGTTGGCCGTCCATAGCGAGCCCGCCACCGGGCGCTCGGTCTCCTCGGCATAGCGGACACGCGACTCGTACTTGCGCTCCCGCGGACCGACTTCCCCGAGCTCGGGGTTGCAGGCCGCGATCGGCGCGACGGCGGCGAGCCACAGTAGGTACTCAAGCAGTGGCAACGTGCGACGTGTCATCTCATCACCTCGACTTGGCCCGGCCCGGCGACCCGCGCTTCGATGGTCGCCCGCGACGGGCCCGTCACCCGGATGGACTGTCCGAGCCGACCC
Source organism: Myxococcales bacterium (assembly GCA_018780435.1). Lineage (GTDB taxonomy): Bacteria > Myxococcota_A > UBA9042 > SXOO01. The sequence continues at coordinate 36,389 of JADMJS010000629.1, forward strand.
GCTTCGAGCGCTTGGCCGCGCGCCTTGACGACGACGTTGCCGACCGACACCGCGATGGAGACCGAATCGCCGCGCGCGACGACCAACGGGGGGACCGCTGAAAGGCTGGTCAAGACCGTGCCGGCCGGGAGGGAGCGGGCCGCGACGCGCTGGTCGAGGACGTCGGTGTCGCGGAGTACTTGCGCGGGGAGCGCCTTGAGGCTGCGGGACTCCAGGGCGACCTGGCCGGCGAGAGGCGCGCCGTGCGGGATGCGGCCCGTCGTGACCCAGACTGGGATCAGGACGTCGACGTCGGCGAGGACGAAGGTCGTCTGAACGCGCCCCGCCGAGCTGACGTCCACTCGGGCGGTGTAGCGACCCGCGGCGCGGCCAGCCGGCATGAGCTCGAAGGCCACGAGCTTGTTCGCGTTTCGGCCGAGCTTCGGGTCCGACCACGTGAGCCCGGTGATCCGAATCTCCGCGCTCTCGGACCCGTCGCCGAGCTCCCCGAGCAGCGCTTCGCGGAACGCGGCTTCGACCGGCCCGTCCACGCGGGCGGCGGCCATCGGGGCGATGAGCACCAGCACGGCTGCGAGCCGTGCGATCGCGGTGAGTGATGAGGTGAAGGCGCTCATCGGATGCTCGAGGCCTCGTGGAGCATCTGATCCGTGGCCTGGACGACCTTCGAGTTGATCTCGTAGGCGCGCTGCGCGCTGATGAGCCCGATCATCTCCTCGACCACCTTGACGTTCGACCCCTCCAGCGCGCCTTGTTGCACCGCGCCGACGCCGCCTTGGCCCGGAGTGCCTTCGAACGCTTCGCCGGTGGTCGGCGTGGCGGCAAAGAGACCACGGCCGAGAGACTTGAGGCCGGCCGGGTTCGGGAAGACGGTGAGCTGCACCTGCCCGACCTGCACCGCATCTTCTTGATCGGACTGCTTGACCGAGACGATGCCTTCGCGGTTGATCGTGATCTCCGTCGCGTCGGGCGGGATGCTGATCCCCGGCTCGAGCGCGTAGCCGTCGGCGTTCACCAGGGAGCCTTGTTCGTTCACGTGGAGCTGTCCGGCGCGCGTGTAGGCGGGCGTGCCGTTTTGAGTCGTGACGCGGAAGAAGCCGCGGCCTTCGATGGCGAGGTCGAGCGGCGCGTCGGTCTGCATCATGTCGCCGGCCGTGAAGAGCTTCTG
>JADMJS010000486.1 GCA_018780435.1 Myxococcales bacterium
CGCGGACGGCGGAGTATGCCACCCGGAAGCCGAGGCGCAATGGGCAGTCGCCCTATCAGTCCATCCCCGACGCCAGCGCCAGGATCGCGTCCGGGCGGAGCGCGAAGGCCTGGTTGACCTCGACGCGGCTCGCGCACCAGCAGGTCGGGCAGCGCGCCGGGCTCAGGCTCAGGAAGGCCTTCTCGAAGCCGAGGGTCGCGGCGTCGAAGCTCTCCTCAAAGGCGCCCATGCGGCCGCAGATCATGAGGCGGCCGGTCTGATCGACGCGGCAGAAGAGGAAGCTGCCGGCGCAGGGGAGCGCGGGCGCGTCGGGCCAGCCTCGGAGATAGCGTAATCCCGACAGGGAGTTGGCGATGGGCGCTCCGCGGCGTTTCTGTTCGATGAGGTGGTCGATGGTCTCGCGATAGCGGTCCAAGGGTGGCGCGATGGGGTTGTCGTCGCCGCCGCTGCCGAGCCGTTCGTTCTCGGCGGGCTGGAAGAAGACAGTGACGCGTTCCTGTCGCGCGAGATCGAGGAGCGCGTCTTCGCCGCCGATGCTCTGGGCCGAGATGACGGCGGTGAGGCGTCGCTTGATGTGCGCGTGGCGCTCGGCGGCGCGGAGGGCGGCGACCACCCCGTCGAAGGCGCCGTCGCCGCGGATGCCGTCGTGGATGTGCCGGTCCCCGTCGAGCGAGATGGTGAGAGTCGACAGCGCCGAGAGGCGGTCGATGTGGCGGGGGACGAGGGCGCCGTTGGAGTTGAGGTTGACCGCGATCCCGAGACGGGCGGCGTGGTCGATGAGGTCGAGCATGTCCTTGCGGATGAGCGGCTCGCCTCCCGTGAAGACGACGCGGCGGGTCCCGAGGCGGGCCATGTCGGTGAGCATCGACGCGATCTGAGCCGTCTCGAGGCGGGTGCCACGCCCGTCCCAGCGGTCGCAGTAGGCGCAGGCGTAGTTGCAGCGGTTGGTGACCACCATGGAGACGACGAGGGGGACCTTGGCGCCGAGCACGCGCGCCTTCGCGAAGGTCAGTCCTTGCTGAAGTTTGCTGGCGATCCCCACGGGCCCTCCCTCACGGCAGGGTATCAGAGCCGCACTGCTTCAGTCGTCCGCGAAGAGCGCGTCGACCTCGTCGAAGGAGGGGACGACGTACTCGGGGACCGTCTTGGTCTCGACGAGCTCGGGCCGGCCGGTGGTCGCGCCAGGGGCGGGGGGGGCTAGCTGGGCGGGCGGGCCTGGCTGGGCGGGCGGGCCTGGCTGGGCGAGAGCAGGAGCGCGTGGCTGGGCGGGAGCGTCGCTCGCCCGGGGTGCCGGTTCCTTGGCAGGGACGGGCGGGGGCTTGGGCGGTGCCGCCGTCGCTCGCGCCGCGGGCGCTTCATCGGCGACGGTGGGTGGCGGTCGAAGCCCGGGTGGGGTGAGCTTGGCCGACGAGGTCGGCTCATCGGGCCACGCGGCCGTCGTCACGGCGGGTGGCGGTCCGGACGGAACCTCGGGGGTGGGGCTGGGGCCCGACCGAGCGACGGCTCGGGAGTCGCGAGCGCGCGGGACACCCGGTTCGTCGCCTATCTCGTGGAGCGGCGACCGCGGCGGTGTGGGGTTCGAATCGGAGGAAGGCAGTCGACCCGAGCGCGGCGGGACCGGGTTCGAGTCGGAGGAGGGTGGTCTCGCGTCACGCGCGATCGCGTCGGACGAAGGCGAGCGGCCGGTGAACTCGACCTCGCCGAGGACGCCGCTGCGGCGCCGTGTGAAGGTCCCCGACGCCGAGTGGATGAGGGGGCTGGCCCACGGCGCGAGCGCGATGGTGTCGAGGGGCTCCGTGAGCCACAGGTTGAGGCGCAGGGCGCTCGCGAACTGCTTGCAGCGTTCGAGCTCCACTGCGCGGCAGAGCGCGAGGATCGGGACCGTGCGGCCTGAGGGCAGCTCCCGGAGCCGCGCGATATAAGCGAGGTCCGCGAGCTGTTCGAGGCGCAGCTGAACGATGACCAAGGAGGTCGGGTCTTTGTCGAAGCGCTCGAGGCCGTCGGAGGCGCGAGCGGCGTGTTGAACCGTGTAGCCGCAGCCCGTGGCCCACGCGACTAGGCCCTCGGGGAGGCGGGCTCCAATCACCAAGACGGTCGGATCGCTCATTGCGTCACCCCCTCATGGGTCGAAGGCCACGGCGGTGCCGCCAGCGCGTGAGATTCCGAATGAGACTTTGCCGGCACTGACGGGCGTCTCTCCCACGTTGACGCGCGAGACCGCGACGACGAGGTAACCCCGCTCGATGCCGAGGAAGTTGGAGCCGAGGTCGGGGAGCTTGCCGAGGAGCGCCTTTGGGACCGCCAGCGCGCCGGGGTCACCGTCGACCGCACACGCGATGATGGGACCGGACGCCTGAGCACTCTTGTCCGAGTCATAGACGAAGAGGTCGACGCGCATAAACGTCGCCGTGTCGGCGGTCCACGTCACGCCTAGGTCAGCACCGGCACCGACCTTGTCACTCGGGCTCGTCACAGTCACTGGCTTCGGGACCGTCACCTCCACGGTGAAGGCAGGCACCGACGCGCCGCCCGCGGCGGTCGCCGTCACGACAGGGAATTGGGGCGTCAGCAGCGATGCCGTCGACTCGGAGAGCCCGGAGCCGTAACGGACGTAGCTCTCACCGACCGTGGTCGGCGTGAGTGTGACCGGCTGGGAGAGCCCCGTGACGGTGATAAGCCCCGCGTCGAGGGACGGGATCGTGGCGCCGGGCGTCGCCGATCCCTCGGGGAGGAGCTGGCACGGCCCTTCCACTTGCAAAGGCGTCGGCGTTGGCGCTGGGACGGTGTCGATGCTCGCGGAGATGCTGGCGTTTTGAACCTGGCTGGTCTCCACCTGGATGAGGAGGAGCCCGCCCTGCAACGCGAGTGAGGGCGGTCCGGCGTCCGGCTCGGCCGTGTCGAGGGTGTCGGGGGCGACGTCGGGGTCGCCGAGCTCCACGTCGTCCGCGACGTCCACGAACGGGGTGTCCTCGTCCGTCACCGTGGCGTCGGGCAGCACGACGTCCTCGTCCGTCTCGTCGACGTCGGTGGCGACGATGTCCGCGTCAGTCGTGGCATCCGAGCCGGGGACGGCGCTCCTCCGCCCGCCGCGTGACGTAGAACAAGCGAGCGCTCCGGCTAGGAGGAGGCACGTCGCGGGGAAGGCGAGTAAGGACTGGCACCGCATGGGTGAAACCATAAGGCACCGCGGGGCATCTGGACAACTCTGCCCACCATGGGGCGTCCGCGCGCGAAGTCCCTGTGACTATTGAAAGATCAGGGTTCCGAAGCGATCGAGGGCGTGAAAGTCGGGGCGAATCGGTGGACTGAAGGCCATGTAGTCCGCTTCCCCGGACGGGTGGAGATCGATTCGGAAGGCGTTGAAGCGCCAGGAATCGCCCGCTCTGGGGGGACGATGGGGTGCGTACTTCAGGCTGATGAAGGGGATCTTCATCTCGGCCGTCCACCCGCCCTCCCGCGCTGCCACTCGCGCGTCGAACCCGGCGAGCGTGAAGCGCTGGCTAAGCGCGAGGTCTCTTCGGTAGCTCGGGAAGAGGGCGTCGAAGATGACGCCCTTGGGGCTCACCTGCAGCTCGTAATAGAAGCGTTCGTCTCCGTCGGGATCGAGGAAGAGCTCGAAGACGTCTTCGGTATAGATCGGCTCATCACGCTTGGTGAAGGTCGCCACCAGCGCCTCGTCGTCGCCATCGAACGCGACGTAGAGCGCCTCATCGTCCCAGAGGGCGCGGAGGGTCACGGGCCGGGAAGCGGGTCCCCGCCCGTCGGAGCGCTCGAAGGGGGCCGACGGGAGAGCGAGCCGCCAAGCCTCGTCGTCGGGCACGCCGTCGATGACGGGTGCGGACGACGCTCGAGTGACCATCAGCGTGCCCGGCGGTCCGGCCGAGACGGGTGGCAGCCCCCAGCGCCAGAGCGCGGCCCAGGTCGCAATGGCGGCCAGGACGACGCCCACGCCGAGCGCGAGCCAGAGTCGGCGGCGGCCCGGGGCGCGTGGGGCCGGCCCCGGGAGGGCCTCCGGCGCGTTCATGAGCCGTGTCGGGTGTGGCGGTAGAGGGTCCACGCGCCGACGCGCTTCACGAGTGAGACCGTCTGGTCGAAGCCGGCGCGCCGCTGAAAGCCGGCCGGCTCACCGCGGACCAGGATGTAGTCGTAGTAGCGGTTGTCGCCCGCGAGTCGGAACTCGTTCGGCTTCCACTCGGAGCGGAGCGGCGTCGGCGGGGGGCCGCCCTGGTCACGCGGGACAAAACGAATCGGCGACTGCGGGGCCTCGGCGAAGGAGTAGACAGCGACCCCGCCACCGTGACGGATGACCGGGTACTGGCCGAAGTGCAGGTAGGCCGGCCCCTCCACCACCTCGCTCTGGGACGCGAAGATGACGGAGACGAGACGCGACTCCGGCTCGACGGACGCGACGATCTCGTCGAAGCCGCCGGCCTCCTTCCCGAAGGCGGCGAAGCGGTCCATGTGCATGGCGAGGGTGCCGATGGCGACAGCGCCAAACACCGCCGTGAGGCCGTGGTGCACCCAGCGCGGGATGGTCGCCGTGCCCATCAGCAGCATGCCGAGCGCGGCGATGGGGGCGAAGCGCCAGTTGACCGGCCAGATCCACTTGTAGGAGTCCGGCAGGCATACGTAGAAGAGCACCATGCAGAAGACGAAGGCTTCCGGCGCCCACGATCGCGTTGGCGCCGCCGATTCGGAGGGGGCGGCGCTTTGGGCCATCGCCCCGCGACCGCCCCGGAGGAAGAAGAGAAGCAGGAGGCCAAAGCCCACGGCCACGAGGTAACGTTCGTCGGTATGCCCCTTGTAGACGCCCATCAGGCGCGCCGGCACCTGGGAGAGCGTCTGGTCGAGCGGCTCCCACTTTGCCCCGGTGAGGCTCGCGTAGCGTTCACCCACGGCGCTCTCCCAGGCCTCACCACCGGCGAGTCCGGATGAACCGAGCGCCCAAAAGGCGAAGAGAACGAGCGCGGGGGTGAGGTGGGCGAGGCGGTGGACGAAGGACCGCAGCGACGGGCGACTCGCGAGGACGACGAGGCCCGTCGCGCCGACGTGCACGAGGAAGACCTGGAGGTGGCTGTAGAACGACAGCACCGCGAGCGCCGCGAGCCCGGCTTCGCGCCACCACGAACGCGCCGTCGCCACACACGCCCGCTGCGTCAGCCCCATCGCGAAGAAGAGCAGTGGGAAGGCGAAGACGTAGTTGATGAAGCCGTAGAACAGAAAGGTGTTGAAGGTCAGCGGGATAGCGAGGAGCGCCGCCGCACGGAGTCGCCCGAAGGCGTCGATGGCGTAGAGGACCGACCACGGCAGGAGGACCGCGTAGAGCGACAGAAAGATCGAGTTGGCGTGTTCGACCCCGACGAGGTCCGCGAGGAGGTCGCTGGTGAGGTAGTAGAGGAGGTACTGCGTCGACGCGAGGTCCACGGAGTAGAAGGCGTCGACTCCGGGCGTCCCTACCCCGTCGATGACGGCGATCGTCAGGAGGTGCTGAGGCGCATCGAGAAAGGGCAGATAAGCCGTGAGCCAGAACGGCACGACCGCCGCCGCGGTCGAGGATACGAAGAGCAGCCAGAAGAGCGGGTCACGGCGAAACGCGGCCCAGAGTCGAAGGAGCATGGACACCGGCGGAGTCTAGCCGCGGGTCGCGTGGGGCTCAAGCGAGGTCGTGTCGTCCCATGCCTGTTAATGCTATTGAGACGCTGTATCATCTTAGGCGCCGGCCTGGATCCGCCGGGAGGAGATGCTGACATGCGCAGTAACGAGATGAGACTAGTCGCCGCGAGCGGGCCGGCCGGTCGCGTAGAGTGGTCCGAAGAGAGTGGCCTCGCGACCCTGGTGGTCGGCGACCTCACCATCCGTATGTGCCCCACGGCGCTTCGGCAATTGACTCGGACGCTGATCGACGCGACGTGCGTCATGTCGCAGCTCGAAGCGCGATGTGACGTAGTGCGGAACGCCGTGGTCCCATCACGAGACCGAATCCTGCATTGAGAGACGCCGACGGCGCGGCTCAGAACTCGTAGAGCGACGCTCGACCTGAGAGGAGCGACGCGAGTCGGCCACGCAGAGTCTGGGTCGTGGTGGCCTCGGTCCCCGAGAGGACCACCGTGTCCACGATCCCCTCTTCCTTGAGATCGTCGATGGTGAGCTTCACCCACTCCTCATCGACCAGGTCGGCCTTGCTCAAGCAGACGACCCGGTCTCGAGTCAGCAGCTCGGGCTCGTACTTCTCAAGCTCGTTCCGGAGGATGAGGTACGCTTCGCGGGGGCTCAGATCACCTGCCAGATCAAGGAGATAGACGAGAATGCGGCAGCGTTCGATGTGGCGGAGGAACTGGTGTCCGAGCCCCGCTCCGTCGCTGGCCCCTCGAATCAGGCCCGGCACGTCGGCCATCACGAAGCTGCGGTCGTCGTCGTACGCGACCACGCCGAGGTTCGGCACGAGCGTCGTGAAGGGGTAGTCGGCGACGCGTGCACGCGATCGGGAGAGCCGCCGAATGAGCGACGACTTGCCCGCGTTCGGGAAGCCGACCAGCCCGACGTCGGCGAGCAGCTTGAGCTCGAGCCGGATACGCCGCGAAGCGCCTTCTTCACCCGGCTGTGCGTACTCGGGCGCCTGCCGCGTGGACGTCGCGAAGTGTGCGTTGCCCTTACCGCCACGCCCGCCCTTGGCGACGACCAGGTGCTGCTGGTCTTCCACGAGGTCGCCGATGAGCTCGCCGGTCTCGTCATCGAAGATCATGGTGCCGATCGGTACGGGGAGCTCGATCGACTTGCCGTTCTTGCCGTGGCAGTCGGAGCCCATGCCGTGCTCGCCGCGTTCGGCGACGTAGCTTCGGGTGAAGTGAAGGTCGAGCAGGGTGGCCGCACGTGTGGTCGCGACGAGGGTCACGCTGCCGCCATCGCCACCGTCGCCGCCGCTTGGCCCGCCGAGAGGCACGTGGGCCTCACGTCGGAACGCCACGCATCCGCGTCCGCCGTGTCCACCTTCGACGGTGACAACGGTCTCATCGATGAAGCGCATGGGTATCCAGTCCGAACGCGGGCGCGTCCGGTGAAAACGGCAGGCAGAGGCCACGCGCTCGCCGAGGTGACGAGCGCGGGTGTCGCCGGGTAGTGGTGCTCGATGTCGAGCGCCACCACCCTCTCGATCACGCCTGAGCCGTGGTCCCCAGCGGGAGAACGTCGACCTTCTTGCGGTCGTCGCGGACCGTGCGGAACGCGACCGTGCCGTCGACCAGCGCGTAGAGCGTGTGGTCGCGGCCCATGCCGATGTTCAGCCCCGGGAGCACGCTGGTGCCACGCTGGCGGACGATGATGTTGCCGGCGCGGACGGCCTGGCCACCCGACTTCTTCAAGCCGAGGCGCTGGGCATTGGAGTCACGACCGTTTCGGGTCGATCCTTGGCCTTTCTTGTGAGCCATGAGTCACCTACCTCAACCGGCGATGCCGGTGATCTCGACCGCCGTGAACGACTGGCGGTGGCCCATCTTGCGGGCGTGGTTCTTGCGGCGCTTGTACGTGAAGATCGTGACCTTCTTGCCACGGCCGTGCTCGACGACCTTCGCCGTCACGCTCGCGCCCTTCACGTTCGGGGTGCCGATGGCCAGACCGCCGTCGTTCTTGACCAGGAGCACGTTATCGAACGTGACCGTGGTGCCGACTTCGGCGTCCAACTTCTCGAGCCGGAGCGTCTCCCCGGGGGTGACGCGGTGCTGCTTGCCACCGCTCTTGATCACTGCGTACATCGCTTCCTCCGGCTGCATCG
>JADMJS010000208.1 GCA_018780435.1 Myxococcales bacterium
TGCAGCTCTTGGCCGTGGGCGCCCCGCCCGACCTACTGCTCGCGACTCAGCAGGCCGCGGCGGACGAGGTGCGCCATGCCGTGTTCGCCTATGGACAGGCCAGCCGCTTCGCCGGCGAGGCGCTCGGCCCGGGCCCACTCCCCCTCGACGAAGCGATGCCGGCGCTCGACGTCCGGGGCGTGATCGTCGGTCTGCTCGACGAGGCGTGCGTTGGCGAGTCCGTCGGCGCGGCGGAGGCGGCCGTCTGTGCCGAGGCCGCGCGTGACCCCGCCATTCGTCAAGGGCTCGCTCGAGTCGCCCAGGACGAGGCCTCACACGCCGCCCTGGCGTGGAAGAGCCTCCGTTGGCTCCTGGTGCAGCATCCGGGTGAGATCGACTTTGCGAGCAGCCACTTGGACGCCGCGCTGGTTCAGCATCGAGCCCGTCTGCTCGCCCCGCCCGAGGACGACGACCTGTCGGCCTGGGGCTTCCCGAGCGGGCAAGCGCGCTGCGCCGCGCAGCTCGAGGCGCTCGACAGCGTGGTGGTCGAGGTGGGGCGGGCGCTCTTTGCGTCTCTCAGGAAATCCTTCTCAGAATGATCCCGCGCCTTTACGGGCCGATCATCCCTCCGCCTCCTCCCGCGCCCTTCCCACGAGTGGCAAACAACGCCGCTCTTTGACCCCCACGACCTCCCGCCACCACGGCACCGGGCCGTCCACCTGCACGGGCTCAAAGACCGCGCCCAGCTTCGGGGTGAGGATGCGGGCGCCGCGTTCGGTAGCGAGGCGGTAGAGGGTCTCGGCGGGGTCGTCCCAGACGTGAATACCGAGATCGAAGGTGCCCCAATGGACCGGGAGGAAGGTGCCGCCGCCGAGCATTCGGAAGGCTTCGAGGGCGTTCTCGGGACCGAGGTGGATGGTGCCCCACGACGGGTGGTATGCGCCGACTTCGAGCATGACGAGGTCGAAGGGGCCGTGACGTCGGCCGGTCTCTTCGAAGTCGGTCGTGAGGCCTGTGTCACCGGAGAAGAAGACCTTGTGGCGGCTCGATTCGATGACCCAGGAGGCCCAGAGGGTGCGGTTGCGGCTGATGAGGCCGCGGCCGGAGAAGTGCTGGCAGGGCTGGGCCGTGACGCGGATGCCGGCGATCTCGACGTGGTCGTGCCAGTCGAGCTCGGTGATGAGCGCCGGGTCGACGCCGTAGCGTTCGAGCCAGTGGCCGACGCCGAGGGCTGTGACGACGGGGATGCGCTTCTTGCCGATGGCGGCCATCGAGGAGGCGCAAAGGTGGTCGAAGTGGTCGTGGGAGAGCACGACGAGATCGATGGGCGGGAGCTCGTCGATGCCGGCGGGGACCGGGTGGAAGCGCTTCGGTCCCGCGAAGGTGACGGGGGAGACGCGCTCGGCGAAGACCGGGTCGGT
>JADMJS010000479.1 GCA_018780435.1 Myxococcales bacterium
GTCGATGTTCCAGGTGCTGAGCGACATGGTGGGCCCTCCCAGGGCGTGAGTGAGAATCGAAGCGGGGCGGCGAAGCGCCACCGGTGACTCCAAGCTAGGCCCTGAGTTGTTTTCCCACTAGACTGGTCTTTCGGCACGGACTGTCCCACCACGGGAACAGTGCGTCGCCGGCACGTCAGGGGGACCCCATGGATTTGAACGAGCTCGTCGTCTTCGCGCGGGTCGCGCAAGCGGGCAGCTTCACGGCCGCCGCTCGCGAACTGGCAATGCCGAAGTCCACGGTGAGCCGTCGAATCGCCGATCTCGAAGCACGTCTGGGCGCGCGCCTCTTGCAGCGGACCACGCGAAAGCTCGCGCTCACAGACGCGGGCCTCGCGTACTTCGAACACGCCGAACGAGCTATCAGGGCGGCCCACGAGGCAGAGCTCGCCGTGACGCGCCTCCAAGGGACACCGCGCGGGCTCCTGCGGGTCACCTCACCCCTCAGCTTTCAGTACCTCGGACCTATCGTCGCCGAGTTCCTCCAGCGATTCCCGGAGGTTCAGCTCGAGCTCGTCTGCACCGATCGCGTGGTCCACCTCGTCGAAGAGGGCTTCGACTGCGCCATCCGGGCAGGAAACCTGGCCGACTCGAGCCTCATCGCGCGCCCCGTCGCGTCGCTCAAGAGCTACCTCGTCGCGAGCGAAGGCTACTTCGCGCGGCGCGGGGCACCGGCGGACGTCGAGGCCCTGGCCCAGCACGACTGCCTCGCCTTCGGCGCCGGCGTCGATCGTGCGGTCTGGCGCCTCGAGTCGGGAGAACGCCGTCAGGTCGTGGCGCTAAAGCCGCGACTGCTCGTCAACGACTTCGACATGCTCCACGACGCGACGGTCGCCGGCATCGGGATCGCGCTCCTCCCGGAGTACCGCTGTGCCGACGACGTCGCATCGTCGCGGCTACGCCGTGTGCTGGACGGCTGGTCGGCGGCGGACGTACCCATCCACGTCCTGTACCCCTCCTCCCGCCATCTCTCCCCGAAGGTGAAGGCGTTCGTGGAATACCTGCGGGAGCGCCACGCCGCGGCTCCGTGGGAGCAGTTGCCCATCGGGCGGCGACCCGCCTGAATCAGAGGGCGAGCTCGAGGAACGCCCGTGCCTTGACGAGGGTCTCCTCGTACTCCGCCGACGGGTCCGAGTCGATGACGACGCCGCCTCCCGAGCGAAAGCGCGCCCGGCCGCTCGCATGGTCGACGGTCGCCGTTCGAATCGGGATGGCCCACTTCGAGCGCACACCGTCGGCGTCGACGTAACCGAGCGCGCCACAGTAGACGCCGCGCCGCTCACCTTCGAGCTCGGCGATGAGGTCGATGGCCGCGAGCTTCGGGGCGCCCGTGATGGATCCCCCCGGGAAGACGGCCGCGAAGAGCTCCGGGAGCCCACACTCGGGTCGCCGCCGGGCTTCGATGGTCGACTCGAGGTGGACCACGGTGGGGTGCCGGACCGGGTGCATGAGCGAGGTCACGCGGACGCTGCCCGGGACGGCGATGCGCCCGAGATCATTACGAAGTAGGTCGACGATCATGACGTGCTCCGCCGCGTCCTTCTCGGAGCACAGCAGCTCGGCGAGCGTCACGTCCTCGTCACCGTCGCGGCGGGCCCGGGTGCCCTTGAGGGGCCAGGTGCGGACCAGGTCGCCGTCGACATCAAGCAGACATTCCGGGGAGTTGGACACGATCGCCGACGGGCCGAGGTCGAGGTACGCGCCCCACGGCGCCGGCCGCCGACGCCGCAGCGCCACGTAGAGTGCCCAGGCGGGGCCGCTCAGGACGGCGTCGAAGCACTGGCTCAAGTTGACTTGGTAGACGTCACCAGCCCGGATCGCCTCCTGAATTCGCCGAACGAGGGCCCCGTAGCTCGCCGCGTCGTGTTCGGCCCGGAGCGCGCTCAAATGGGCCGGCGGCGGCTCCACGATCGCGGTCCCGAGGCGCTCCATCAGCTGGGTCGACGCCGACTCCGACTCCGCCGTCACCCAGCCGTTCCCCGCGTGATCGTAGCTGACGCACGCCGGATAGAGCCCGAGCGCCGCTTCGGCCACGGGCGCCCCGGGCGCGACTCGGCAGTGGTCGAGGTGGTGGCCGGTGTCGTAGTCGAACGCGGCGACGAGGCGTGCTGCCGGGCGTGGGAGGGACGCTCGCGTCGCCTCCAGCTCGGCAAGCCCGCGCTTCAGCAGGTCACGCGGATCGGCGTTCGCCGACGAGAGCCACAGCGACGGAGCGGCGCTGAGGTGGTGGAAGCGCCCGTGGTCGGACGCGATGGGGCCCGAGTCCAGCCAGAAGGGATGGTCCGACGGTTCGGCCGAGGCCATGAGCGCGCGGAAGGCTTCTTCGGGCGTTTCGGGGAGGCCCGCCGGTAGCGGGCGCTGGATCACGGGGCGTCGAGACCCTCGGACAGCGTGAACTCGGGCGTGCTCGCTTCGAGCCCCGTGTCGCCTTCGGAGTCGGTCGCGAGCACTCGCAGGCGGAGCTTCGAGCCCCCGGTGGCGCCCACTGGGGTCCATCGGAGCGCGTGATGACGGCCGGGGGCTTCACGCAGGGTCGTGAGCCCAAGCAGGCCCACCTCGACCTCGTCGAGCGTCAAGGGCGTCCCATCGAGCTCGGCGACGATGGTGAGGTCGACGCTGTCGCGTTCGTGGTCGCGCAGCCAGACCCCGATCGTCACCTCGCCGTTGTCGAAAGTCACCGGCCCCACGGCCGTGACCGCAGGGGCGACGTTCAGCACGGTGGCGCCTGGATCGCAGGCCGGGGCGGCCAGGAGCAGCAGGCCCAGGGCGAGCCCTTGGGCAGGTCCACGGCGTCGGAGATCGAAGAGGGGGCGTTCGGCAATCACGGCCGGGACGCTACTGGCAGGACTCCCGGCTGGCAAGCGCCCTGTCGGTCAACACGCTCACGAGGCGGCGATTCGAAACAAGTTCAAGGACAGCCCCATCGCGGCTCGGCTGAGTCGATCGTCGTTGGTCCAAAACTCCCGGCAACCGTTGATCTGCGCACATGCGAGATGCAAGGCGTCCGGAGTTTTCAGCCCGAAGCGCGCTCGCAGTTCGGTCGCGCGAACCCACGTCACTTCATCGAAGGGCAGCATTAACATCTGCGCCAGGACAGCCATGTATCGACTTTCCAGGCTCAGGTCCCCTGAGCGCTTCGGGCTCACCAGACACTCGAGCTGAACGAGGGGTGAGACCCCGAACTCCCATCCAGGACGGCTCGAGATGGCGTCACGAATACGCGACTGGTGCTCCATGGATCCTTCGGTGAGGTAGATCACCATGCACGCGTCCAGATAGATCAGTCCCACGCAGTGCGTTCGGCCTGGATTGCCGCCTCTAGTTCGTCTGTCGATCGATGGGCGTGCGCCGGTCCGAGCGCGTCGAGGCAGCTCAAGATGGCCTCCGCCGAGCCACGTTTGGCCTTCTGGCTGGACTGATCGATGGGCACCAACTGGATCACCGGGACCCCACGATTGGCGATGACCACGGTTTCGCCTGCTAGGGCCGACTTGATGAGCTGAGACAACTGATTGCGGGCTTCCAGAATGTTGACTTGCATCGGCGCCTCCTGGCTAGGAAGCATGCCGTTTCTGGCGAAGAACGCCAAGTCGGTCGGCCGCTGACGCCAGGAGTCGCCACTACCCCCGTGCGCGAACCAGCGTCGCCTCGCGGTCCGGTCCGACACCGACGATGGTCACGGGCGCCCCGGCGACGTCCGCGATGAGCTCGAGGTACTCGTGGACCGAACGCGGCAGGTCTTCGAAGCGGCGTGCGAGGTGGATCGGCTCGTCCCAGCCCGCCACGGTGCGGTAGATGGGCGCCGACGTCTCGAGTTCTTCGGGGAAGATGGGCATCTCTTCGGTCTCGGAGCCATCAGCGCGCCGGTAGCCGACGCACACGCGCAGCGGACCGATGCCAGTGAGGACGTCGAGCTTGGTCACCGCGAGCTCGGTGATGCCGTTGAGGCGCACGGCGTAGCGAAGGGCGGCGAGGTCGAGCCAGCCGCAGCGGCGTGGTCGGCCGGTGGTGGCGCCGAACTCCTGGCCGATGGCGCGGATACGGTCTTCGAGCTCGCCGCCGATCGCCGTCGGGAGCGGCCCGCCGCCAACGCGCGTGACGTAGGCCTTCGCGAGGCCCACGATGCGTCCGAGTCGGCCGGGCCCGATGCCGGTGCCGGTGCACACGGCGCCCGTGGTGGTGTGGCTGCTCGTGACGTAGGGCACGGTCCCGTGGAGCACGTCGAGCAGGGTCCCCTGCGCTCCTTCGAAGAGCACGGTCTCGTCCCGGTCGAGCGCGGCCTCGACCAAGGGCCCGACCTTGCCGAGCAGTGGCACGATCGCGGGCGCGGCCTCGAGGAGCGGGGCCATGAGCTGCTCGACCGTCATCGTGGGCCGGCCGTAGTGGGCGAGCAGGGCGTTCTTCTCGGGGAGAATCGCGGCGATACGTGCCCGCAGGTCCTCGGGATCTTTGAGCGCTCGCGCCGGGACGGAGCGCCGACCGGCGACGTCTTCGTAAGCCGGGCCGATCCCGCGGCCCGTGGTGCCGATTCGGCCGCCCGCCACGGCTTCGCGCGCCTGGTCGAGCTCGCGGTGGACATCGAGGATGAGCGCGGCGTGTTGGCTCACGACGAGGCGTTCTCCCGGGTTTCGGAGATCGAGGAGGCCCCTCGCTTCGAGCGCCTTCACCTCTCGGGCGAGCACCGCCGGATCGAGCACCACGCCCGGGCCGACGAGGCACCGCGTCTTCGGGTGCAAGATCCCGGAGGGCACGAGGTGGAGCACGGTCTTTTGGCCGCCCACGACCAACGTGTGACCCGCGTTGTTGCCACCCTGATAGCGGACGACCACGTCGGCGCTCGCGGCGAGGTGGTCGACGACCTTGCCTTTGCCTTCATCGCCCCATTGGGCGCCGAGGATGACGATTCCGGGCATGACTGGCTCCTAGACGGCGTTCGAGGGGGCATTGCGGGTGGCGCGGGCTTCGGTGAGGACCTCGCCGTCCACGGCGAAGCCGGCGGCGGGCAGATCGCGCCCGTATCGGGCGAGCAGTGTGTCGTAGCGCCCACCCGACGCCACGGCGGAACCGGCGCCGTCGAGGTAGGCGTGAAAGACCACGCCCGTGTAGTAATCGAAGCCCAGCATCTCCCCGAGGTCGAGGAGGAGCTCGCACGCGAGCCCCGGTACGAGCCCGGACACGACGGCTTCGAGCTCGGCGAGCGCCGGACGGAGCGCCGGGACCCGCTCCGCGAGCGCGGCGGCGGCCGAGAGGACCGGTCCCGGAGCGCCGTGCATGCCGACGAGGGCGCCGATCGGGGCGGCGTCCGCTGTCGAGACGCCGGCCTCGGCCAAGATCGCGAGTGTGCCCGCCCGGTCTTTGCGCCGGATCCGCTCCCGGAGCGCCGTGAGCGGGACCGTCTCGGGCAGCCGCCCGAGGAGCGCGCGCAGAAGACCCACGTGGCCGAGTGACAGCACCACCGGGCTCGGGCTCACAGCCGCCAGCGCGGAGTCGCACACGCGCAGCACTTCGATGTCCGCTGCCGCGCCGGACGCGCCGATGAGCTCGATCCCAGCCTGCGCGACCTCCCGGCGTTGAAACTCGACGTGTTGACGCAACCGGAACACGCGGCCGAAGTAGGAGAGCCGAAGTGGCGGGGCGACGTGGCGCATCGGGCCCGACACGAGCCGCGCGATCTGGGGCGTGATGTCGCTGCGGAGCGCGAGCACGTCGCCGTTTTGCGGGTCGACGAAGCGCAGCACGCGCGCCGCGTCCTCGGGGCCGATGCCGAGCTCGAAGACCGCGGCTAGCTCGAAGGTCGGCGTGATGATGGGGGTGTAGCCCGCACCCTTGAACGCGGCCATCAGCTCACCCTGCAGGGTGTAGAAGGCGTCCGCGAGCTCGGGGGTGTAGTCACGGACACCCACCGGCGTCGCGCGCTGGGGCACCGTCGTCATCGAAGGGAGACGCTGGCGACGAGGCGATCGAAGTCGCCGCGCAGTGCGTCGAGCGTCGCTTTCGGCCCCGTGGCCTTGAGGAAGTGTGGGCCCGCCGGGGTCTCGATGACGGCGCCGAGCATCACGTAGTCGGGTCGCGGCGTACCGGGGCCCGGCGCCATCGGGGACGGCTTGTCGATGTAGGTCCCGGACAGTACGACCGTCGTGACCGTGAGCCCGTTCGGCGTCGACGTCGCCTTGTCGAGCGTCGGCGTCCCTTCGAACTGCCCTTGCCAGCGGGCGATGTTGGCCTCGACGGACCCGCCGGCCTGGCTGATGGTGAGCAGCCCGTCGCCGGCCGCGCCCGGAAGCCGCATCTGCGCGAGCCGCATCGGGCTCGAGGGCGGCTGCACCTCGAACGCGGATGGGACCGCGAACGTCAGGGCGCCCGCGTCCAGTGGTGCTCCCGCCGGCGCAGCAGCGGGTGTCGGAGCCGCCGGCGCAGCAGCGGGCGCGGGGCCAGCCGGTGCGGCAGCGGATGTCGGAGCCGCCGGTGCAGCCGTGGGCGCCTGGGCCTTGCTACAGCCGAGTACCGCGCTCGCGAGTGCACACACGACGATGGGGAATCGGACGATCAATCTGCAACCTCATGGAGGACGCCGCTCTGGGCGCGTTCGAGGACCCCTTCGAGCCGCAGGAGGACGTCGTCCGACCGGAAGCGCCCCTTGCCAAAAGCGACGGTCGCAATGCCCAGGTCGACGTTGGCGAGGCCGGCAGCGCCGAGCGCATCCCGGAGCCGCTCGCCGACGCGGCGCATGCCGGCGTCGTCCGTCGAGGGACACACGAGCACGAAGTCGCCCGCCCCACGCCGAGCGCAGACGTCGACCCGCCGCACGAAGTCGGCGAGCACCTCGGCGACCGCTTTGTCGAAGCGATGGGGATCGCGCCGCACCTTCACACCGGCGACGCCGAAGGGGGTGCCGTACCTCGCGAGGCGGTTCGCTTCGTCTTCGATTCGCTCGACGAGGTGGACTTGATCCCAGAGGAGCGAATCCACGTCGACCGAGGCGCGCGCCGCGACCACGTGTTGTTCGACCGCCGTCACCTGATTGCGGACGCGGTCGAGCGCTGACTTGAGCTCGAGTACCGTCTGACGAGCGCGGGCTTGCCCCTCGGCGTGGGCCAGCGCCCGGTCGATGACGGCGACCAGCTCGGACTCGCTACGCTCGAGGAGCGCGATGCCGAAGGCCCCGCACTGATTGAGGATATCGATGGCGATGGCCGTCCCACCGTCGGGCGCGACCAGGACGCGCACCAGCTCCGGCAGGTCGCGGACGACCGGGAAAAGCCACTCCGCCGTGGACTCGTCCACGGGCACGAGGACCACCGGTGAGACCCGCGCGCCGAGCTCGAGGGAGAGTGACCGCGGCGAGACCGGATCAGCCGTCCGGTCGAGGGCTTCGAGCGCCGCCGCGAGGTGGGAGGGGATATGCTCGTCCGAAGCCCAGAGGAGCCGGCTCTGACCGCCGTTCCCGCTGGGCCGCTGCGCGTTCAAGTCGAAATCATCGAGTTGCATCGGTAGTCCTCTCTCGCGTCGCGAGGGCGTCGGCCGCTTCGCGAGAGGCGGGTATCTCACGGCCGGTGACGCCCGGCGCGAATTAGTGTAATCCCTCGCGGACGATTTGGGCACCCCGCGCGGGGCCCCATCGGACCCGTACGCACCGCCACCACGAAGGAGCACCTCGTGATCGCAGACATCGCACACAGTCTCTCGGGCTGGCGCCTCAGCGAGGTCGA
>JADMJS010000759.1 GCA_018780435.1 Myxococcales bacterium
GTCCCGTCGCAGTCGGTGTCTTTGGTGTCGTAGATCTCGGTCGCGGCCGGGTAGACCAGCGGATCCCCGTCGTCGCAGTCGGTCCCGCCAGCACACGCCGCGTCACGGCGCCCATCACCGTCGATGTCGCGGTCGCCGTCTTGGCCGCTGCAGTCTTCGTCGACCTTGCCGAGATCGCCGCAGAGCTCGTCGGCGCCGGGGTTCACGTAGGGATCGTCGTCCCGGCAGTCGTCGCCGCCGCACGCGACGTCCTTGTGGCCGTCTTGGTCGGCGTCTTTGTCGTCGATGCCGAAGTTACAGTCGTTGTCCCGGCCATCGCAGAGCTCCGGGTGGCCCGGGTGCACGTCGCCCCGGAGGTCGTCGCAGTCCTTGCCGCCGCACGCCGGGTCCTTGAAGCTGTCACCGTCGATGTCCTTGTCGTCGATGCTCCCGTTGCAGTCGTTGTCGAGCCCATCGCCGCACACTTCGGCGAGCCCGGGCTTCGAGAGCGCGCTCTTGTCGTTGCAGTCCGTCCCGCCACAGGCCACGTCGACGCTGCCATCCTTGTCCGTGTCCTTGTCCTCCGCCTTGCCGTTGCACTCGTTGTCGACGCCGTCGCCACAGAGCTCGGCGGCGCCGGGATAGATGAGCGGGCTCAGGTCATTGCAGTCGTCGCCGCCGCACGCGAGGTCCTTGCGGCCGTCCTGATCGAGGTCGCGATCGTCTATCGCGCCCGAACAGTCGTCGTCGCGGCCGTTGCCGCAAGTCTCGACGGCGATGGGGCTCACGGTCGGGCGGTCGTCGTCGCAGTCGTCGCCGCCGCACGCCACGGCCAAGAAGCCGTCGCCATCCGCGTCGCGGTCGTTCGGGGCGCCGGAGCAGTCTTCGTCGGCGGGGGTCGTGCAGTCCTCTTTGGCGGATGGGTTGGTGGTGGCCTTGCCGTCGTCGCAGTCGATGCCGCCGCACGCGAGGGGGCGGAAGCCGTCCCCGTCGACGTCCACGTCATCGGTGAGGCCATTACAATCATTGTCTTTTCCGTCACAGAGGGTCTCTTTGGCCTGGTAGGCAGGACCGTAGCTACAGCCGAGATAGCCGCCTCCCTGGCAGACATTCTTCACGCCGGCGCAGACGCCCAGGGAGAGCGCGCACGGGGCGCCCTGAAGCGGGCCGCTGCCGTTCGGCGCTTCGTCGGTCTGACCGTCGCAGTCGTTGTCCTGGCCATCGCACGTGAGCTCCGTGGCTTCCCACGAGGGCGGTAAGGTCGCGCTGCTGCAGGGGAGCCACCCTGCCCCGCCGCCACACGTGCGGACGGCGCCGACGCAGATCCCGAGCTGGCTGTCACACGCGGGCGCCACGAGGCCGTCGTCGAGGAGACCGTTGCAGTCGTTGTCGAGCCCGTCGCAGAGCTCGGCGGCTGCGGTCCGTGCGTCGCACATCGACCATCCGGCGTCCGCGTCGCAGGTCTGAAAGCCATAGCAGGTCCCGACGCCGTTCACGTTCGAGCAGGACTTCTTGGCGCCGTCGGTCTCGGCGTCGCAGTCGCAGGTGCCGTTCGGCGGGAGGCAGTGGCCCGACACGCATGCGAGGCCGTCGTCACAGTCGGCGTCGGCGACGCAGGCGTGGGCGCACACCTTCGCGCCTTGCACGTCGATGCACGCGGCGCCGTAGCAGTCGAGGGCCGACGCGCAGGGCTTGCAGGCCGCGTCGGGCGGGATCACGCACTGATAGAGGGAGAGCTGAAAAGTCCCCGGCTGGCAGGCCGCGACGATGCACTCGGGCGTCGGCCCGCTGGCGGCGCAGACGATCTCGTCGGCGAGCGGGTACTTCCCAGCGCAACCGTTGCCGCAGGTGCCGCAGTGCTCCGGCGTCGTGTACCGGCCGGCGCCGTCACGGAAGTCTTCGTCGGTCTCGCCGTCGCAGTCATCGTCGGCAAAGTTGCAGACGTCGGCCGCCGGCTCGCGGGCGTCACAGACCCACCCGGTCGCACCGACGCACCGCTCGAGGCCCTCACAAGCGCCCGCGGCGTTCTCGCGCGTACACGGTCGCGTCGCCGGCAAATCATTGTCCGCGAGCCCGTCGCAATCGTCGTCGACGCCGTTGCAGACCTCGTCCGCGGGCACGGCCGCCGTACACTCGGACCACGCGAGGTCGGCCCCACAGGTCTCGGTGCCGAGACAGAGCCCGGCCAGGTTCTCGCGCGTGCAGCTTCGGGAGAGGCCGATGGAGTCCGGGAGGCAGTCACACGACCCGCTCTTCGGGATACAGCGCGAGACGCCGCTCGGGCTGGCGTCACAGACGTAGCCGTCCCGGCACGAGCCATCGGCGCCGCACTCCCCGGTGCAGAAGCGTCGCTCCGGATCGCCTCCGATGGCCTCGCAAGTCCCGCCAAAACACTGGGTATTCTCCTGGCAGGGCTCGCAAAGGCGCTGCACGGCGGGGAGGCAGAGGAAGATCAGGTCGGTACCCGTCGCCGACGCCGACTTACACCCAAACCCGGGTGGACACTCCGAGAGACACGGCTGCGTGCAGATATAGCCCTGCTCACTGAACACACACCAACCGGACTCACAGTCCGAGTTCTCGGTGCAGGCTTTGCCGAGGTCCGTCGCAGTCCCGGTCCCCGTATCGGCGCCGGTATCACTCCCCGTGTCCGGGAACGTGAGGACCTCGACCCCCGCCGTGTCGATGGTGAAGCCGCCGCTCCCATCGCTGACGGCGACGTCACCGGACGCCACTGCAGCGGGAGTTTCGGCCGATTCGCAGCTCATGAGCGACGAGAGGGAGACCAAGATCAGGGTCAGGGCGACATTGCGCATGGGGCCTCCGGGCGCACGGGTGCGCGGGGGGAGCATAACGCCGTTGGGGGCCCCCGGTCACCACACGGCATTGATGTGACTTTTGGCCGGGCAGTCGCAAGAACTGGCGTCGTATTCTCAGCGCGCTTCTGGGGGAGGGATGATTGTGGCTTTGACTGGCCAAGAACGCACTCGTATCGCCCCATCCGATGTATCGAATCAACTCGTGACACCGGAGGACCCGACTCGGGATCTCGGCACTTGGCTCAAGGAAGCACCCAACGATGCGGCGGCGATTTCGAAGGCACTAGGCGGCCGATGGCGAATCCCACGTGCAGCTGGACGAGCGAAATGCTGATCGGCATGCTTCGGCTCATGACCTACGCCGCCATCGAAGCAGAAGCTCTCAATCTCTCGCCTGCAGAGCGGGAACGATTGGTCGAACGACTCCTTTCGAGCATCCCTGCCGAGAGCGCTTCGACGTGGAACTCAGAGTGGGCGGTCGAAGCAGCCTTCCGTCACGAGGAGCTCGCTGACGGGAAGGTTCCGCGAATCCCGGGTTCCGAGGTGTTGGACCGTGCGCGGAAGCTCGCTCCTCAACTTTGATGCTGCCGCATTCCTGGCACCCACGGGCCGTCGTCGAGTTCGAGAGTGCAATCGAGTGGCACATCGCGCAGGAGACGGGGCGAGCCTCTAACCTCGTGACGGCAGTCGCAGCCGCTTTGGAGCAGATCGCTCAGTTTCCAGAGAGCGGTCGGTCCGTGGGCGGAGACCTACGAGCGAAGGAGGTGTCTCACTTTCCATACACCCTGTTTTATCGCTCTGACCCCACCGCGTTCGAAGTCCTCGCGTTCGCCCACCAGCACCGCCGCCCGGGGTATTGGCGATCAGAGCGTCGCTAATTTCGCGACGCAGGGATCGGATCGACGATCGCACATCAGAAGTCGGTCCACGGGGCACCCTCGATTCGTCCGCACGATCGCGCCCGCCCGGTGGAAGCCCCCGCCCCAAACGGCTAGAGTGCGGCCGTGGTCCTCGATCTCGCCCTCTTTCTCCTCACCGTCCTCGCCCCGGGCGTCGCCCTCTGGCACGCCGCGAGCCCTCCCGGCGCGTCCGCGCTTGAACGCTGGGCCGGAGGCGCGACCGTGGGGCTCTTCCTGGTGCCGCTCCTGAGCTACTCGGTCGCGGTCCTCGTCGCCACGCACATCAGCCGGGGCCTCATCGCCGCCGTCGGACTCACTCTGCTCGCCACTGCCGCCGGCGTGATCGCGCTGCGGGCCCGGCGCCCGAAGGAGGGCGCCACGTGAGCCAGAACCCCCGGTATCTACTCAGCCTTCACGAAGACTCTCAGGCCAACGCCACGCTCTTTGTGGACGGCGTCCCGGTCTACGCCGTCGCGGAAGAGCGGCTCACGCGCGTCAAGTTCCAAGGCGGCTTCCCGACGCTGTCGATGCAGGCGTGCCTCGACTTCGCGGGTATCTCGCTCGACGACGTCGACGTCATCCTGCCTGCCAATCGCACGCACTTCTTGCCCCGCATCGCGCGCGACCTGCTCCCGGACGAAGAGCACGACTACTTCGGCGGCAAACACAAAGCCTGGCTCTACTTCCAGCACGTCCTGTCCCGCGGCGGCGTCCTCACGAGCCTCACCGAACAGCTCTCGCGCTTCGGGGCTCGCCGCCGCTTCCCACAGAACGGCAAGGGCCCGAAGCTCGCCAACTTCGTCGACCACCACACAGCGCACGCCTACTCGGCTTACCTCACCTCCGGCTTCGAGGACGCAGTCGCCGTCACGGCCGACAACTTCGGGGACGGCTTCTCGTCGAAGGTCTTCGACTGCCACGGCGGCCGTTGTCACTACCAATACGGTTCATCCGCCCGCCACTCGCCCGGCCAGTTCTACGGCGAGATCGCGCAGCTCCTCGGCTTTCACAACCTGAACGCCGGCAAGGTGACCGGGCTCGCGGCACACGCCGACCCGGCCATCGCGTACCCGATCACCGAGAAGATGTTCGGCCTCGACGCCGAGAGCCGCCACTTCACGAGCTCCGACTTCTGGTGGCGCCGCCGCACCGCGCCGCCGTACTCGGACCTCGCTCGCCACACGCCGGCCGAGATCGCCGCCGCCGCGCAGCGCCGCTTCGAAGACGTCATGACGAGCTACGTCCGTCAGGCCGTGCGCGAGACCGGTCGCCGACGCGTCGTGCTCGCCGGCGGCTGCTTCGCGAACGTGGTCGTGAACCAGAAGATCCTGGAGCTCGCCGAGGTCGATGCCGTCTACGTCCACCCCGCCATGACCGACCAGGGCATCAGCATGGGCGCCGGCCTCTGCTACCTCGCCGAACACGGCGCGGGCGTGCTGAACGCGCCGCTCGCGACGCCCTTCCTCGGCCCCGGCTACTCGGAAGAGCAGCTCGGCCAGGCGCTCGAACAGAGCGGCCTCCGCTACGATCGCCCCAAAGACCTCGCCTCGACCGCCGCCCGCGCCCTCGCCGAGAAACGCGTCGTCGCCCGCTTCGACGGCCGCATGGAGTACGGCCCGCGCGCGCTCGGGAACCGCTCGGTCATGTACCGCACCGACGATCCCAGCGTGAACGACTGGCTGAACGCGCGCCTCGCCCGCAGCGAGTTCATGCCCTTCGCGCCCGTTACGCTGCACGATCACGCCGAGGTCCGCTACGAGGGCCTCGCCGGCGGCGAGCTGGCCGCCCGCTACATGACGATCACCTTCAAGGTGAAAGACGCGCTGCGCCGCGAATCGCCCGGGGTCGTCCACCTCGACGGCACGGCCCGCCCCCAGCTCCTCCGCGACCAAGACAACCCCGGCTACGCCGCCATCCTGCGCCGCTTCCACGAGCTCACGGGCGTCCCGACCGTCGTCAACACCAGCTTCAACATGCACGGCGAGCCCATCGTGTGCTCCCCCACCGACGCGCTGCGTTGCTTCCGCCTCGGCAAGCTCGACCACCTCGCCTTCGGCCCCTTCTGGGTCACGCTCGAAGGCCAAGGGGCCCGCGCACGTCCGTCCACCTCGGACGAGAGCTGACTTGCGCCCCGAAAGTCGGCCGCTACTCTAGGCGCCATGCGCCTGCCCGCCCGCGTCACCCTCTCGCTCCTGAGCTCCACCCTCCTCGCCCTCGCCTGTGGCAAGGAGGAGGCCGCCCCGGCCACACCGGAAGCGCCCCTCGCCGCCACGGCGCCGGCCATCACAGTCAAGGCCGGGGAGAAGCACCTCTACCGATACTTCCCCGCCGGCGGGACGGCCCTCAAGACTGCGAACTCACTCGACGATGTGCCCTCCGCCTCGCGCGAGACGGTGCTGGTCATCCCCGACGGGGTCGACGTGCCGCCGGGCCTCGCCTACGTCGCCGACCTACGGCAGCCCGCCGCGGACGGCACCTACCCCGTCAAAGTGCTGACGCAGGCCGAGTTCGACGCGGCGATGGCCGCCGCGCGCCCCGCCAGCCCACCGGCGGGCGCCGCCACCGCAGGCGCCACCTCTGCGGGAGGTCGCGCGGCGGGCAGCAGGCGGCCCGGGTCCGGGACCTCGACGGCTCAGAACGCCGGCAAGAACGAAGTCATCATGTTCTCGACCTCGTGGTGCGGCGTGTGTTCGCAGGCGCGCCGCTACTTCAAGAACAAGGGCATCGACTTTGTCGAACGCGACGTCGAAGAAGAAGCCGGCGCCGCCGAAGAGATGCGACGCCGCGCGACCGAAGCGGGGCTCGACCCGCGCTCGCTCACGGGCGTCCCGGTGATCTGGGTGAACGGCCGCATGTTCCCGGGCTTCGATCCGAACCAGATCAGCCGAGCGCTGAAGCCAGGCTGAACCCCCTCTCCGAACAATCGTCCGAAAATCTTCTGGCTCGTCAGATCGACGGTGCGCGCGGCTCGTTTCAGCCCAACTGGCGGACGTCCGCCAACCCGGTCAGAGGGGCCGGGAAACGAGTGAGGTAAGGCCCATGCGCATGTTGTTCTTCGCTGTTTCTGGGGCCATCGGTGTCGCGATCGGAGTGTCCGCGGCACCTTGGTTCGATTCGTCCATCCTGGGAGGGCCCGTCTCCGGGGCTGCTCTCACCACCGCCCCGCTGGTCTACGGCGCGGCCGCAGTCGGGGCCGTCGCGAGCGTGCTCGCGTTCGTCCTTCGTAAGCGGCGCCTCGGCGGTGTCGCCGTCCTCGCCAGCGTGGCTGCGTTCACCGCGCTGGCTATGTCCTGGCTGCATCTGCCCGACGTCGCTGCCGGCGTCGTCTCGGCCGAGGCCATCGCGCGGCTCGGCGACACGCGCCCCCACACCGCCCCGGGCTTCTGGCTCACGGCGGCCGGTGCGCTGGTGCTGGGCATCGGCGCGCTCGGACAGCTCGCCGGCGCCGGCAGCTACCGCCGTCGCCATCGCTACCTCCGCGTCTCTCAGCTCTGGAACGGCTCCGTCGTTCGCCAGAACCTGCTCGCCGAGCCCGAAGACGTGCGCGTCGGCACCGACGTTGCCTCGATCCGCCGCGAGAAGCCGGCCTTCGCGCTGCCCGCCGGGGCGGGTCCGAATGACCATGCGCTCTTCGAAGCGCGCTTTGACAAGTCCCTCGGTCGCGGCGACGGCAGCTATGAGCTGGCGCTGCTCCCGGGCTTCACCGGCGCGCTCAACCTCGGCGGACAGTCGGTCACCCCGAAGGACGCCTGGACCGCGGCGGCCAGCGCCGGGTCGGGCGACGTCCGCCACCTCCGCGTCGGGGGCGACGACTGGGGCAAGCTGGACTTCGGCGACGTCTCCATCGTCTTCCAGTTCGTCCACCCGGGCGCCATGCCGGCCACGGGGCGCTTCGGTCTCGACACCTGGCTCGGCACCTCGGCGGCGATGGCCGTCGTCGCCCTGCTCGGCTTCGCGTCGTACCTCTGCTGGACCTTCGACCCGAGCTACGGCGACTACGAGTTCCGGAAGCAGGACAAACGCGCCGT
>JADMJS010000526.1 GCA_018780435.1 Myxococcales bacterium
TGATGGCGCCGTTCGGCGAGTAGGACTGGTTCGAATCGAGGTGGAGGATGGTCTGGGGGACGACCTGCTCACCTTCGTCGACGATGATGATAGGGACTGGGCACGTGCCTTCGAGGCCGATGCCGGAGACTGTGACCTCGACGGTCGGCTCGAAGCTGTCGTTCTCGATTTGGAGGACGGCCCGGTCCGGGATCGGCCGGTTGTCGGCGTCGAGCGGGCTGACCACGTCGGGCACGTACTGGACCGCGACGTCGATGCAGTCGCCGAAGTCGAGGACGAGCGGCGCCGCGGGATCGATGCCGTTCGGTCCGACCCCACCGCCCGTGCTGGCGAAAGAGAGCTGGAAGTCGGGCTCGGAGCGAGCGGGATCGAGTGCGATGTTCGTGATCTGAAGGCCCGAGCCACCGCAGCTGCAGATCGACACGGGGAGCTGCGCGATCTGACCGACGATCTTGCCGCCGAACTCCATGTCGAGGGGCGTGACTTCGATGCAGGGCACGTTCTGGTTCGCGAGGAGCACGATCGAGTGCCCGCCGGTCGCCGACTGGAGGTCGTTGCAGAAGAGGATGAGCTCTCCCTCGGCTGAGGACTCCGTCGTAGGCGCGAAGGTGATGCGAAGGTCCGTCGTCGTGTTGGGCTCAACGACCAGCGGTGGGTCGATGGTCGCGCGTTGCAACGTGGCTTCGCTGACGGGATAGGCTTGGTCGCCGACGTGCAGCGTGAAGTCAGGGTGACCACGGAGCGCGAAGCCGTCACAGACCAGCGCCTCGCTGCCCGTGCTGTTCATCTTGGCAAACTTCTCGGCCACCGTATCGAGCTCGACGGTGTCGAAGTCGATGACCTCGGGGGAGAGCGAACCCACGGCCGCGGGAGGTTGTTCGAGGATGGGCACGGAGGCCGTCCCATCGAACTTCGCATCGGTGACGACCACGAGCGTCGCGACGCGCGAGGCGAAGCTCGTCTGCCGGGTGAAGCGCACCACGACTTCGATTTCACCGATGCCGGCGGTCCCCGTGAACGGCTCGATCGAGGTGGGCAGGCCCGGCGCCGCGGCCAGGATGAAGGCCGCGCCCAGGTCGTCGACGGCGCCGTTCGCGTCGTAGACGAGCCGCACTTCTTGTAGTGACATCGGGATGTTACCGAGGTTTCGGACCTTCACGGGGAGGTCGATGGTCCCCCCGATCCCGACCTGTCCAATCGACACGTTGATGGCGTCGTTCGGGACCAGCTCCAACTTGGCGCCCTGCGATTTGTCGAATGACTCTGACCCGCCACAACCGGTCATGCCGGTGACGAGGGCCCACACGGCCAATCCGAGGGCGAGCAGCGGTAGCGACGATCTCTGCGACGATCTCTGCGACGATCTCAACACGGTCCCTCCAACCCAAACCCGCTGCACTCTAGGGAGTTTGCGTGGGTCAAGCGGGGGAGCATAACCAGATCGACGACGCGTCGAAAGGGCAATCTCGAAGGCGCGGACTACTTGGTCCCGAGCCGCGACAGGCCGAGCTCGGCCGTAGCCTTTTCGGCCGCGAGCTGCTCGAGCTTCTCTCGTTCTTTGACGACCACGTCGGCCGGCGCGCGTTCGACGAAGCTCGGGTTCTCGAGCTTGCCGCGGATGCGGGCCATCTCCTGCTCGAGCTTCGAGATCGCGGCCTGGAGGCGCTTCCGCTCCTTGTCGAAGTCCACGAGGCCGGTGAGCGGCACCGATATCTCGACCGCGCCCGCACGCGCGACCGCCGCACCTTGGCGTTCGACGGCCTCACCGGAGCGAACCTCGATGGTCAAGGAGCCGATGCCGCCGAGCTTCGTCAGGAGCGCCCGTTCCGCTTCGAGCCACGCGGCTTCAACCGACGCAGCGGCGTCGACGCTGAGCACGACGTCGAGCGGCTGCTTCGGCGCGATGCTGTTCTCGCCGCGGATGGTGCGGACGCCTTCGATGACGCTGATGACGGAGTTCATGCGCGCCGCGTCGGCGTCGAAGCGCGAGAGCCCGGCGATGGCGAAGTCCGCCGTAGCGAGGAAGGGCGTGGGCCCTTGCCGGCGTCCGGCCGAGTTGGCCCGCGGGATTCGTTGCCAGATCTCCTCGGTGACGTGCGGCATCATTGGGTGCAGCAGGCGCAACGCGCCGTCGAGGACCGTACTGAGCGTCCACTGCGTCGCGTGGCGCGTCCTCCGGCCCTCGTCGGACGCGGCGGCCTTCTCGGCGTCGAGCCCGACCTTGGCGAGCTCGATGTACCAGTCGCAGAGCTCCTTCCAGAAGAACTGGTAGACCGTGCCCGCCGCGCCGCCGAAGTCGAAGCCTTCGAGCTCGGCGTTCACGCGGTCCGTGGTCTCGGCAAGGCGGGTCAGGATCCAGCGGTCGGGCAGCGTGAAGTCGCCGCTCGCGGGGGCCGGGGCGCGCGGGTCGAAGTCGCCGAGGTTCATGAGCGCGAAACGTGACGCGTTCCAGATCTTGTTTACGAAGTTGCGATAGCCGTTCACGCGATCGATGGACAGCTTGATGCTGCGACCGGCGACAGTCAGCGCCGCCAGCGTGAAGCGGAGCGCGTCGGCGCCATGCGTGTCCACGATGTCGAGGGGGTCGATGACGTTCCCCTTCGTCTTCGACATCTTCTCGCCCTTCTCGTCGCGCACCATGGCGTGGAGGTAGACCTTCTTGAAGGGCACCTCTCCCATGAACTTCATGCCCATCATGATCATGCGGGCGACCCAGAAGAACAGGATGTCGTGGCCGGTCTCCATGACCGCGTTCGGGTAGAAAGTCTCGAGCGCTTGGGTCTTCTGCGGCCAACCGAGCGTCGAGAAGGGCCACAGCGCCGAGCTGAACCACGTGTCGAGGACGTCCTCGTCCTGTCGCAGCGACGTCGACGCGCAGCCGCTACAGGCCGTCACGTCAGTGCGGCTGACCGTGGTGGCGCCGCAGTCCTTGCAGTACCACGCGGGGATACGATGGCCCCACCAGAGCTGGCGTGAGATACACCAGTCACGAATGTTGTACATCCAGTGGTAATAGGTCTTTGTCCACCCTTCCGGAACGATCTCGATACGGCCACTCTCCACCGCGTCGATGGCGGGCTTCGCCAGCGGTTCGGCGCGCACGTACCACTGCATCGAGAGCATCGGCTCCACGACCTCGCCGGTCCGCTGCGACTTTCCGAGTGCCATCTTGTGCGGCTCGACCTTGACCAGGAGGCCGAGCGCGTCGAGGTCCGCGATCACGCGCTTTCGGCCTTCGTAGCGCTCGAGGCCGCGGTACGCCTCCGGCGCGTTCTGGTTCAGGTGCGCGTTCCAGTCGAGGACCGTGATCATAGGCAAGCCGTGGCGCTTGCCGGTCTCGAAGTCGTTGAAGTCGTGGGCCGGGGTCACCTTCACACAGCCGGTCCCGAAGGCCATGTCGACCAGGATGCCGTCGGCGATGACGGGGATCTGACGGCCCGTGAGCGGGAGGTCGATCGTGCGTCCGATGAGGTGCTGATAACGCGGGTCGTCGGGGTGGACCGCGACCGCGGTGTCGCCGAGCAGCGTCTCGGGTCGCGTGGTGGCGACGACGAGTCGCTCATCCGACCCGGTCACGGGGTAGGCGATGTGCCAGATGTGGCCGTCCACCTCTTCCGCTTCGACCTCGAGATCCGAGAGCACCGTCTGCATCTTGGGCGACCAGTTGATGAGCCGCTCGGCGCGGTAGATCAGCCCCTCTTCGTAGAGCCGAACGAAGACCTCACGGACGGCGTCCGAGAGGCCCTGGTCCATCGTGAAGCGTTCGCGCTCCCAGTCGCACGAGATGCCGAGGCGCTGATGCTGCATCGTGATGCGGGCATGGCACTTGGCCTTCCATTGCCAGACCACGTCGATGAACGCGTCGCGACCGAGATCGTGGCGAGACTTGCCCTCCTTGGCGAGCTCGCGCTCGACGACCATCTGCGTGGCGATCCCGGCGTGATCAGTTCCTGGCATCCAGAGGGCGTTCATGCCCTGCATACGACGCCAGCGGATCATGATGTCCTCGAGCGTCGCCGTCAGCGCGTGCCCCATGTGAAGCGATCCGGTCACGTTCGGGGGTGGCATCGAGATCGTGTACGGCGGGTCGGTCGAATCGTCCTTGGCGGCGAAGCACCCCGCGTCCGTCCAGCTGCGGTACCACTTCGGCTCGACCGACGTCGGGTCGTAGACCTTGTCGAGCTCCGGGGCCTGGGTCGTGGGTAGGTCGGACGTGGAGGGATTGTCGGTGGTCATACGGTCTTGACTTCCAGGTCTATGTTCAGAATTCGCAAACTTGCTGTGACACGAAGGACTACGATGTCTATTAGGGCTTCTGCCGGAGCGCGCTCGTGTCACGCCCGAGGACGCTCGTGCCGCTCCCGAGGTCGGGTAGGAAGTGAGGGGCGACCTCCATCAGGATGGCGCGGATCTGGTCACCACCGCCGCGCCGCTCGAGGACCTGACGCGGGGTACGGCCTTCAAAGTTCGGGATGGGGTTGTCGAACCAGCCGACGGGGTGTGGGTGGATCATGCACGCCGCGCGGCGGATGTCTTCCGGCACGGGTTGGCCTTCGAGGTTCGTCTGGGCCTCCGGGTCGAGCTCATCCCAATAGCCAGCGCTCAGCGTCTCGAAAAACGCGTCCCACCCCTGCAGCTTGCTCGCCATGCTTCACCCCCCGACGGACGCCGTCCCAGCTCACCCCACCACCCCGGGGCGGGCCGCGATGCTAGCCCGTCTCCAGCGTTCGTGTCACTATGTGTGCTTTCGGAGGGGGGACGGGCCCGGGCCACCCTGAGGGTACGCGCCATGGACGACCGGTTGAACGACGACATCGAGCTCGGTGCAGCGCTTCTCTCGCTCGGACTCGTCAACCCCGTCGACCTGCTCAAGGCCTTCCAAGCGAGTCAGCGCGATGACGTGAGCCTTGAGAGCGCGCTCGTCGAAGTCGGCGCCGCCAGACCTGGAGAGCTCGAGCAGATTCGGCAAGCGCGCGCTGCCGGCCGTACGTCGGCGACCGACTTCTTGCCGGTACCGGCCCGCCGCTACAACCATGAACGGCAGCTCGGTGAAGGCGGCATGGGCCTCGTGACACAAGTCCGAGACCGCGCGCTCGGCCGGTCGGTCGCCCTGAAGCAGCTCTCCGCCAAGGTCGGCTCCGACGACGAGTCGGTCGGGACGCTGCTGACCGAAGCCCGGATCGCCGGCAAACTCGAGCACCCGAACATCATGCCCATCTACGACGTGGGGGCCCTGCCGACCGGCGAGCCCTACTACACGATGCGGCTCATGGACACGCTCAGCTTGGCGGACATCCTCGCGCTCCTGCGTGAGGGCAACCCCGAAGCGAGCCGTCAGTACCCGCTGGTTCGGCGCATGCGGATCTTCCTGCAGGTCTGCTACGCGGTCGACTACGCACACGGCGAAGGTGTCATCCACCGCGATCTCAAGCCCGACAACGTGCGCGTCGGCCGGCACGGTGAAGCGCAGCTCTGCGATTGGGGGCTTGCACGCGCAGAAGGGCTCCCGGACCTGCCGCTCCGAAAGGCACTCCAGGACGCGCTCGCACGCGGGGAACGTAATCCTTGCGTGGTCATCGGCAGCCCGAACTACATGAGCCCCGAACAGGCGATGGGCAAGAACGACGAGGTCGGCACCGCGTCCGACATCTACGGTCTCGGCGCCATCCTCTATGAACTCTTGACGTTGGCGCCACCCGTCCAAGGCAGCGACACCGCCGTCATCTTCGAGAAGGTCGAGCGGGGCGACATCGTCCCGCCGAAGATGAGGGCGCCGGAGCGCCGCATCCCAGACGAGCTCGCCGACCTGTGCTGGTCGTGTATGGCGCTCAGCCGTGAAGACCGACCGCCCGACGCGCGGGTACTCTGCCGTGTGGTCGAGGCGTGGCTCGACGGGTACCGCGATCGCGAACGGGCGGCCGAGCGCGCCTTCGCCGAGACCCAACGCGGCACCCGCTTTGCCGAGGCCTACTCGCGCCTGCGGGCCACACGCCATCGCGCCGCGGACAGGCCCGCATCCCACGGCGACGACCTGACGGACCACGATCCCGATGGACGCGAACACGAGATCACCGCCGCCTTCTTCCAGGCGCACGACGCCTACACGCGGGCTCTGGGTTTCTATCCGGGCGACCTCGTCGCGAGGGCCAAGCTCGCCGAGTTGGCCCTCGCCCACCTCGAGGACTCCGAAGCCCGTGACGACGACCTCGGCTGCCAGTTCGCGTGGTATCTACTCCGCCGCAACAACGACGGGGCCTTCGACGCGCTCACCGAGGGGACGGCACGACTCGAGATCCAGACCGAGCCGAACGGTGCGACCATCTGGCTGCGGGCGCTGACCCAGGACGGACGTTTCGGAACCTCACCGAGGGCGATCGGACACGCGCCGGTCGCCGTCGACGACCTCGACGCCGGCCTCTATCTCGTCACAGCAGAGCACCCGACCGGGCTCAGAACCAGCCGCCCGCTCTTCCTGAAGTTTGGGAGCACCCGCGCGCTGCGCCTCCAGCTCGATCGGTGATCACGGTGGCGGTACGACGACCAGGTCTGAAACCTTTTCCCCGATGGGCGGACTTTGGCTCCCCCCGAAACTCACCATATCGAGCGCATTTTCAGGCACTTATGACGTCCTTCCACATTCCGAACTCGCCAGGGCTGCAAAAGTTGCGGCCGCATGCGATCCCGGGCTGTGGCGAAACCCCCACGGTCACGCACTCGCGCGTCACTGTAGCCCGTGGCATGCCCCTTGCTGCGCCGGCCTCAGGGCCCGTGTCTCCAGCCGTCTCGCCGCCGAGCCGGATCGGTAACCCGCTGTGCGGCGGCACGGAAACCGCAACGAGGTCGAATCGCATGTCCGAGCTCAGCACGATGACCGCGCCACGCCAGACCCGTCCGGGGTACACCCTGATGGAGTTCATGGTCGCGCTCGGCGTCCTCGCGCTGCTCGTGTCACTCGCTGTGCCCTCGATTCAAAGCGGCTTCGCTAAACAGCACCTTCGTTCGGCGACCGTCGAAGTCATGGACGTCTTCGGCTACGCCCGCGTTCAAGCCATGGCGCGCAACCGGGCCTACGAGGTTCGAATCACGGGGCAAGGCTCGCCGAACGGCAAGCTGGCAGTCCATGAGAGCAGCAACACCCGTTGTAGCGGCGTCCCCGCGGGCATGCAGAACCTAAAGATCCTCGACCTCTCGAAAGGCGATTTCAACGACATCCGCATCGTCGGTTCGGAGCCGAGCGGACTCGGCGCCGGTTCATTCGGCCTCTGCTTCCTGCCCAACGGCCGGGTCGTGCAATCGGACACGCTGTTGCCGGTCGCGGCGACGGTGGACGGGTGGGGTGCTGGCGCCGCTTGGCTCACGATTCAGGCGACCAAAGAGGGCAGCAGCAACACGACGATGGGCATCATCCATCGCATCGTCATCCCCTATAACGGGGTCCCATCGATGCTGCCCGGCGCCCCCGGAACGCCTCATGTCTGAGCGCCAATCGCCGGCGACGAGACCGAACGCCCCGCTCGGCTTCACGCTCGCCGAGCTGCTCGTCGTCGTCACGCTGTCGACCATCGGGTTCGTCGCTATCATGAACCTCCAGCTGGGCACCATTCGAGGCGTGGGCTCCGCGCGTGGGATGCAGAACGCGCTCGGCATTGCAGAGCACGTCGCGATGGCGATGCGGCAAGAGGCCATCGAGTGGACCCCGGCGTCTCCGGCGCTCTCGTCCATCTCGACCTTCACCTTCCTGAAGAACGCACCCGACACGACGGACGCCGGTTCGGCCGGCCCATGGCTCATCGGCTACCAGGACACGGCAGCGCCTGCCGCCGACGCGCGCATCTCGCCCGGCGGCGCGTCTCCGACGCTCGACGCGGGGATCCGGGGGGACCTCGGCACGGACATCGACCGGAACTTCTGTGTGCACTACCGCCTGACCTGGCTCGTACCCAACATGCTCCTGCGCGCTGACATCCGCGTCTCGTGGACTCGCCCGACCGCCAATTCGGCGAATTATCAGGCCTGCCCGGTGACCATGATCGACCGCATGGACGAAGTGCAGTCGGTCTCGCTGCCCGTCACCATCCTGCGCAATGTCTTCGTGAGGCAGGTATGACCGTGGCGACCCCCAAGCTGGCCCGACGTTCGGCGCCCCACGGATTCACGCTCTACGAGCTCCTCGTGGCCGTCGTCGTGGCGACTATTCTCATCCTGATGGTCTACACCATCTACACGAAGGCATCGCGCTCCTACCGCAACCAGTCCATGGCGGTCGCGATGCAGCAGCACGCGCGCTTCGCGATCGATCACCTGCGCCGCGACATCGCGCTCGCAGGCTTCAACGTGACGCCCAACTCCACCATCGACCCGAACGTGTGCGTGCAGCCGTCGTCGCCCCTCCGCGCCATCACGGCCAAGCGGAGCCTGCCGGGCACGACCGTCGCGAGCCCGACCCAGAACGCCAACATCGCCCCGCTTGAGTTCACGCTCTTCGGCGACTACACCGGCGCGAACGGCGAGATCTTCATCACCGACTCGGTCGCCGGAAACACCGTCACGCTGCAGACCGGCTTCGAGGCGCGCATCACCGAGGCTCAGTTTCTGCGCATCTTCGATTCCACGGACAGCAACCGGCGTTACCTGCGCATCGTCGACGCCGAGCAGTACGAGGTCTACATCCCGATCTCGGGCGCCAACTACGGGGCACGCCAGATCGTGCTGCAGAGCGCGCCACCTGCGCGAAGCGGGACTCAGACCTGTGGCATTCAGGGCTTTGGGCTCGGCCTCCAGGTCAGCCCGGCGATGTTCATTCGCTACCGCCTCGAAGTTACGGACGCGGCACGCGGCGCGACCTCACTCGTGCGGGAGGACATCCAGGTCGACGGCGTCACGCCCGTCGAGGACTCGAAGCTGCTCATCGCGGAGAACGTCGTCGACTTCTCAGCCTATGACTTCGTCTTCGACAACGACGCGACCAAACGATCGCCGTCGCTCGCGGTCACCTCGACGCCGGACGCCACGATCCTCGACGACTCGGGCGAAGGTGGGGCCCTCGGCCGTCTCAGCGCGACGTCCCAAAACCTCCGCTTCATGACCGTGAAGGTGACCGTCCGCACCGAACAAGAAGACCCGGACCTCACCCACGTGCCGCGCATCGGGCCCTATACCCGAATCAACACCTACGACGTCTACCCGGGCCTCGAAGGCGCCGCGCGCACACTCAGCCTGACCAGCAAGGTCATGCTCCAAACGCTTGCCGTGAGGAACATCTGATGCGTCAGCGCTTTCGATTCACGATGGACCGAATCACCACGCGCCGCGGGAGCCTACTCATCGTCTCGCTCATGGTCATCCTGGTCATGGCCGGCCTGGCCCTGGTTGGCGCCCGGGGCGTCATGATGGAGCTCTCGCAGGTCGGCAACTTCCGCGCGGGCGAGCAGTCGCTTCGAATCACCGAGTCCGGGATGGAAGCCACCGTCGCGATGGCGATCGAGAAGGGCGACGCCTTTCCGCTCTTCATGCAGCA
This sequence comes from Myxococcales bacterium, assembly GCA_018780435.1. GTDB lineage: Bacteria > Myxococcota_A > UBA9042 > SXOO01. The sequence continues at coordinate 9,518 of JADMJS010000526.1, forward strand.
GAACGAGAACAAGCTCGCGCTCAAAGACGTCTCGGACAAGTTCTACGACGTGACCCCCAAGGGCTCCTTCGGTCGCGAATACTCGGCGCTTGGCGGCGTGAACTTCGTCAGCGTGATGACGCTCCCTCAGGATACGAACCGCGTGCCGGGCTACCCCGTGAACGAGGCGTTCGTCTGGAAGAAGTACCAAATCTCTACATACGGTTACTACGGCACCGCGGACTCCACCGCGACGCCGGCCGACGTGGTACGCAACAGCTCGCGTCAGTACGTGAGCCACAGCTTCGTCGGACCCTACATCGTAGGGGGAGGCGGCCAATGACACGGCAATCGACCGGACGGCGCGTCGCGCTCACGTTCGGGATCACCTCCGGCCTGCTGACGCTGTGCGTCTCGACCGCGGCCCTTGCCCAAGTCGACGCGGCGAGCAGGCCGCCGGTGGTCTTCGTCATCCTCGACACCTCGGGCTCCATGTCCTACGTGCAAGGGCCCGAGTTCGTCACACCGGCGTGCGCGGTCGACGCGACGGCGATCACCGCCGGCGACGACCCGGCGCTGATGCGTGACCCCACGTTCACCTACCAATATTCGCGCGACATGATCGCCAAGGAAGTGCTCACCGGGACCTTCGAGTCGTTCTGGTGCCGAGAGCGACTCCGTCCCGCGGGTCGATTCGACGCCGGGTACCCGATCCCCTGGTACACGCCCGAGTTCGCCACTCAACGCGCCGACGGCGTCATCGACGTCAACAAGGAGCGCATCAAGTTCGCGTTCTCCACCTTCGACACCATCTTGAACGACGACGCCGATCCGTCGGGTGGCTGGTCGCTCGGCCCGAACGCACAGTTCCTGAACCCCGTCGGCCGCACGAACATCGGCCTTCAGAACGCGACGGCGCCGTGGGGCAAGCTGATGGTCCCGCCGGTCACGGACGACTCGACGGCGGTCATCGACCACAACGAGCTCGTCCAGAAGGAGCTGCTCGGGTCCATCCCGTTCGGCGGTACGCCGATCGCGCCCGCGCTCGAAGACACGGTCTGGCTCTTTGGCAACAACGAGGCCTTCATGAAGAAGACGGCCTCGAACGACGGCGACCCCTATCAGAAGTGCCGCCCCCGCAGCGTCCTGCTCATCACCGACGGGCGCCCGAACATGGGCGAAGGGGCGCTCGGGTACAAGAACTCGGTACAGGCCGCCGAACGCCTCTTCAAGCAGGGCTACAAAGTACACGTGGTCGGCTTCTCGCTCGACCCGGCCACGGTGAGCCTCGTGAACGACATCGCGGTCGCAGGCGGCACGGAAGAGGCCAAGCTCGCGGTGACGCCGACGCAGCTCGCGACCGCGCTCTCGACGGTCCTCGGCAAAGCGACGCCGGGCGTCTTCTCGCGCACTGACTCCGTGTTCACCGACATCACGGGCTCGAACACCGACCTCCAGTATCAGATCAACACCGCCTACTCGAACTCGAACACGACCGACATCGACATGTCCGGCTACTTCGAAGTGACGTCCTACCGCTGTGAGGACGGATGCCGCGATGCGAGCGGCGGCGCGGGCGCGTGCGAGGTCAAGGATGCGCGTACGATCCTGAACCAGCGCACGCTCGACCGGAAGATGTACTTCGCTCTCGACGGCAAGAAGGAGGAGTTCAAGAAGGGGAACAGCGACCTCACCGCCGACCTGATGGCGCTGCCGACGGCTGGGCCGCTGCCAAACCTCATCCCGGTCCTCTACAACGGCACCTACCGCGTGTCCGGCGAGACTCTCGGCGACGCGTCCGACCCGACGGTCCGCGAGAAGTACCGTACGCAGATCATCGATCTCATCCACGGCGATTCCGGCACAAGGCGGCAGAAGGAACGCCTCGGCGCCATCTGGCACTCGTCGCCGGTGCTACAGACGAACCTGTCGTCGCTCGACGTGCAGATCCCGTCGTTCAAGAGCTACAAGACGGCTATCGCGAATCGCCCGACCATGGCCTACACGATGACGCACGAAGGCTTCATTCACGCGTTTCACGTGAGCCAGCCCGGCGTCGGGTCGCCCACTGGCACGAAGTGGCTCGAAGAAGTGTGGGCCATCGCACCGCAGGCCCTCGTGCCGCGCCTCCAGGAGCTCGGGACCAAACTCCAGGTCCTGGCTGACGGGAAGATGATCCTGAAGGACGTGCGCCTCGAAAAGACGGCCGCCAACTTGACGCTCGCGCAGGAGACCGCCCAGTGGCGCTCCATTCTGGTCGCCCCTTACCGGCAAGGCGCGCGCGGCCTCATGGCCGTCGACGTCACGGACCCGTTCAACCCGCTCATCCGGTGGGAGATCACGAACGGGCGCCGCTGCTGGCTCACGGACACCACGGTCGGGACGACGAAGTGCGAGACCTTCGACGAGAACGATCGGAGCGACTTCCGAAACCTCGGCTACGTCCACGCCAAGCCACAGATCGGGACCGTCTTCATCGAGGTCGACAACGTCAACGACAAACGCGAAGTCGCTGCCGCCTTCTTCCCCTGTGGCGAGCCGGTCCTCGGCGAGCCGGAGTCGGGTAAGTGCTTCATGGTGGTTCGACTCGACACGGGCGAGAAGATCCGTGAGTTCAAGAACGGCAATTCGTCAGTCGTGGACGACAACGGCGCGAACGACAACCTGGCCGACACGCTCGACCACGCCATCGTGGGCGACCCGGTCGCGTACAACACCTTCCTCGGCACCTTCACGACGCGCCTCTTCGTCGGCGACGCCGGCGGTCAGCTCTGGCGCGTGGACGTGTCCGGGACCAAGCCGTCGACCTGGAAGATGGGCTTCTTCTTCGACACCTACGACGATCTCGAAGACCTCGCCATGTTCGCACCAGGGCGCTCGGCTTTGCGCACGGCGCCCGCGATCTCGCCGGTCCCACAACGCGGTCAGCTCGTTCTGGTCTTCGGGACCGGCGACGTCGACTACGGCAAAGACACGCAGAAGACGGTCGTCTATTCGGTGAAGGAGAAGCTCGCGTTCTCCACCTCGACCGGCGCGGTCGTCGGTGATGTGGCCGCCGAGGTAAACTGGCGTCGAAAGCTCAATACGGGCGAGTACTTGACGAGCCGACCCATCATCTTCGGTCGCACGGCTTACTTCACGAGCTACGAAGCGGACAAGACCGACGCCTGCGAAGGTGGCACCGGTCGCATCTGGGGGCTCGACTTCCTTGAGGACGTCAATGACGCGCCCGTCGGCACGCTCGACGTCGATGGCGACGTCGCCACCGCCGTCAAGGCCGAGTTCATCGAGCTCGTCGACACGGTGCCTTACGGCGCGACCATCGCGAGCCGCCCGGCCTGCACGGGTGACGCGGGCCTCGCCGCCGCTGGCGCGAACCTCGGCGCCGGTTCGTCGAGCCTACGTGGTGCCAAGAGCGGCCAGCTCGAGCTCATCGTCCAGACGGGCAACAAGGGTCAGACCAACACCGCAGCCAACCCTGGCAAGTCAGGCCAGTCCGCCACGGTCAACAAGTTCAGCCAGAAGCTGGTGCGGCCGCCGAAGCAGGTCATCAGCGTGAGCTGGGGCCAGGTCCAGAGCCTGTGACCATGCGCCACGCTCGCCAAGTCGCGACCTGGATCGCTTCGCTCGGCGTCGCGACGGCTGGGTGCGGTCGAGAGTTACTCGGCGCCGACGAAGAACCGCTGAGCCCGAACGCGGAGCTGAGGGCGCCCATCGAGACGCCGGAGGCACCGAAGCCGCCGAAAGACGTTGACGACTCGGGGCGATTGCTGGCTGCCGAAGGACTCGTGAGCGGCTTCGAGGTCCCGAAGGGGCTGAAGTTGCTGCGCCGCGAACGCGGCTACCTCGAGTTCGAGGTAAACGCGACAGCGGACGCCCTTCGCGAGTTCTGGACTGGGCTCGATGGCCGGACAGGCCGCCGATACACCGAACGACGATACCTCGTCGAGAACGCGACTGTCGGCTTCGATGTCAACCATACTCGAGACACCCTCGATCGACTGAGGCTCGGCGACGAGTACAAAGATGGCTACATCTACGTCGCGCCGGGTGGTGGACGTTCACAGCGGATCCGCGTCCACCCGCCTCTGACGGTGGTCGATCCGGACGATGATCCCTTCATCCCGAAGCTTGAGCCGGCCGGTCCCGGGAACGCCCCGACCCCTCGAGGAGCACCGCCGCCGAGTCGCCCGCAGGGGATCCCCGCTCGCGACGACACGAGTGCCCGTCCCGCGGGCACCGGAAATGGCCTTGCCGGGGGCGGCGGCGCAGGGAACGATCAGGGAGGCGGCGGCGCGAGCAACGATCACGGAGGTGGCGGCACGCCGAATGAGCCCGGCACGCCAAGCGGGACCGGCACCGAGCCCGCGCCGTCGGGGCCGAACCCGCAAGGCCCTGGTCTCTTGCCCATGGCCCCAAGCCCGCTCCCGCCGTCACTCACGCCCACCGGGCTCGCCCCGAACGGCAACACCCCCTCCAAGAAGTACGGCCCGTATCCGGGGGGTGGTCGTTCGGTCGTCCCGGACATCCGACAGTGGCAGGTCCAAAACCCGGGCACCCAGTTCCTCGACTGACCGCACCGACCTTGTCGTCTCCGCCCAAGTCCGAGACTAGCCAGCTACGTCTGCGGACGGGCCTCCGGCTCCTCACGCTGGACGCCATGCTGGTCGCGGCGCTTTACGCCCGCCTCGCGTGGCGGCTCGGCTCACGAAGCACGCCGTCCCCGTCCTCGGCCGCGTTGTGGCTCGTCCCATCCACGGCCTTCCTGGTCACCTTCGCCATCGGTGGAGCCGTCTTGGGGCTGGCGTACGTGCTCGGCAGAGGTCGACGCGCTGCGGGCTTGGTCACCACGGCCCTCTTCAGCCTGGGCGTCCTCCTCGCGTTCGCGGACACGTGGTCCTACGGCGCGCTGGGGGTTCACGCGCTATCAGCGGACACACTCGGGATGGTCTTCAGCTCCGGAGGCGGCCGTGAGCTTCGCCTCCCCCCCGCGCTGCTGCTGGGGGCCCTCCTCGTACTCAGCGCGCTCTGGGCCCTCCACCACGTGCTCTGGCGCCGTCTCGAACGCACGACTGACCGTGCGTGGCCGGAACGCGTCAGCATCGGGGGCGTCGCTGCCACCACGCTCGCCGCGATACTCTTGGCCCGAAGCGTCAAGGCCGGCTCGGACGAGCTCGTGGTTGGCGCCGCGCCACTCGCACCGGTGCTCTTGGCGGGAGACGCCCCCGCGCTGCGGCGAGCCCGCCTCACCCTCCCGCCGCCCGACGGGACGGTGACGCCGACGCGCCCTATCGTCTTCATTCTGGTCGAGTCGCTCCGCGCCGACATGCTGACGGAGGCGCACATGCCCTTCACGAGCCAGCTCGCGAGGGGCCCCGGCTGCGTCGCATCAGCGCTTCACGTGAGTGGCGGAAACACCACGGAATACGGGACCTTCGCGCTCTTGTATGGCCTCGACACGCCGCACTTCGACGTCATTCAGGCCCGGCCCACGCCGCCACCCGCGTTCGAGGTGCTCCGTCGGTCGGGCTACCGGCTGACCGGCGCGGGGGCGTCGGCACTACGGACGTGGAACGAGTCGGGTTTCTTGGTCGACGGCTTCGACGAGTACGCCGAGATCACCGCGACGGGCGACTATCGGGACGATGAAGCGGCGCTCGCGAAGACCGTCCTCGCCTTGGGGGCGACCGGCCCGAGCTTCACCTTCGTGTTCTTCAACGCGACGCACCACAACTACCAGTACCCACCCGCGTTCGAGCGGCACCGACCGGTGATGGACGTCTCTTACGACCACTTCCTCGACGACGAGATGCTCCGGCGCGACGCCGACCGCATTCGAAACCGTTATTGGAACGCAGCGGCGTACGTCGATGACCTCGTGCGGCGGACGATGGCGGCCGTGCCGAAGGACGCGATCGTGGTGATCACGGGCGATCACGGCGAGGAGTTCTGGGAACACGGGCTGCTTGGCCACGCTGCACCCCGCTTCGTCGCCGAGCGCACCGACGTCCCGATGGTCCTCTGCGGCATCACGGGGCTGTCGTCACCGACCCTGTCGAGCCACGTCGATATCTGGCCGACGGTGATGTCCGCGCTCGGTGGCCCGACGGCGCTCTTCAGCGGCACCCCGCTTCAGTCGGGCCCCCAAACGGCCGTGTTTACGGCGGGGCTCGACTTTCCCTGGAGGAACAGGACGGCCGCAATCGTCACCACGGGCGCACGGCATTGGGTAGCCACCTGCCGCGACGGGCGTTTTCCCTGCATCGAGCCCGTCTGGTCGACCTCGCCCGACAGCCGAAGCGAGGTGGATGGGCCGACGACGGCGCTCCTCGAGGGCGTCGAAGCGAGGCTCAGACGTTTCCTCGTCGTGCCGCCGGAGTAACTCTCTATTTGGTCGGGTTGTTCTTGGGCACGATGTTGAGCGTGTTCAGCTCTTCGATGCACGTCATGATGATGATGGCGAGGTCGATGACGACCGAGAGCGCTGTCCCCGCGCCCGGGAAGAGACCCGCGCCGGTGCTCGCGAGGCCCATTCGGGCGATCCACTTGTCGAGCTCGGTCGACTCCGCGTCGGTCTCGGCCTGCCAGATCGAGATGATGTCGGTCACGGCGACGATAGCCGTCCCGAAGAGCGGGATCTTTCGGCCCGCCATGCGAGCCATGAGCTTCGTCTTGATCGAGTCGGGGAGGAGCTTCAGGAAAAACTGGCACATGTTGTAGGACAACGTGATCGCGGTCGGGTGATCCTTCAGCCCGTCCATGAGGTCCTTGGTGGCGTTACGCGCGTCGCCGGCCTTCCCGTCCAAGATGGCGGCGAGGAGGAGCACCATGTGGGGCACCACGTGGTAGCGATGGAGGTCGACCAACATGTCGCCGACGTCTTCGAGCTTCGGGATTCGCCGGAGAATGCGAGTGAGGCCACGCACGCACTTGTCCTGAAAGGCCTTGGGCATGGCCTTCCAGCCTTTGCCAATGGCCTTGAGGAGCGAGACGCACCCGTCCTTCACCTTTCCCGACTCGAAGGACACGTAGGCTTTGTAGGACTCGACGATGAACTCGAGCCCGTCGGCGCGTTTGCCGAGGAATTCGAGCGCCTCGCCGATCTCGTCGACGCTCGCGCCGGTCACCCGAACCAGGAACTCGATGTACTTCGGAAGTGCGGCCGCACTGCACTTGAGGATCTCGGCCGTCTTCATGATGCCCTTGTGGGTGTTCGACTCGGAGTACTCGGGCTCCTTCTTGGCTGCGGCCTTCGTCGTGGAGGTGGTGGCTGTCGCGGGCGGCTTGGCAGGCGAGGTCGACGGTTTGGTGGTCGCCGGCTTCGTGGTCGCCGGCTTCGTGGTCGCCGGCTTGGTCGTCGCGGGTTTGGTGGTCGAGGTCGACGTGCCCGACCCGCTCTTCGTGACGGTGGACTCCCTGACGGACGGGATGAAGACGGTGTCGCCCGGGAAAATCTTGTCGTAGTTGTTGCCGCAGCGTTCGCGGAAGCTCTCGTTGTCGTCGGCGTCCCAGATCGTCTTCCAGGACTTGATGCCGTACTTGTAGGCGATCCCCGAGAGGGTATCGCCCATGACGATTTTGTGTCGCACCACCGCCCCCAATGCGAGCTCGCCGAACATGACCGTCGGCCAACGCAGCTCCGCCTGTCGAGTTTGCGGGAAACACGCGACTCCGCAATACGAACTTTTCTTTTGGTACCGGTGCGGGGCCGGCATGTGGCGCACTTCACCTTCTCGACGCGTGGGGTACTCTGCGCGAGATCGACGGCCCGGGACCGGGCAGGAGCGCCGCTTGTTTCACGCCACTACCATCGTCGCAGTCAGACACGCCGGACGGGTCGCCATCGGGGGCGACGGCCAAGTCTCTCGCGGGAACACCATCGTCAAGGGCACCGCCAACAAGATCCGGCGTCTTCACGGCGGCGACGTGGTCGTGGGCTTCGCCGGTTCCACGGCGGATGCGTTCACGCTCTTCGAGCGCTTCGAAGGCAAGCTCAAAGACCACAGCGGTAACCTCACCCGCGCCGCCGTGGAGCTCGCCAAAGACTGGCGCACTGACCGGGCCCTTCGCCGCCTCGAAGCGCTCATCCTCGCGGTCGACCGCACCAAGACCTTGCTGCTATCGGGGACCGGCGACGTCATCGATCCCGATGGCCCGGTCTGCGCCATCGGCTCCGGTGGCGACTATGCCGCCGCCGCTGCCCAAGCGCTCACCAAACACGCGCCGCACCTCAGCGCCCGGGACATGGTCGAGGAGTCGCTGCGTATCGCCGCGTCCATCTGCATCTACACCAACACGTCGTTCACCATCGAAGAGCTCGGGGGGTGACGACGGACTTGGAGCCTCTGCTGGCCTCGCTCCGGCACGCGGGACTCGAATTGGCTGCCCGCTTCGACGCGCGCGACTACAACGAACGCCATCCGGAGTGTGCGTTGCCTCTCCCCGCCGGCCGAGAGAGCGGCGCCTTGGCGGTCGTCATCGGCAACACCCGTTCGCTCTGGGCGCCCTTCTTGACTGCGTTCCACGCGGCCGTACCGGGCTCCCGGCTGGCCAGCACGGCTCACCCTGTCGATGACTATGTCGAGATCGCGATCACGTCGGCGCTCGCGGGCCTCGCGGAGTCCGTCACGGTGCACCTCGCGTCCACGCCACCACCCCACCACGTGGCGATCGTGACGGCTGCCGAGCTTTCGGGCCTCGCCTTCCGTGCCCCGAGTCATCTCGCTGTCCACCCGGATCACGGTCCGTGGATCGGCCTCCGCGCGGTGCTCGTCTTCGACCGGCCACCCCCACCCGTACCCACACCGGCGCCCGCCTGCACGGGCTGCGCGACCGGGTGTACGCCGGCGTTCGAAGTGGCGCGCGCCGCGCTCGGGGCGACAGTGACCGCGGCGGCCGTGCAGAACCGGTGGCATGACTGGGTCGCCGTGCGGGACGCCTGCCCGCTCGGACGGGCGTCGCGATACTCAGACGATCAGATAGCCTATCACTACACGCACGACCGGCGGTACCTGCGCTCCGGTGGCTGACCACGCCCACGTCGTCATCGATCTGGGATTCGGGGATCAGGGCAAAGGCACACTGACCGACTTCCTGGTCCGAGAGGCCTCGCCACGCGGGACTGTGGCCGTCGTCCGCTACAACGGGGGCGCCCAGGCGGCGCACAATGTCGTGACGCCGGACGGGCGTCACCATACGTTCTCGCAGGTAGGCTCGGGCGCGTTCGTGGCGGGCGCGAAGACGTTCCTGTCGCGCTACGTCGCCCTGCAACCGTGGGCGCTTCAGGTGGAGTTGCGGCACCTCCACGGCAAGGGCGTCCGTGACGCGGCCGACCGCCTCCTCGTCTCGGAAGAGGCGCCGATCATCACGCCCTTTCACCGAGCGGCCAACCGACTCCGGGAGTGGGAGCGCGGCGGGGACGCTCACGGCTCGTGCGGGATCGGGTTCGGCGAGACCGTCGCCGACGCGCGGACGCTGAGCGGGGACGACGTGCTCCGTGCCAGCGACCTCCGAAGTGGTGAGGCGACCCAGCGGAAGCTCGCACGAATTCAAGAGCGAAAGCGGGACCTTCTCCGCGATGTCGCTCGGGCCGCATGGGAGGCCGGCGTGCTCACGGAGGAGCTTCAGGACCTCTCGGATCCCCGGATGGCGGCCGTCTGGACGAGTGCGGTCGAACCCACGATGGCGCTCCGCATCGTTTGCGAGGACGAGTTGGCCGCGGCGGTCCGCGACTCGGCGACGCTGGTCTTCGAAGGGGCCCAGGGCGTCCTCCTCGACGAGTGGCGCGGCTTTCACCCCCACACGACCTGGAGCGACTGCACAGGTCAAAACGCGATGTCGCTGCTCGCGGAGTGGGCCCCCGGGGCGACGGTGGAGCGCCTCGGCGTCCTACGCGCTTACGCGACGCGTCACGGCGCTGGCCCGCTGCCGACCGAAGACTCGGCCATGACCGTGGCGCTGCCTGAATCCCACAATGATCACCGCGGCTTCCAAGGTGCATTCCGGGTGGGGAGTTTCGACGCAGTCCTCGCTCGTTATGCCGTCGCATGCGTGGGCGGCGTCGACGGGATCGCGCTCACCTGTGTCGATCGCGTCGTAGGGCCGGGTCGTTGGAGCTACGCGGACAGTTACGTCCTCGCCCCGGCGACGCGTCTCAGGACCCTGCCGCTCGGGGCACACGGGGATCTGGCGCATCAAGCGTCGCTCACGGCGCTCCTGGGGCAAGCACGGCCCGCGTTTGCCGATTTGCCCGCCGCCCAAGACGCGATCATCGAATGGGTGAACGAGGCTGTGGGTTCCGTGCGGCTCATCTCGACGGGGCCGACGGCGACGGATAAACGCCGCGTCATGGATGCGCTCACAGGACCCTGAGCGCTTCCGAGGCCAACATCGCGCGTCGAAGACGACTCCGTGGCGTCGGCTGAGACCGCGGCTCTCGGCGCCGCTCGGCGCCAATGGCGACAACGTCGCGCGGTCTCGAGACCCAGTCTTGCACGGTGGCGTCCTCGAAGGGTCGATCGAGGTTGCGCACCGGCGTGTTGTCCTCCGGCGTGATCTCGTTGGGCTCGTTTCGTTGGGCCCAGGACGTATCTTCGCTGCGATGGCTGAACGCATCGGTAGGCCTCGCGACGCGGACGGGCCGTCCGCGTGCGGCGCTCTCATCGAACTCGTCGGACGGCGCGACATCGCGGGCTTCGAGCGAATCGGGTTCGCCGAGCGCGTCCTCGAGCTCCCGCGGCAGCGCCGTGAAGTCGCCGAGGCGTTTACCGCCCAAGAGATCGAGGGGCTCGCGTTCGAGCGCCACGAGGAGCGTCGTCGCCGCCGTTCGTAGCATGCGCTCGGGGACGACCGTGCCACTGCGGTCGAGTGCGACGGCCCCGGAGACCTCGAAGTTCGGGGCGGGGACTCGCAACATCGACGCGAACGTGGTGCCGCGAATCGTGCGCGGGACCGTATCGCTCGGAACTCGTTGCTCCCGTCGCGACAGTAGGTAGGGGCGGGCGTAACGAGCGGCATTCGCCGGATCGAGTGCCACCCACAGCCGGTCGGCCAGGAGGATCGGGGCCCACTTTCGACACAAGGCCACGATGGGGACGCCCGGGTGGTCATCGAGTCCTGGCGTCTGACTCGCGACCCGCATCGCGAGGCGCGTCAGCTCGGGGTGGAGGCTCAGGAGGATGTTCCCCACGTGGACCGACCCGGGTGACTCGAGCGCGCGATCGAGGTTCGACGCGACGGCCTCCAGGTTCTTTCGCCGCCCAACGAACGCGTGGATCGCCTTCGATTCGGCCTCGTGCCCGGGCAACATCGTCGCGAGCTCCTGCAACGAGGTGGCGAGGCCGGAAGCCGCGAGGGCAAGCGCCGGTCCACCGTCGGTCCAGTCGCTCGAGCGCTGAACGACGCGCCCCCACAGGTCTCTCAACGCGATGGCCTCTTCGAGGTGGCGCCCGCCATCGTCCGCAGGCGCTTCGGCCTGCTTCTTCTTCTTGCGAGCGTCGGCGAGCTTCGAGAGCAGCCAGATGGCGGCGATGACGACCCACTGAATGACGTCAATGTCGACGCCAGCGAGCAACATGGTTCAGCCCTCCTCGTGGGTCGAAGTCGCCGCGAGCCGGTCGTGCCTGTCTGCGGGCGTGCGGGGGGCGTCCCCCGCACGCAAACGCAGGGCCGTCGCCTGATACCCGCCGAGCGGGAGGGCGCGGCGCACGGACGCTCGGGCGTTGACCGGCTGTCCGTCTCGCTGGGCGTCCGGCCACCGCGCGGTAGGCGGGTGACGCAGCGCCATAGCGAGCAGCAGCGTGCGGCGTCGACCGTCGAAGTCGTCCTCGAGCAGCTCGGAGGCGAGCGGCCGGCGTTGCGGGCGTTCGGGCTCCTTCACAGGCGATCAGCTCTTGCCGTCGGACTTGGCGAGCGTCTCGCGCATGTGGGTGTCGGCTTGGAGGTTCTTGAACTGGTAGTAGTCCATGACGCCGAGCTGTCCGCGTTCGAAGGCCTTCGCGATGGCCGTCGGAATCTCGGCTTCGGCTTCGATGAGGCGAGCGCGCATCTCCTCGAGCTTGGCGCGGTTCTCTTGTTCGAGCGCGACGGCCTGGGCGCGGCGACCTTCGGCACGGGCTTGGGCGATGTTCTTGTCGGCTTCGGCCTGCTCGATTTGGAGCTTGGCGCCGATGTTGGCGCCCACGTCGATGTCGGCGATGTCGATGGAGAGGATCTCGAAGGCGGTACCGGCGTCGAGGCCACGTTCGAGGACGCGCCGCGAGATCTGATCGGGGTTCTCGAGCACGGCCTTGTGGTCCGTGGCCGAGCCGATGGTCGTGACGATGCCTTCGCCGACGCGGGCGAGGATGGTCTCTTCGCCGGCGCCGCCGACGAGCTTCTCGATGTTGGCGCGCACGGTGACACGGGCGATGGCGGCGAGCTGAATGCCGTCCTTGGCCATCGCGGAGACCTTCGGCGTCGTGATGACCTTGGGGTTGACGCTCATCTGGACGGCTTGGAGCACGTCACGGCCGGCGAGGTCGATAGCGGCGGCCTTGTTGAAATTGAGTGGGATGTTCGCTTTAGACGCCGAAATGAGTGCGTTTACGACGACGACGACGTTTCCGCCGGCAAGGAAGTGGCTCTCGAGATCATCGGTCGAGACCGGGATGCCCGCCTTCATGGCGCTGATGCGGGCGTTCACGATGACGGCGGGGTTCACGCGGCGGAGACGCATCGCGATGAGGGTGGGGATCGAGGTGCGCGCGCCGGAGAACGCGCCGGCGATCCAGACGCGGATGGGCACGAAGTAGAAGAAGACCATGACGCCCACGAGCGCCAAGACCAGGATGGCAAGCGAACCAACATCTTGAAATTGCATGGAAACCCCTCGGGTCTAGTTCGGAAGGTCGGATTGGGTACTGCCGGATGACTCGTCGCGGCGGACGACGAGCGAGTTCTGGGCGACACGGACCACGATGATCGGGGTCCGGGCGTCGATGTAGGCGCCGTCTTCGGCGAGTACGTCCTCGCGATCGTGACCGCCGCCTTCGCTTTCGAAGCGGCCGACACCCGCAGGCCGGAGATCGGTCGTCGCGATGCCGCGCCTCCCGATCCAGACCTCGGGCCGCGCAGCGAGCTCCGACGGCTGCCCGGTCGTGGCCTGCTGCAACACGAGGCCGTTCATCCAGTTCGACCGCAGCATCAAGATGACCAGGAAGACCGAGGCCACGAGGCTCGCCGCGACGATGACGGCGACGACGGCGCCGTCTGCCGAGCTGGTGGCGAGGACGACGCCCCAATAGCCGAGCGCGGCGCCTACGATGCCGAGGACGCCGTGGCTGAGGAAGGTCTTGACCTCGAGCGCGATCAGCAGGACCGAGATGACGATGAGGAGCGATGCGAGCGCGATCACGAGTGGACCTCCCCACGGTCAGCGGGATTGACCTCGGCGACGACGACGCGGCCCGGCCGGCTCTCCGTCACTTCGATGTGTGCGCCACTTGCGATGAAGCCGGTCTCCGAGAGCACGTCGACCGAGACGCCGTCGAAACGAGCCTTCCCGGAGCCGGCGATGGCCGTCGCCGCGATGCCCCGCGTGCCCACGCCGAGGGCGGGCTGTGGCACAGAAGGCGCTTCGTGGGCCGTTCCCTCTACGGCGGACGTGAGCACGAGCCTGCCGAAGAGCCGATTGCGCGGGAGCCAGCGCAGCACCAGCAAGAAGACGGCGACCGAGGCGACGAGCGAGATCGTCGTTCGATTGACCGCGGTCGTGAAGGCGCCCGTGTCCCACGAGACCGACACGTCGGAGCCCACGAGGGCCAGTATCAGCGCCGTGACGATGGCGACGATGCCGAGTCCGCCCGCGACCACGCCGCCGGGGAAGAAGAAGAGCTCGACGACGAGCAGCGCGATGCCGCCCACGAAGAGGAGCAGCTCTTCTATCCCGACGAGATTCACGACGAGGTGCCCGGCGAAGAAGGCGAGCAAGCAGAGGCCACCGAAGAGGCCGGCGAGGCCAATGCCCGGCGAGTAGAGCTCCACCATGATCCCGAGCATTCCGAGGCTCATTAGGATTCCGGCGACCGACGGGTCCGTGAAGAAGCGCGCGAGACGTTCGGCCCAGTTGAGCTCCGGCGCTTCGAGGGTGGCACCCGTGAGCCCGAGGACCGCCAGGGCGTCTTGCTCGTCCCTCGCTTCGAAGTCGGCGACGCACCACATAAGCAGCTCGTCGTGAGTGAGCGTGACGAGCTTCCCGTCCGGCTTCAGGCCGGGGATGTCGACGTCGGGATCGACCATGGCCTCGGCGATGCGAGGATCGCGCCCCTTCGCTTCGGCGGTGGCCCGGAAGAGGCCGCGCACAGCGGACACGAACTTCTCACCGACGGCCTCCGCCCCACCATCGCCGCCGAGCTGAATGGGTGTCGCAGCGCCCATGGTCGCCCCGTCGGTCACGATGATGAAGTCCGTCGCGTAGGCGATGAGAGCGCCGGCGCTGAGCGCGTGCGTGTCGATGAGCGTCGCGGTCGGCACCTTGGACTTGAGGAGCGCGTCCTTGATGAGCTGCGCCGCGTCCACGCGACCGCCCGGGGTGTTCATGTGGACGAGGACCAGCGCCACCTCGGGTCGTGCTGCCGCGTCGTCGAGGATGCGGGCGACGTAGGGAGCGAGCCCCAGGTCGATGGTGTCGTGGATCTCGAGCCGAATCACGACCTTACCCGCGCCGACGGGGAGGCTCGGGCGCTCTCGTTCACACGACGCGGGCGCCATGCCCGGGCGGGGCGCCCGCTTCTTCTCGACGTCAATGAGGGCGTCGCGGCGGTCTTCGTCCTCGACGGCGCGCGGCTCCGCGAAGCCGGCCACCGTGGAGAGGAGACCGAGGAAAAGAAGGCTGGCCGCGAAGGCGACTCGGGTGACCCGGCGTTTCACGCGGGCAGCATATAGCGCAATTGGCGAGAGGCAATGACGCCACTACACAAGACGCGCTGATGATCGCAGGGTTCTCAGCGTCGCTCCAGATTCTCGGATGGTCATTGGTCGCCTGCCGTTGGCCTGTCATGAAAGAACAGGGCCCGATCGCTTGACGCCCAATCCTTGATAACTGACATTTCGGCGGTATTTAGTCGGAGTTGATCTTGAAGATACTAGTCGTTACGGTTGTTACTCTCGGTATTCAGTTCTTCAGCGGCTGCATCCGCTATGCGGACCTCCATGACCAGACCCGGCCGACGGCCCCGAAGATCCCATCCGGCCAGCGAGTCTCGGCGAAAAACTGCATGTTCACGCTGTTCTACGCCTTTCCGTTCGGACCACACCCACTCCCAGAGACCAAGGCACAAGCGGACGCAGAGGGAGGCGGGCAGGGCCTCGTGAACGTCGATGTGGAGACAGACTACATCTGGGCCGTGATCGGGACCGTGATCTGTACGAAGGTCACGGGTGAGCCGGCCGTGGAGGGGCGAAGCCCGGTACCCGTCGCCGTGGAAGGGTCGGTTGGGGTCGCCCCGACGGGGACGAGCTCGGCTGGTGGGGCGGCGCCGTCAGCGGACCGTATCGATGTGTCGGGCGGCGCCGTTACCGACGCCCAAAAACAGACACTCAGCTCGTGGGAGTGGCGAAAGGTCGTAGTCGTCACGACTGCGGGTGCAACCCATCTGGGCACCTTGAACTCCGTTGCTGACGACGCCATCGTCGTGGTCATCCAGTCCTCGAACCCAGGGCTGAAGACACGGCTGACGCTTCCATTCAAGGAGTTGAAGACGATCGAGCGACAGCAATGAATGTCGCGCGGTGATGACCAGCCTCGCCCGGCGACGCAGCCCGCGCGAGCCCCGTGAGGACGCCGGCCACGGCGACCGCGCCGGCCGACTAGTGGATGGTCATAGCGATGATGGTCTGATGTAAGGCGCGGTCGCCGCCCGAGTACCAAGCGACCATCGCGAGCAAGAAGAGGACGCCGGTCACCGTGTCGAGCGAGTCCCAGGGACGCTCGATCGTTACGCCGCGCGTGGCATCGTCTCAGCGAGGATGGAACTGGGCGTGGCGATTTCCGCCCATGAGCCAGTCTTCCACGCCGAGGAAGATCTTCTTCATCGACTCTTTGCGCTCCATCGCTTCGCGGAGCTGGGGGACGAGGTTGGCTTCGAGGACCTCAGGGAGCCACTTCACCATGGCCGAGAAGAAGAGCGGCTCGCCCGGCTTCGGGGCATCGACGCGCCCGAAGACGTTGGGGAGGAAGAGCTGCAGGTTGTCGTCGTTCATGTGCTCGTACGTGATGGCGACTGGGTTGCCGAACTGATCGAGGACGGTCTCGATCTTCTCGGAGCGCTGATCGGCGCCCAAGCCGCGGAAGCCCCAGATGGCACCCATCGTGCGCGTGCACCAGACGTAGCGCATGCCGTTCTGCCACTCGCTCAAGACTTCGCTGTACTTGCGAGCATAGTCACGAATGTTGAGCTCAGCGCCGCCGCGAACGCCCTGCAGCCCTTTGACCGCCGGCTCGACGCGAAGCAGGATTCGAAGCATCGCCCGCCGATCGCTCCACCAGCCGCCGACACGTTTGTCCGGGTCGCCGAAACGGAAGAGGAAGGTGCCCGGGTCGAGGCGGACCGACTTGAAGCGCCCCCCCTGCATGCCTCCGATGCCCTTGGTGGGGGATGGCCCCGCCTGAGCGCGCAGCGTTGGGTTGTCGAGGATCGACAGGCCGTCGAATGGATTCGCCTTTGGCGCCCCGAGGGGCACCGCGGCGTTGGCATCACGGACGGCCAGCGACTCTGCCGTTGGGAAGAGGCCGGTGCGGGCGTGATGGTCGCTCAACTTGTAGTTGAGCTCGCCCTGGTACGCGGTCGGGTAGACGTCGTACGAGTTGCCGCGTTCGTCGGTCCAGCGTCGAGGCCACCGAGTTGGCATTCGGGACATTCCGGGATGTGGGAGCGGCATGCGGACCTCCGATGTTAAGCGGGAGCGCACCACCCGCCGTGGAGAAAGTCAACGCCCCGCCGTTTCCAGAAAGCTGCGGTCGCGGCTTTCGATTCAGTAGTTGGCGGCTGCCGCGATTCCGCTCGCGCCCGCGGTGCCGACAACGCCACCCGCGCCCGAGCCGCCGCCCTGCCCACCGGGGCCGCCAGCGCCGCCTGTCGAGAAGGTATTTCCGGTCTTCCACGACGCGGGCGTCGAGCCGTGCACGTAGAGGCCGTACGCGGCGCCGCCCGGGCCCCCGCCGCCGCCACCGCCGTGACCGCCGGCGCCGCCTTCGCCGCCCTTGCTGCCGGCACCCGCGCACCAGAAGGTGGTCCCGGCCTGCCCGCCCTTACCGCCGCCACCGCCGTTGCCCCCGACGCCGCCGTTCCCGCCGTTGCCGCCGCGGCCCCCGGGACCGCCGACGCCGCGGTGCAGCACATTGGCAGTGAGGCTCGGGAGCGTGGCGGGCACGGGGCTGAGGGTCACAAATACCGCGAACGAGGCGCCGCCCGACGCGCCACCGAGCCCCGACGCGCCGCCGCAACCACCGCTGCCGCCGCCACCACCACTGCCGCCGATGTCGGAGAAGCCGTTCGAGCAGCTCGGGGCCTTGCCGCCCTCGACGCCGCCGCCCGCGCCACCACCACCGCCGCCGCGTCCCGAGGTGCCGGATTGCCCAGCGCTTCCGACGTTGCCGGTCCACTCCCCCGTGGAGACGGTGCCAGCCGTGGCGGTCGCTCCCGTGCCACCGCCGCCGTTCTGGCCCGGCGTCCCGTTCTGGCCGTCGAGGGACGCGGTCCCGTTGGGGCATGCGACATCATCCTGCGGCGCGAAACATGAACATGACGGCGTGAAACACGCCGACGTGAGCGCGTCGCAGCCGCCCGCGCCACCGAGGCCACCACCGGGCGCGCTGGCCCCAGCGGTCGTGACGGTCTGCTTTCCCGTGACGGAGAAGGGACAGCCCGTACAAGCCTGCCAGCCTTCGTCCCAATCCGGACAGTCGGCGCGTCCACCCGCGCCGCCCGACGCGTCGACGCCGCCACAGCTGAGAGTCCCGGCCCCGCCGCCGGCGCTCTCAGCGGTCCCGGCCGCCTTGCACGTGGCCGCGCATTCGTACTTCCCGGCAGGCTCGTATGCATCTTTTCCGTTCGTGCCCTTCACCCCCGCGGTACCGGCCGTGCCGTTCTGCCCGCCCGCGCCGGGGCCGCCGTAGCCAGCCCAGACCACGTTGCCCTTGAGTACGAGGCTCGCGTCGCAGTTCGACACCCAGATACCGTAGCTGTTCTCTCCGAGCCCGGTCGCGCTCTCGCCGTAGACGACGAAACCCTCGAAGGTCGTGGACTTACCGGTGATGTTCTGCGCGATGACCGTCTTGCGGTGGCCTGTTCCCGTGGTCCCGAAGATCGCGGTCAGGTTCGTGGTCGCGTCCCGAGTCCATGTCGTCGGGTTGTAGCCGCCCATGAGCGACTTGCCTGCGATGAGCGTCACCGTCTCATTGTAAGCAGCGGCAGCAACCAAGACTTTGGACCGGTTGGTCGCCACTGCGGACACGAGCCCGCCCGCGATAGTCTCACAGGGGTAGGTGCCGGCTTGAGCGTCGTAGGGCGCGAGGCCGCAGCCACTTTGATCGACGGCGTGCGCGTCGGTCCCCGAGACGTAGA
The DNA here is from genome assembly GCA_018780435.1 of Myxococcales bacterium. Classification (GTDB taxonomy): domain Bacteria; phylum Myxococcota_A; class UBA9042; genus SXOO01. The sequence goes on from JADMJS010000526.1 coordinate 28,099, forward strand.
TCGCGTCGGGATCCCGCAGAAACTCGCAGCCATCCGAGGGGACCTGATTGACGTCCACCCAGTCTCCCCCCTTACATGCCGGGTTCGTATCCCCTGACTTGCAGCAGGTGAGCTGACACTTGGGCGCCCCGGCGGCATCGCAGGTCCCATAGGCGTTCGGCAGGTCGAAGATGGTCGTGCAGTTGGTCAGGCAGTTCCCGCAGGCGCTCGCCGTGGAATACTTGCCCGCAACCAGCCAGCCCTCGTCGGTCGCGGCGTCGCAGTCGTTGTCGACCCCATCGCACACCTCGGTCTGCTGCGAGCCGGCGGTCGCGTTACAACGCGTGACGGAGGGCTGGTTCGAGTCACAAACCCGAACGCCGAACTGCTTGCACGCTCCGATGCCGGTGCTGCAGATGGTGCCCTTGTCCACGAACGAATCGTCGGTCGTGCCATTGCAGTCGTTATCGAGGTCGTCACACAGCTCTGGGGCCGTCGGTCCGGGCTGCACGTTGCAGATGGTGGCGCCCGTCGGAGCGGCCGGATCACAAACGTAGACCCCAGCGCGCAGGCAGATCCCCTTGCCGACCGTGCACGTCGAACCCTTGTTCGCCCAGGTCTGGCCGTCGTCGACCTGCCCGTTGCAGTCGTCGTCGAGGCCGTTGCACTTCTCGGCGGAACCGGTGCCGGCCTTGGCGCCGCAGACCAGGGGGCCCGCCGGAGCCGCGGCGTTACAGCCGAAGACTCCGACTTGTTGGCAGACTCCCGAGCCAGCACTGCAAATGGTTCCTCTCTGGCTCCAAAGCGCGCCTTCGTCCGTCTCGCCGTCGCAGTCGTTGTCGAGACCGTCGCAGACCTCGGCCTTCTCTGCACCAGGCTCGGCAGTACAAACCACGCCAATCCCATCGAGCGAGCATTCGATGACGCCGTAGGTCGAACATTGGCCTTGGCCCGCCGAACACACGCCACCGGTCGCGAAGCCCTCATCGATCTGCCCGTCGCAGTCGTCATCCTTGAAGTTGCAGGTCTCGGCGGCCGCTGAGGGGCCGAGGCAACTGAGGCTCGTATTGCCCGAGACACACGTCTTCACACCCGGGCAGCTCCCGAGCGCGTTCGTGTTGTTGCAACCGTCGCCGCGACCGGGCACGTCGTCGATGACCGCGTCACAGTCGTTGTCCTTGCCGTCGCAGATCTCGTCCGACGGTACGGCCGCCGAACACGTCGACCAGCCGGCCGCCGGGTCGCAGGCCTGTACGCCGTAGCAGGAGCCACTGGCACCCGAGCTGACGCAGCTTCGATTCACCCCCGCGTCCTTCGCGACGAGGCACGTGCACGACCCAGTCTTCGGGAGACACTGCTTCTTGCCGCCCGCGATGGCCTCGCACTCGAACCCACTCGGACATTGCCCTTCGGGCGTGCCGTGGACGTTGCCTGCGCTGCAATCACGGCCGCAGTAGTTGCCGCCGTCAAGCGGCACACAGAGGTCGCCCGGCGATCCGCAGGTCGCGTCGCTCGAGCAAGGGATGCAGATGTTGTCGGTGAGCGGCAGGCAGGCGAAGGGACTGACGGGGTAATAACCAGGGTCGCAGCTCTCGACCTGGCATTGCGCCTTGCTGCCAGCGAGGGTGCACGCGGACGTGGCGTTCGGAAGCGAGTCGCCGCAGGCGATCCCGCAGGCGCCGCAGTGCTCGTCGTCCACGTATTGGCCCGAGGTCGCGTCTCGGAATCCGTCGTCGATGGCACCATCGCAGTCGTTGTCGGCGTAGTCACAGACCTCGGCCGACGGCGTCCCGGCGTTGCACCACCAGGACACGCCAGCGCCCTGATCGCTGCACCGCCACTGGCCGACGCAGGTGCCGAAGTCGTTCTGGTTCTGGCAGGGCGCCACGGGCTCCACCACGGCGTCGTCGATGGCGCCGTTGCAGTCGTCGTCTTCCCCGTCGCAGACCTCCGCTTCCGGCGTTCGAGCCGTGCAGGTCGTCCAACCGCCATCTTTGCTGCAGACCTGGCTGCCGTAACACGTCCCGGCCGCGTTGGTCACCGCACAAGCTCGCGTCAGCCCGTCGTTAGTGGCCGAACACACGCACGATCCCGTAACGGGGACGCAGCGCTCCACACCCGCGCCGATGTCCTTACAGGTGAAGCCGTCGGCGCACGACTTGGCGCCCGCGCCGCATGCGCTCGCACACACCTTCTGTCCGTCGAGCTCGAGACAGCTCCCGCCGGAACAGTCGGCGTCGACGAGACACCCCTGACATGACACGTCGATGGGGAGCGAACACTGAAAGTCGTTGACCTTGACGTAGTCGGGGTCACAGGAGTCGACGACGCACAAGGGAGAGCCGGGCGTCCCACCGCAACGCCCCGTGCCGTTCGCAAACTTGCCCGTGCAGTCGTTGCCGCAGGTCCCGCAGTGCGCGTCGAGCGTGAAGTCGCCCGAGGCCGACTTGAAGTCTTCGTCGGCCGTCCCGTCGCAGTCGTTGTCGTCGAAGTCGCACGTCTCGGCGGTGGGGGTCTTCCCCTGGCAGACCCATCCCGTCGCGCCGAGACAGGTGCGCACCCCGGGGCAGGAGCCGACCCCGGCCACCTCGTTCGCGCACGCCTCGCCTTCGGTGAGCCCGTCGTCGATGAGCCCGTTGCAGTCGTCGTCGACCCCGTTGCAGGACTCCGGACCGGGCTCGACGGCCGTGCAATCGGACCAACCGACGGCCTCGTCGCACGATTGCACGCCGTAGCAGGTGCCGAGCTCGGAGGTCCGAGTACACGAACGTTTGCCGCCCGACTCTCCGGGGTAACACGAGCAGCTCCCGGTCGTGGGTACGCAGTGGCCGTCCGACGCACCCGATGCGATCTCGCACTCGAAGCCGGCTTTGCAGTCCTCCTGGACCACACACGTGGGAGCGCAGCGGTCTTCTCCATCGACGGAGAGGCACGCGCCCCCCGAGCAGTTCGCGTCGATCGCGCAGGGCGTGCAGTACTTCTGGAAACGCGGGAGGCACAGGAAGGAGAGATCGGCGCTACCGCTGCTGACGGCCTTGCAGTCGTAGCCTTCAGGGCAGTCGGATACACACGTCGTCGTGCAGAGGAAGCCGACAGGGCCCTCGACGCAGTAGCCGGACGCGCACTCGAAGTTCGACTCGCACGGGGCTCCGAAAGCGCCGGGGTCGGGGAGCGGGACGTCCGCCGCCGCCGTGTCTGCGCCCGGTCCCGGCGTCGTGTCGTCGCCCGGTCCGGACGTGTCGACGAAGCCGACGGTCTCCTTGCTCGTGTCGATAGGGCCGCCGGAGTCGGCAGCACCCGAATCAGCGTTTTCGCCGCAAGCGACGACGAGCGACGCGAGGACGACGGTGCGGGCTGTGAAAGACGACGTGAGGCGTGCGAGCATCCATCTAGGCTGGCACATCTACCGTGAGTTCTTCAATCGACTTGGCTCGTCGTACGAGAGAATCGACCGACGGTGACGCCCACCTCGATTGGAAGACGCGTGGCCCTCAGCCCGAGGCCTTCGGCTTGCCCGCGAGGTACTGCACCGGCCAGGCGAAGTCGTAGCCCTGAAGCGAGGCGGCGCGCTGGGTGAAGACCGGATCGGCGAGGTGGGGGCGTGCGAGGGCGCACAGGTCCGCCCGGCCTGTGGCGATGATGGTGTTCACGTGGTCGTGATCGGCGATGGCGCCGACCGCGAGGGTCGCGATCCCGACCGAGTGGCGGATGAGGTTGGCGAAGGGGGCCTGATACATGCGGCCGTATTCCGGGCGCGCGTCCGGGGTGGTCTGCCCGGTCGAGACATCGACGAGGTCGCAGCCACTCTCCGCGAGGAGATGCGCGACGGCGACGGCATCGTCGGCCTCCAGACCGCCGGGGGCCCAATCGACGGCGGAGATGCGCACGCTGACCGGTCTCTCCGCGGGCCAGGCGGCCCGAACGGCGCGTAACACCTCGAGTGGAAAGCGCATTCGGTTCTCGAGGCAACCGCCGTACTCGTCGTCGCGCTGATTCGAGATGGGCGTGACGAAGCTCGAGAGGAGGTAGCCGTGGGCCATGTGGACCTCGACGAGGTCAAAGCCGGCTCGGGCGGCGCGGTGAGTCGCTGCCACGAAGTCGTCGACGACGTGGTCCATGTCGAGGCGGGTCATGGCGCGCGGCACCGGCGAGTACGGGTGGTAGGGGATCGGTGATGGCGCGAGCAGCGGCCACGGGGCGGCGAGCGGCTCGTCGGGGCGGCCCGGCTCCCACGGGAGGCGCGTCGCCCCCTTTCGCCCGGCGTGGCCGAGCTGAATCCCAATGGCTGCTCGCGAGTGCGCCTTCACGAACGCGACGATGCGCGCCCACGCAGCCTCGTGCGCGTCGTTGTAGAGCCCCGTGCATCCGAGGGTGATGCGGCCGTCGGCCGAGACGTCGGTCATCTCGGCCATCACGAGCCCAGCCCCGCCGACGGCGCGACTGCCGAGGTGCACGAGGTGCCAGTCGTTCGGCAGGCCGTCCGTGGCGGAGTACTGACACATCGGCGAGACGACGACGCGGTTCTCGAGCGTGAGCCCCCGTAGCGTGAAGGGGGTGAACATCGGAGGTCGGGGCGGCCGGTCGTGTCCCGCCGCTTCGACTCCGGACTCGGCTTCGAACCAGCGGTCGAGGCGCTCTACCAAGGCCGGATCCCGGAGGCGGAGGTTGTCGTGGGTGACGCGGCGTGACCGCGTCATCATGCTGCCGACGAGCTGAAGCGGGGTCATGCGCCGGAACATCAGCCCCGCGCGTTCGAACCAGCTCTGGCTGACGCGGGCCGTGCGCTGGAGCTTCGCCGTGTCAAGCGAACGTGCGCGCTCGTACGCAGCGAGCGCCGCTGGCACGTCGCGCTGGTGCTGCTGCAGCTCGCTGCCGAGGGCGTCCACGAGCGCAATGGCGTCTTCCATCGCGAGCTTGGTGCCGGAGCCGATGGAGAAGTGCGCGGTGTGGGCGGCGTCGCCGATGAGGACGACGTTCCCCGAGGACCAGCGGCGGTTCTGGACGTGGCGGAAGCGAATCCAGCTCGACTTGTTGGAGTAGAGGCGCGCGCCACCGAGCTCGTCCGCGAAGAGCGCTTCGAGGTACGCGAGACTCTCGGCTTCGGTCATGGACGCGAGCCCGGCGCGGGCGAAGGTCGCCTCGTCAGTCTCGACGATGAAGGTCCCGCGGGCGGCTCCGACGCGCGGGTCGCCGTCGGTAAACGGATATGAATGTACCTGGAATGTCCCGTGTTCGTTCTCTTTGAAGATGAAGGTGAACGCCTCGAAGACCTTGTTCGTCCCGAGCCAGATGAAGGGCGCCCTGCCCCACTCGATGTTCGGCTCGAAGACCGACTCCATCGCGGCCCGGGTGCGGCTGTTGATACCGTCGGCGGCCACGATGACGTCGGCGTCCGGGAGCGCGTCGTGCGTCATCTCGGAACCAAAGTGGATCTCCACCCCGAGCGCTTCGCAGCGGGACGCCAACGCGTCGAGGAGCGCCACGCGAGCGATGCCCGAGAACCCGTGACCGGTAGAGCGGATGACCTCGCCGCGCGCCCACGTGTCGATCTCGGTCCAGTGGACGAAGCGCCGCTGGATATCGACGTAGCTCTCGGGATCGGCCACTTCGAAGTGACCGAGCGTCTCGTCGGAGAACACGACGCCCCACCCGAAGGTGTCGTCACGGGCGTTCCGTTCGTAGACGCGGACGTCCCAGTGTGGAAAGCGTTTCTTGGCCAGCAGGGCGGTATAGAGACCGCCGGGGCCGCCACCAAGGATGGCGAGAGTGAACGGGGTCATGACGGGTCCTTCGGGGAGCGGGCGTCGGCACGACGGAGTCGCCCGCGGTCGATCTTGTTCAGGTGGGTACGGGGGAACTGGTCGACGAACTCGATGTGACGGGGGACCTTGAAAGCCGGCAGGCGCGTGTGGAGGAAGTCGAGCAGCTCTCGTTCCGTTACGGCGCGTCCGGCCTCTCGGAGCCGCACCCACGCCCACGGCTTGACGAGCCCCGCGTCGTCTTTGACGCCGACGACGGCGCACTCGGCGACGTCCGGGTGTGCGGCCAGCGCCGCCTCGACGTCCCGAGGGGCCACCCACCGACCGCCGATCTTGAGCATGTCGTCGCCGCGCCCGCAGTAGGTGAAGACGCCCTCGGGCGAGCGGCTCACCATGTCCTCGGACACGTACCAAGGCCCAAGGAAGGCCGCGCACGACCGAGCGTGGGCGTGGACGTACCCGAGCGCGCGAGAGCGCCCCTTGACCCGGAGGAAGCCGACTTCACCGTCGGGGACGGGGTTCCCGGCGTCGTCGCAGACCAGCACCTCGAAGCCGGGGACCACTTCGCCGAGCGTACCGGGGATGGCGCGCCCCGGCCGGTTTGACAGGAAGATGTGCCACATCTCGGCCGTACCGAGCCCGTCGAGGAGCTCGACGCCGAAGCGCTCTCGAAAGCGGTGGAAGAGTGGTTCAGGGAGCGCCTCGCCCGCCGACGTCGACACTCGGAGGCTGCTGAAGTCGCGGTCGCCGGGCAAGTCGAGGAGCCGCCCGACAAAGGTCGGGACGTTGATGAGGATCGTCGGTCGGTGCCGCTCGATGAGGGTCGCCACGCGCTCGGCCGTCACCTTCTCCGGAAAGAGGACGGCGCGCGCACCGACCGAGAAGGGGAAGAGCAGGTTCGAGCCCGTGGCGTAACCGAAGAAGAGCTTTGGGACGCTGAGGGTGATGTCGTCCTCATGGTAGCCGAGAACGCCGTGCGCGTAGAGGCGGGTCGTGTTCAGGAACGCGTAGTGGGTTTGGACGACGGCTTTCGGACGGCCGCTGGTGCCGCCCGAGAAGAGCCAGATGGCCGGATCGTCCGGGTGCGTGGGGAACGTCGGGACCACGGCGAGCTCATCCGGCTTCGCGTGGGCGCTCGTGAAGGCGCCGAGGCAGAGCAGTGCACGTTCCGCGGCGGCGGCGACGCTCGGATGGTCGGTGAATGCGAGGCGCGCACGGGTGTAGCCGAAGAGGACGTCGAGCTCGTCTTCCGGTAGCTCGGGGTTGACCATCACGACGACGGCGCCGAGCTTCAAAATGGCGAAGAAAGCGGCCACGAAGTCGAGACCGTCTTGGGCCGCGAGGATGACGCGGTTCTCAGGGAGCAGCCCCCGCGCGGAGAGGAGTGCTGCCAAGAGTTCGGTCCGGGCCGCGACGTCGGCGTAGCTGTACTCGGAGACGCCGTGGGCCTCGTCGTCGACCACGAGGGCGACGCGCGTGCCTTGGCCCGCGGGGAGACGGTCGAAGAGGAAGGTGTTCGCGATGTTCAGGGTGTCGCTGACGGCGTCACCGCTCTTTTCGAACTCGCTCGTCATGCCGCCAGCCCCCGCTTCAGGTCGTTGCGTCGGGGCGAGTCTGCACCGGCCAGCGGCGGATGCAAAGGCGAGGTCAAGGCCTCATGGTCGAGTCGTCGCCGTCGTCACCCGAGGTGTTCGGGCATCGGCGATGTGGCCGACGGGGAGCGCGCGGTCGACAAGCTCTTCTCGAGCGAGCAGGAGGACTTCGCGTCCAACGCGGCCGTCGTGGACTGAGGGGCTCAGGCTCGCCCGGCCCGCGTCGTTCGGATCGCGGAAGCCGGGCACTGATTCGGCCACCGTCTTCCGTGACGGCGACGGCCGCCCGGTCCGCTGCGATGGTGTTGACGCTAACGCACGACCGGGGGACAGTTCTGGGCCCGGGGCTGGGGCGCCCGGCCGCCTCTCCCGCCCCATCCTCGGAGACTAGTCCCATGATCGCACAGTTGACTTCACGTCGGTCCGGCTCGGGGGCCCGTTCGGCCGTCTGGGCGATATCGGCCGCTGCGCTGCTGGCGCTCGCTTGTTCGTCGTCCGGCTCAAGTCCAGGTGGCGGCGGTGCGGCCCTCGCGGAGGACCTGGGCGGCAATGCCGACGGAGCGGCTGACGGAGCGGCCGACGGAGCGGCCGACGGAGCGGCTGACGGAGCGGCCGACGGCGCGGCTGACGGCGCGGCCGACGGAGCGGCTGACGGCGCGACTGACGGAGCCGCCGACGGAGCGGCCGACGGAGCCGACAGCGGCGACCCTCTCCTCTGCACCGACGAAACCGGGGCCTGCTCCGACGGTCAGTTCTGCTGCGAGGGCCTCCGCTGCCAGGACTTGGTCTGCGTCTATTGCCCTACCGTAGGCGACGCGTGTGGCGCTGCCGGGCTTTGCTGCGGCGGCTTTTGCATCGACGGTTTCTGCGAGGGGTGCCTCCCTATGGACGCGGCCTGCAGTGCCTCCAGCGACTGCTGTGCGTCGCTGAGCTGCGTCGAGGGCACCTGCAAGCCACCCTGTAGCCCGGACTTCGGGGATTGCGGGCAGAACAGCGACTGCTGCAGCAACGTCTGTGAGGTCGAAACCGGATCCTGCATGCCGCCGTGCTCGGTTGCCAACTCGCACTGCGGGGACCACGAGGACTGCTGTAGCGGGCACTGCAACCGGTTCATCTGCGACAACACGGGCAAGTGCGGCCGGTGCGAGGCATGCTTCATTCCCGGCCACAGCTGTGCCACTGGCGCCGACTGCTGCAGCGGAATCTGCAAGGACGACGGGACGTGCGACTGCAAGCCGACCGGCGCCAAGTGCAACGGCGAAGATGGGGAGTGCTGCGGCACGGCCACCTGCAGCGGAGGCCTCTGCGACTAATCGGAAGGCGGCGACGACCACGCCGCCGAGGTCAGTCCGGGTCTCGCCCGAGCGGCCTTTGCCGAAGCTTCGCCAGAATTCGACTCCCCAGGCCACATGAAGGGCTATGCGATGCCCATCGCTTGAGCCTAATCTCCCGGCCGCAATGCTCGCACAAACGAGGTACATCCTCTTCTGGCTCGTTGCGAAGGTCGTCATCCATGGCCCCCTGCTCAGGCGCGGAGCGGCGCGCCATGCGACGCTCTGGCAGCGTCCGTCACTGGACCATCGCATGCGACGTCAGGCCTGGGGTTCTGTCCTACGCCAACGGTAGCGCTGGAGGCGGCTGCTCGGTTTGTCGGGGA
>JADMJS010000055.1:0-33743 GCA_018780435.1 Myxococcales bacterium
TCATCTGCCCCATCTGGAAGTTGACGTCGACGTTCTCGCCGACCCCTTCGAGCGAGCCGGGGCCCTTTGGGAGCTTCAGCTTGCCGGCCGAGAGGGCGGATTTGTCTTCGGATGCGGTCGCAGGTGCGGCGAAGGCGGCGGCAAGGATTGCGGCGAGGAAGACACCTTGGCCGCGGAGCATGGTGCGCTTCATGATTAATTATCGAATGCGTTCTGCATATATTTGTCCGAAAATAGTATTTGCTCCCACTGAGCCGCTTAAGAGATAGACCTGCAAGCCCACGTCGGTAGGGACTGTAATGTGAACTCGAATCGTTGGAAGCGTATACGACACGTTCTCGCCTAGGAATGACTGGGTTCCAGCCCCGATGTTTCCAGGAAGAAGTCCTCCGGATTGGAGTGTCAAGCCCGAGCCGCCCTCTAACGGCTGTAGAGCCCCGGAGACCACTCTTGCATATGATGAATAAACGTAGCCCCAGTTAGTGTTTGCAGCGTGCGACCGGAAATTGGTGTTTCCAAACACAACCCAGTCTCCAGGTGTTAGTGTAATCGTAGAACCAATGTTTATGAAAGTACTATTTCCGCCAGGCTTGCTACCTGTGGCAGACAGGAACCGGGGAGAATTGGCGGGTGGCACGGAGTCCTCTAATGTACTTATTCGTGCGTCGAGTGCCGCCTCCAGTGCAACAATCCGCGTTTGGAGCAGCTCGAGATTGGCGTTCAGTTCCGCAGCCCGGATCGGTTCACCGGCCTGGAAAACGGTCAGGCTTGCTGGCGGATTGGCGATTACGAGTCCGCACAGAGAAGCGAGGAGGACGATGCCGAGGAAGACGAGGCGAATGTGCTTGGAGGTGTTCATGGTGATTCCCCGCGATTATTGGAAGTTGGATGAGTCGAAGGTCGTATGGTCGTAGAAGCCAAGCGCTGACATCGGGCTCGAGCAGTAGGCAGTGGCTTGCAGCGAGAGGACGTCGGAGCCATTCGAGCGGCCGTCGAACCACTCGCAGATCCAGGCGTCGCGGCCGTCGATCACGCTCGGGCGACCGCGCCCGGCGGCGAGCCACTCCACCCCTTGCACGCCTTCATGGCCCGTACACGTCCCGCCGACGGCGATGGTGTAGCCAGGACAGGTCGAGACCGAGGACGCGTTCAAGAAGCCGCCTGCGCTCGACGTCGGGGAGTTGGCCAGTGGCGGCTTGTTTGAATCGGCCGCGGGCGAACACACGGCTGTGGCGCTCACGACGATAGGTGTCAGGTCGTCAGTGCGGTTGTCGGTGGCGCTGCAGTTCAATGCAGCGCCATCGACGGACTTCGTGGGGCCCACGAACGTCGACGGCAATGGGGTGAGCGAGCTCACCACCGAGCAGGAGCTCGTCGCAAAGTCGGGGGCTGAGCCGGCTGGACAGCGGACGGTCGCCGTCTTCGTCACACCGCCGCCGACGAAGGTGCGCGACGCGAACTCGCCCGGCCCTGCGGCGCTGACCATACAGTGGGCTTCCGCTCGGAGGCTCGCCAGCCGGCTGCCGGCAAGGCGCGTGTCGAGCCAGGTGCAGCGGAACGTCGATGCGCTCACGAGCTGCTTCGTCATCAGCAGCACGCCGGGCTCGTCGGTGGTGCAAGAACCCCCGATGGCGGAAAGCCCTGTCTCGCACTCGGCGATGAGCTCCACGGTGGTGTTCGGTCCTCCCCAGGTGCTCGCGGCGACGGCCGTGGCGCCCGTTCGGGGTTCGGCGTCATAGGCGCACCGGAAGCCGAGGTCGGCGGCGCGGGTCGTCGGGGCGTGGCTACGGCGTGCCATCAGAGTGTGATCGTCGGCGGGGGACGTGAGGTAGCCGGTCCCGCGCACGACTCGATCACTGCCCGACACGGGGCCTCTCGGGTTGTCGGTGACGCCAGCGAGGTAGGCGGCGTGCCAGTCGGCCGTCCACTCGCGGACGTTGCCGACGAGGTCGGCGACCGCGTAGGGGCTCACTCCCTGTGGTTCGAGCTGCATGAGGTAGCTACCCGCGAGGGCGATGTCGCTTCCGCAGCCACCAATCCGCGCGTCCGAGCAGGTGGGTGCGCTGGCTCCCCAGGGGTATGACCTGGTCTTCGTGAGGCAATCGCCCGGCACGCGGCCGCAGGTGCCGCGGCCCGCCTTCTCCCACTCCGTCTCGGTGGGGAGGCGTCCGCCGGCGAACTCGCAGTAGGAGCGAGCCTCTTCCCAAGTGACGCAAGAGATGGGGAAGGGATCGCTCGCTGTGCTGGCGGCGTCCCACGTGCCCACGCAGGAGGCGTCCGGCGCCGTACACGTCCCCGCCGTGACGCACTTCTTGTAGTCGCCGACGGTCACTTCGGTGAGGTCGATGTAGAAGGGGTCGACCTCGACGACGGTGCCGGTCGCGGCTGGGCCCCGGGCAGAGGCGCCTCCTTCCACGTAGACCCGCCCGCCGTCGCGGAGGAGGTCCATCGGACAGTAGCGGACTACGGGCGCCGCTCCGCCTTCGTCGAGGAGATAGTCGCCGGAGGGCGCGTCGGCTTGGAGCGCGAGGACGTCGAGACAGCTCTGCGCCCCAGGCGCACAGTGGCGCGCGCCGCGGACGTCGCCGCTTGCGCCGGCACCCGCGCCGATCCCGGCGTCTCCCGGGGCGCCTTGGCTGCCTACCGCGAAGGTCACTTGGCCGCCCTGGTCGCAATAAGCGCCAAAGGAGTCGCCGCCCCTCACGGCGGGGGCCTCCGGGCCGTACGCGTCGCTCGCGTTCCCGGCGACCACGACGACGTCGTCGAGGATGATGCGGGTGGTCGTGCCGAGCGCTCGGATCCCTATGGTGTCGATACCTTCGAGGGCGACGCGGACTCGGGCGAGGTCAGCTAGTTTGGTCCCGCTACCCGGCGGTACCTGCGGCGCGTCGGTGACCGCCGCCGACAGGTATCGTGCGGAGGCCGCGGCGGTCAGGGTGAAGGTCGACAGCGGGTAGGTCCCTGTCGCCGGGGTCGTGCGCGGGGCGAGCGCCAGCGCGTCGAGGGCGAGGCCCGACTTGCCTTCGAGGACGGTGCCAGTGCCGTGCTGGACACCGAAGCCCAGGATGGGGGCCGACGCGTGGCCGAAGTCCACGATGACCGCGTTGCCGACCTGGGCGCCGCGGGTGTCGGTGTTCTGGGTCGGTGACGCCGGGAGCGGGTTCGGGCTGAGCAGCAGCGTCGCGTCCGTGACGGTGGTGGACGGGTGAATGGCGGGAGCCCATTCGGGCGCGTCGGTCGTCCCAATTTCGAGGTGCGAGAGCGTGACAGGCGACGCGAGGTTCGACGCGCTGACCCCGATGAGCTGGCCGGCCTTGATCTGGCTCACCCCCGCCGTCGACGATGCGGTCGCGGCGTACGCCGGCCGCTGGCAGGCGTGCTGCTTCCAGCCGCGGTTGGTGTTGGTGGTGCCGAAGCGCGAGCTCCAGCCGCCGAGGATGGCGATGCCAGACTCGAGCACCAACGTGTCGCCGGTGTATTGCCCGCCCGCCGTGCCGTCCACGAGGACGGCGACTTGGCCGTTCGCCTTCGCCTTCTCGAGGGCGTGCTTCAGCGTCTGGTGCGGGGCGCTCGGGGTCGACTTCGCCGCCGTGTCGGTGCCGTGCGACGCGGACACGAAGGCCAGCTTGCCGAGGGACTCCGCACAGTTGGTGGGGTTCACCGTCAGGCCCGGGATGACCGGGTCTTGGCAGACGACCTGGTTGCCCTCGTAGACTCGCTGTCCGAGCCCACACTTCCCGCACGAGGGCCACGGCAGCGGCGTCTTGCAGGCGCCTTCGCAGGCCGCGTCGGGGGCGCCTTCGTCGCTCTCGAAGTCGCAGCCGCACTGGCCCTGGCTCAGGGCGTCGAAGATCTCCGCCGGGCTGTCCATCGCGGCGCCGTCGAGCTGGCGTCCGAAGGCCGCTTGGCATTCGCTCTCGACCAGCTTGCCGCTCTGCGCCGGGTTCGAGCTGCAGAGAAAGCCCGACTCCGTCGACGCGTCGTGTAGGTCGGCGAGGCCGTCGTTGGCCAGGATCCAGTGGCGGCACTCGTTGATGCAGCCGCGCACGTAGGCGTCGTCATCGTCGCTCTGGTACTTGGCGACGGCCCAGCCCATCTTGCCGTTGTCGCTGGTGCTGGTGCCCGGGGTCGCGGGCGCGCACGTCACCTTTGGCATCGGCGGGCTCGCACCGGCGGCGCAAGCGCCGCCAACGCAGCTGGCGCCGAGACCGCAGTCTCCGTCTTGGGTGCACGACGTCGGCGGGTTGTCGTACTGGCAGGTGTAGAAGTCGTAAGCGGCTCCGAGATCGGTGCCGCTCGCGCGGGCGAGGCTCAACGCGTCGGGCGCCGCCGGGATGGTGTCGTTCCACACCGTCAGGCACTTGAACTGGCTCGACTGCGTCATGTGCCAGAGCGCCTGCGCCGGCGTCCACACATCGTAAGACCCCGGCTCTTTGCTGCGCGCCCACGCGAAGTCGAAGTTCACGTTCGCCGCGCCGGTGTTGATCTCCTTCGGGAAGGTCGAAACGCCCACCCCGGTCTGCCAGCTCGCGTAGGTCGCGTCCTGAAAGCGGCCACATTCCGACCAGAAGCCAGGGGCGCGCCCGGTCTCGCTCCAGCCGATCGGGGCGCCGGCCTCGCTCGGGGCGTCTTTGCGCGAGCGCTCCCGGATGACGAAGCGCCCGACCGTGCCTCCGGCCACGTCGGGGACCCACGTGGTCTCGTGCAGCTCGATGAAGCTCGCGAAGCGCGTCCAGAAGCGCACGGCCGGGTCCGTGCTCGGCGGCGCGCTGTTCTGGCCCTCGAGCTCCGTGCCGCTCAGCGCCGTGCGGGCGTCACCCGCGTCGAGCCGGTCGTTGTCGTTGTAGTCCGCGCCGGGGATACAGGCCTTGGTCAGCGGGTTCAGCAGCAGGCGCTTCGGCTTGTTCGAGGTGCCCGGCCACGGCGGGATGTTCGAGGGGTTCGTATTGTCGCTGTCGAGGTCGTTGCTCTCGATGAGCGGCAACACGCTCGCGTTGGTCTGATACGGGGAGTCCTTCGGCCAGGAGACCGACGCGACGGCGACGACCTGGCTCGTCGTGAGGCTCGGCCAGCTCGCGTCCTGCACCTTGATGTTGACCTTGCGCGAGATGAAGGGCGAGTCGCCATCCGAGATGAGGTCGACGGAGTGAATCACCCGCATCGTCTTGTGGCACTGGTAGAGGTTGGCGAGCTTGGGGCTCAGGTACTGCTTGTTCGAGTCGACCTTGATGGACTGAAGCACCGCCGCGTTGGTCCACCCGTCGCCGTCGAGGTCGCACTTCACCGGTGCGCCGGGGGCGTTGCTCGTGGGTGAGTAGTAGCCGTCGGAGACCGTGCAGTAGCAGGCGTCCACATTCCAGAAGGCGCCACCGGTCTGACCGACCGCGGTGCAGGCGCCCGGACAGAGCCCACATTGGCTGGTCGCGCCCGACGTGCCGTACTTCCGGAGCGGGCGCGGGTCGCTGGCGCTACAGGTGCCAAGGGCGGGGCAGTTGGCGCTCGGGTCGCCCGCCACACAGGCGTCGCAGCGCTGCGTCGTGGCGTTGCACTTGCCGCCGAAGTCGCACGCCGAGCCGGCCTTGCACGGGCAGTCGACCGTCCCCTCCGGGCACACAGGACAGAGGCTATCGTTGCCACACGCCAAGGTCGACGCGCAGCCGCCCGCGCCGCACTCGCAGCCGGCACGGGCGGGGCGGGAACCGTCGTTGTTTCCGCACGTTCCGCTAATACACACGAGACAGCCGGCGCCACAGTCGTCGTTCACGGCGCACTTACTGCCCGGCTGACCCGGGGTCGCCGTACATTCACCCGAGACGCACTGGTGGCCCACCGCACAGTCCGCCGTCGCGGAACATCCACAGCCGGTGGCGCCGGGCTGCATGCAGGTCTGGCACTTCCCGCTCGTGCTGCACTCGAGGCCGCTGTTACAGGCGCCGTCGGCCTTACACGCGCAGCCTATTTGGCCCCACGGGCACGGCGTACAGAGCTTGGGCGTGCCGCCGCAGCTCAGGTCTGGGTCGCAGGAGTCATTCGTTTCGCACGGGCAGCCGCCGGTGCCCCAGGGGCAGGTAGTGCAGAGGCTCGCGACGCAGCGTGCGTCGGTCCCGCAGGTGCTGCCTGCGGTGCAGGGGCAGCCCGGCGTCCCCCAGATGCACGCGGCGCAGCGCCCGGCCACACACGCGAGGTTGTTCCCGCAGCCGGCGCCGCAGGTGCAGCCGGCCGTGCCCGGCGTACACGCCTCACAGAGGCCGGTCGTGCAGAGCAACGCGTCGCCACACGTGCCGCCGACGCCGCACGGACACCCACGGGCGCCGGGTGTACACGGGTCGCAGCGCCCGGTCGCGCCGCAGGTCGTGCCCGACTCGCAGGCGCTGTTGGTGCCGCAAGTACAGCCCGCGGTGCCCGGTGTACACGGCGCGCACGCCCCGTCGCCGCCACACTCAAGGTTGGTGCCGCAGCCGCTCCCGCACGGGCAGCCGTCCGTCCCCCAGGGGCACGCCGCACACTCGCCGCCGTTACACTCGAGGTTCGTACCGCACGTCCCGTCTGCATTACACGGGCAGCCGGCCGCGCCCCAAGTGCAGGCGGTGCAGCTCCCGGCGTTACACTCGAGGTTGCTCCCGCAGGCGTCCGAGGCATCGCACGGGCAGCCCGTCGTTCCCCACGGGCACGCGGCGCAGAGCGCGGTCGCGGCGTCACACTCGAGGTCTTCGCCGCAGAGGCCGCTGGCGCAGCCGCAGGCCAAGGTGCCCGGCGTACAGCACGCGAAGGCCTCGTCGGTCTCGCCGTCGCAGTCGTTGTCCTCGCCGTCGCAGAGGGCCTCCACGTTCTCCCAGGGGTAGCCGTCGCCCGGCGCGCACGTCGTGACGAGGAGGCACGGCGGCGTGCTCAGGTTGCGGTTGTCGACGGCGGCGTCGAGGACGTAGAGCGCGTCTAGGATGTCGACCGTGAGCGCCGCTGACGGCTCGGCCACGTCGGCTGCCTTCTTCTGGGCGTCCGTGGGCGTGATGGACTTCACGACGATGCTCAGGATCGTGGAGGCGTCGGCCGCGTTGAGGCAACCGTCTGCCCCGGAGAGGGGCGCGAGGTCGCCTGGGCAGGCGTCGGGGCACGGGCACCGCTCCGGGCAGGTCTGGGCGCTGGCAGGCGCTGTGAGAGAGAAGAGCGCACCGAGCAGGGCCCACGTCGCGGGCCGGGTTCGCAGGAGGACTGGCATCGGGAGCTCCATCAGGGCGCCTCGACCGACAGGCGCAGCGCGCTCGTCAGCGGGGAGGGGACGGCATAGTTGGTGTCGATGAGGCGGAGGCCGGACGTTGCAAAGTCGGCGGCGACGGGGGGCGGCTGGCCGGGCAGGCGCGTGAAGCGCAGCGCCAGGACTTCACGCCCCGATGGGAAGGGCTGGTCGGGGCCGAAACCGGCCACCAGCAGGCGATTCGGCGCGTCGGGGTCGACGTTGGCGCTCACGGTCCACGTGGCGATCGGCGCGAGTCGGGTCGCGGGGCTCGTCCACGTGAGCTTCGAGGTCGGGAAGCTGATGGCGAGCTGGGCGGCGATGAGCGACGCGCCGCCGCCGCTCAGTGTGACGAAGAGCCAGACGGTCTCCGATGTCGCCGAGCAGAGGCCGGCGCTACAGGACTCGGCGCCGGTGCAGGTGCCGCAGGTCCCGCCGCAGCCATCGGGGCCGCAGACCTGGCCGTCGCACGCCGGCTGGCAGAGGCAGGTGCCCGCCTCGCAGAGCTCGTTACTCGCGCACTCGCCGCAGGTGCTCCCGCAGGTGTCGCTCCCACACTCGCGGCCGGCGCACTGGGCTACGCAGTCGCAGCCCGCCGCCGTGCACAGCTCGAGCCGCTTCCGGAAGTCGTGGGTGAGCGTCATGCCGTCGGCGCGCGTCATCACCTGCCCGGCCACGGCGAAGTCGGCGAGGCTCAAGCTCGTGGCGCCGGGTTTGGCCGCGAGGTTCAAGCGCACGAGGTCGTCGCCCGCCTGTGGGGTGAAGCCCGGGAGCGCCGTCACACACGCGAACGCGGTGCGGCCGGCTATGGCGGTGTTGAGCGTCATCGACGCCGTGGTCAGCGGCCCGAGGCGCGTGGAGGCCGGCGTGATCCGGTCGTACTTCGCGGTCGGGAAGGTCGCGACCGCTTGAAGGCCCGTGGCTTTCTGGCCGGCGAGCGCGCTGACGTCGCCTGCGCTGAAGTAGAGGCGGGCTTCGAGGTTGGCGGCACAGAGGCCGGTCGTGGGGTTACAGGTCTGACCCGAGGGGCAGGTGGACGCCGTGCCCTGGCAGGTCCCACCCGCGCAGGCGTCCGAGGTGGTGCAGGCGCTGCCGTCGTCGCAGCTCCCGGTGCTGTTCGTGTGGGTGCAGGTTCCGGACGTGCAGACGTCGGCCGTGCAGTTGTTGCCGTCGGCCGGACAGGGGCTGCCGTTTGAGAGCGCAGACCAGGCCTTGCCGCCGGATTCGCAACGCTGACAAGGGTTTAGCGGGTTCGCCGTGCCCGCCGCGACACACGCGCCGCCGATGGCGCAGGTGCCCGCCACGGGGTCGAAGCGGCAGAGCCCGTCGGCGCCGCAGGTGTCTGTCGTGCAGGCGAGCCCGTCGTCGCAGCTCCCGGGCTGGCACTGGCACTGGCCGCCGTTGCACTGAAAGGCTCCGGAGCACGACCCGCAGCTCCCGCCGCACGTGTCGTCGCCGCAGACCGCGCTGCCGCACCACGGGAGGCAGGTGCAGACGCCGTTCTGGCAGAGCTCGAGGCGCAGCCGGAAGGTGTGCGCGAAGGTCTGGCTGTCGGCGCGGCTGAGTGTCGTGCTGATGACGGTGAAGTCGCCGAGTGACAGCGTGTTCGACGCGACCTTGGGCTTCAGGTTGAGCCGGACCACCTCGGCGCCTGCGCCGGCGGTGATACCCGGGAGCGCGAGGGCGCCCGCGAGGATGGTGCGGCCGACTTGAGCGGTGTTGGGCGTCACGGTCGCGCTTCCAAAGGGGGCGAGCCGCGTGAAGACGGGGGTGGCTCGGTCGTACTTCGCGCTTGGGAAGTTCACGACGAGCTGATAGCCGGTGATCGCTTGGCCACCGAGGGCCGTGACGTCGCCGAGGGAGACGATGAGGCGCGCTTCGAGGTTCGGGACGCAGGTCCCGGTCGAGGCGAGGCAGCTCTGGTCGGCGGCACACACGACCGGCGCGCCGGCGCAGGTCCCGGCGGCGCATTGGTCGCCCGTCGTACACGCGAGGCCGTCGTCGCACGCGAGGGTGTGCGACGTGTGGAGGCAGAGCCCGGCGCCGCAGACGTCGTGGGTGCAGGTGTTCTGGTCGTCCGTACACGCGGTACCGTCGTCGAGCGCGGTCCACGTGGTCGTGCTGACCTCGGGGCTGCAACGCAGGCACGGGTTCGTCGGGTGGCTGGTCCCGCCGGGGACACACGCGCCGTCGATGACGCACTGGTTTGCCACGGGCGTATAGCGGCAGTCGCCGGTCGCGGGGTTGCAGTCGTCGACTGTACAGGTGAGGCCGTCGTCGCAGGCCGGCTTCGGCGCGTTGACGCAGCCGCTCGCCGTGCAGGTGTCGATCGTGCAGGCCGTGCCGTCGTTACAGGCCGAGTGGGCGATGATGTTGACGCAGCCCGACGGGAAGCAGGTGTCGAAGGTGCAGGCCACGCCGTCAGAGCACGTCTTCGGCGGGTTCTGGCAGCCGAGGACGGCGTTACAGACGTCGTCGGTGCAGAAAACGCCGTCGGCGCAGAGGGCCGCGTTCGGCGAGTGGAGGCAGACGCCGGCGGTGCACGTGTCGCTCGTGCAGACGAGGTTGTCGTCGGCGCACGGGATGCCTTCTTCGGCGGGGCTCCATGCAGTGGGGCTCACCGCGGGATCACAGAGCCGGCACGGATCGGCCGGGTGCGGCTCGCCCGCCGGGACACACGCCCCGGCGATGACGCAGAAGCTCGTTAGGATTGGGTTCGAGCAGGTCTTCGACGTGAAGTCGCAGGCGTTGGCGGTGCACTCGAGGCCGTCGTCGCAGTGGCCCGGGCAGGTGTCGCAGCCCGCGACCTCGTCGATGAGGCCGTTGCAGTCGTTGTCGACGCCGTCGCACTTCGACTCCGTCTGCTGGTAGGGGAAGCCGGCGGGCTCGATGCACCCGGCGAGGCATGGGGGCGTTGGGATCTTGTCGTAGCGGCCGAGGGCGCCGTCGACGATGCGCAAGATGTCGAAGCCGTTGATGGCGCCATCGGGGTTGCCGGTCTTGCCGGAGACGTCGGCTCTCCCGCGTTCGGCCGTGGTCGGGATCGTCGTGCCCGCCGCGAAGCCGAGCACGCGGGTGACGTCGCCACCGGACAAGCAGCGGTCGAGCGCGCCGATCGGTGCGAGGTCACCCGGGCGATCGGCGGCGTACGCCCCGCCCGACGCGAGGAAGAGCCCGACGAGGGCGGTTCGAAGCGACCGGGTCATTGAAGCCTCATGCGCACGAGGAAGCGCGCGTCGAGCGGCGTGCTTGGGAGCTGCTGGAGGAAGTCTTGGTCGAGGTCGCGACTGAAGTCCGGCAGCGTCGGCGCTCGCGGGATCCCGGATTTGAGCTTGAAGCGTACCGAGAACACGTCCACGGCGGCGGTGCCTGGGACCGAGACGACCTTCGAGGGGGAGGTCGTGTAGTAGAGGAAGCCGTACTGGCCGGGCACGTTCAGTACGGGGGCGGCCGTCCAGCCGGTGGTCGGGATGGCCGGGCCGCGGACGAAGCTGGTGGACGTCGGTGCGTCGACCAGGGTCGCCGGATAGAGCCCGCCGTCCATCTGGAGCGCGTCCACACTGCTCATGGCCTCACACGCCCGAGTCCGCGGCGGGATCGAGTAGGTGAGGACCGCGTTCACGAAGGTGCCGCACGCGCCGTCTTGGCAGAGCTGACCGCCCGAACAACCCGAGCCGCAGGTGCCGCCGCAGCCGTCGTCGCCGCAGACCTTGCCGGCGCACATCGGCACGCAAGTGCACAGCTCGCCCTCGCAGGTCTCAAGCCGAACATGGTCGAGCAGGGTGCTGTTCCAACAGCCTTCGCCGATGCCGACGAGCTTCGACACGATGGTCAGTTCGGCGTGCGTGAGGGGCTGGGCGGGATCGATGAGCGGCACTTGCAGCCGAAGCGACGGGGCGGGGCCATCGAAGGCCACTCCGGCTGGCCAGACGGCTTGCGCGGTGACTTCCCAGCGCGTCGCGTCGTACGAGGCGATGCTGGGGAGCGGCGGTGGTTGGAAGTCCGGCTTCAGCGGTAGCACCCCGATCTCCGCGTTGCCCGCCACTTTCGCTTTTGGGACCAGGAACTTGACATCGATGGACGCGACCAGCGGCAGGTCGCCGACCGCGAAGATGAGGTCGCTGGAGGTGATGGTCTCGACGCACTCTCCAAACTCGTTACAGGTCGTGCCCTCCGGACAGAGCGGGCTCCCGCCACAGACGCCGGCGAAGCAGGCGTCGCCCGTCGTGCAGACGTCAGCGTCGTCGCAGGTGGCGCCGTCGAGCGGTGAGGCCGCGCTCTGCGATATGGCCGATCGGCAACCGACGCAGTCGGTCCCCACGAGCGGGCCGCCGTCGGCGTAACACTCGCCGCCGATGAAGCAGGTTCCGGCGCTCTCCGGGTGCAAACACCCGAGCGCCGTGCAGAGGTCGTCCGTACACGCGATCCCGTCGCTACACGCGGCGTCGTCCGCCGTCGCGACGCAGGTGCCGCTCTGACAGGTGTCCACCGTACAGGCGACCGCGTCACCGGTGCAGGGGACACCGTTCGGGCGGGGCGAGTAGCTGGTGGTCGCGAGCAACGGCTGACAGGCGGCGCAGGGGTTGTTCGGCGCTTCGGCGCCCGCCGCGACGCACTGGCCGGCGATGAGGCAGGAGCCCGCCGAGACGGGGGCCTCGCACTCTCCGGTCGCCGCGTTGCAGGCGTCCGCGGTGCAGGGCAGACCGTCGTTGCAGGGCTTCCGGAGCCCGAAGGAACAGCCGGCGGACGTGCAGGTGTCGCCCGTGGTACACGCATCATTGTCGTTACAGGTCGAGGAGTTGGGCGTGTTCACGCAGCCGGTCGCGCCGCACGTGTCGATCGTGCACGCGACGCCGTCGCCACACGCCGCGTCACTTGGGGAGGCGGTGCAGGTCCCCGCTTGGCACGTGTCGACGGTGCAGGCTACCGCGTCCGCGGTGCAGGCAGTGCCGTTCGGGAGCGCCGTCCAGGCCGTCGTGCTGGTGGCGGGCGCGCAGCTCCGGCACGGGTTCTGCGGGTCGACGCTGCCGGCGCTGACGCACGCACCGGCGATGACGCAAGAGCCCGATTTTGTCACGGCGTCACAGGCCCCGGACGTGGCGTTGCAGCTATCGGTTGTGCACGCGAGGCCGTCGTCGCAGGCCTTGCGGGGCCCGAAGCTGCAGCCGGCTGCCGTGCAGGTGTCGCCGGTCGTGCAGGCGTCATTGTCGTTACAGGCCGACGGGTTGGGTGTGTTCGTGCACCCGTTCGGCGTGCAGGCGTCGACGGTGCACGCGACGGAGTCGTCACAGCTCGCGTCGTTCGGAGACGCGGTGCAGACGCCGGCCTGGCAGGTGTCGACCGTGCACGCGAGGCCGTCGGCGGTGCATGCCGTCCCGGTCGGGCGGGACGTGAAGGTGCTCGTGCCGAGGGGCGGCTGGCAGGCTCGACAGGCGCTCTCCGGGTCGGCGGTGCCGCTCGCCACGCAAACGCCGCCGATGACGCAGACGCCGGGCTGGAGCGCGTTCGTGCAGCTCCCCGTCACGGCGTTGCAGCTATCGGCGGTGCACGCGAGGCCGTCGTCACAGGGCTTTCGGGGCCCGAAGGTACAGCCCGATGGGGTGCACGTGTCGCCCGTGGTGCAGGCGTCATTGTCGTTACACGCCGTGGGGTTGGGTGTGTTCGTGCAGCCGGCTCCGGAGCACGCGTCGATGGTGCAAGCGACGCCGTCACTACAGGCCGCGTCGTTCGGGGTGGCCTTACAGGTGCCTGCGTCACAGGCGTCGACCGTACAAGCGAGCCCGTCGGCCGTGCAGGTGCTGCCGTTCGGTCGTGCCGAGTAGACCGAGGTGCTGAGGGCCGGCTGGCACGTGCGGCAGGCGCTCGTGGGATCGGCCGTGCCCGCTGAGACGCAGGCGCCGCCGATGAGACACTGGTTCGGCAGGAGCGTGGCCTCGCAGCTTCCCGTGCTGGCGTTGCAGGCGTCGGTAGTGCAGGACAGCCCGTCGTCGCAGGGCTTTCGCGGCCCGAAGGTACAGCCCGCGGCGGTGCAGGTGTCGCCGGTGGTGCAGGCGTCATTGTCGTTACAGGCCGTGGGGTTAGGCGTGTTCGTGCAGCCCGACGCGGCGCAGGCGTCGGTGGTACAGGCCACGCCGTCGGTGCAGGCGGCGTCCTTGGGCGTCGCGACGCACGCGCCGGCCTGGCAGGTGTCGACGGTGCAGGCGATGGCGTCTGCGGTGCAGGTGGTCCCGTTCGGGCGCGGCGACCACGCGCTCGTGCTGAACGCGGGGAGGCAGGCTCGGCACGGGCTGGCCGGATCGGATGTGCCTTCCGCGATGCAGGCGCCGTTGATGACGCAGCTCCCCGTCGAGATGGGCGCGGCACAGTTGCCCGTCGCGGCGTTACACGCGTCGGTCGTACACGGGAGACCGTCGTCGCAGACCTTGCGTGGCGCGATCACGCAGCCTTGCGCCGCGCAGGCGTCACCCACCGTGCAGGCGTCGCCATCGTCGCAGGCGGCGTCGTTCGGCGTGTGGAGGCACGCGCCGGCTTGGCACGTGTCCACCGTGCATGCGACGCCGTCGGTCGTACACGGCGCGCCGTTCGGACGGGTGGACCAAGCGGTCGTGCTCGTGGCCGGCAGGCACGCGCGGCACGGGTCCGTCGGGTGGCTCGCGCCCGCCGCGACGCACACGCCGTCGATGAGGCACGTCTCGCTGGCGAGGGTGTTCTCGCAGCCCGAGGCGGTGCAGCGGTCGGCGGTGCAGAGATCGTCGTCGACACACGCGACGTCATTCGGCTTCGAGGCGCACGCGCCGCCTTCGCAGAGCTCGGCGGTGCACGCGACGGCGTCGGCCGTACACGCGGTGCCGTTCGGGCGGGGTGACCAAACGCTCGTGCTGACGGCGGGTTGGCAGGACTGGCACTCGCTCCCCGGTGAGAGAGCGCCAGCCGTGATGCAGCTCCCGCCGATGAGGCACGCGTTTGCCTGAAGCGTCGCGGTGCACTGGCCCGTGGTGGCGCTACAGAGGTCGGTCGTGCAGGCGAGGCCGTCGTCGCAAGCCTTTCGCGGGCCGAAGGTGCAGCCGGTGGGGGTGCAGGCGTCGCTGGTGCAGGCGTCCGAGTCGGAGCAGGCGGCGTCCACCGGGGTGAAGGTGCAGCCGGCCCCTGTGCAGGTGTTGATGGTGCAGGCGACGCCGTCGTCGCAGGCGGCGTTGTTCGGCGTCGCTACGCAGGTGCCGGCCTGACAGGCGTCGGTCGTACAGGCGACGGCGTCGGCCGTGCAGGCGGTCCCGTTCGTCAGCGCGGTCCAGGCGCTCGTGCTGAGGGCCGGTTGGCAGGCGCGGCAGGCGCTCGTGGGATCGGGGCTGTTCGAAGCGACGCACGTGCCGCCGATCAGGCACGCGCCCGGGGCCAGGCTGGCTTCACAGGCGCCGGTAGTCGCGTTGCAACTGTCGGTGGTGCAAGGGATTTGGTCGTCGCAGGCGCGGCGTGGGCCAACAGTACAGCCGGCGAGCGTACAGGCGTCGGTCGTGCACGCGTCGCCGTCGGAGCACGCGGCGTCCACGGGCGTGTGGGTGCAGCCGGTGGGGGTGCAAGCGTCGGTGGTGCAGGCGACGTCGTCGCTACACGCGGCGGCGTTGGGCGTCGCCACGCACGCCCCGCCGCTGCAGGTGTCGACCGTACAGGCGACGTCATCGGCGCTGCAGGAGGTGCCGTCCGGGCGGGCCGAGAAGGCGCTCGTGGAGAGCGCGGGCAGGCAGGCGCGGCAGGTGGTCGTCGGGTCGTCCTCGCCTTCGTCGACGCAGGCCCCGGCGATGACGCAGGCGCCCGGTGTGAGGGCGGCTTCGCACTGGCCTGTGAGCGGGTTGCAGGCGTCGGTCGTGCACGGGAGGCCGTCGTCGCAGGGCTTCCTTGGCGCGAGCACGCAGCCACCGGCGGTGCAGGTGTCGCTGGCGGTGCAGGCGTCGCCGTCGTCACACGCGGTGTCGACCGGCGTGTGGACGCACGCGCCGGCCTCGCACGTGTCCGTGGTGCATGGGATGTCGTCGCTCGTGCAGGCGCTGCCGTTCGGGCGCACGGACCACGCGGTGGTCGAGACGGCTGGGAGGCAGGCGCGGCACGGGTCGCCGTCCTGAAGGGCTCCCTCTGCGACGCAGATCCCGTCGATGAGGCAGGTCGCGGCGGCGAGCGTGTTCGTGCAGCCGGCGGCGGTGCACCGATCGGTCGTGCAGAGGTCGTCGTCGGCGCAGGCGGCGTCGTCGGGTGTCGCGGCGCAGGTGCCGGCGGCGCAGCGATCGAGCGTGCAAGCCACGGAGTCGAATTCGCAGGCCTGACCGTCTGGCACGGCCGAGTAGGCGTCCGTCGCAACGGCGGGCTGGCAGGTGCGGCAGGGGTTGTCCGGGTCGGGGGTGCCCGCCGCGACGCATGCGCCCTCGATCAGGCAGTAGTCGGCCGCGAGCGTCGCCACGCACTCGCCGGTCGCGCCGTCGCAGGTGTCGGACGTACAGGCGAGGGCGTCGTCGCACGCTTTGCGCGGCCCATAGGTACAGCCGCCTGCGGTGCAGTCGTCGGTGGTGCAGGCGTCGCTGTCCGTGCAGGCGCTGAGGTCGGGGGTGTTCTCGCAGCCGGCCTCGGTGCACTGGTCGGTGGTGCAGGCGATGCCGTCGGCGCAGAGCGCCGGGTCCGGGATCGCCATACAGACCGACGACTTACAGACGTCCGCCGTGCAGGCGACGTCGTCCGCGGCACAGGGGGTGTCGTCCGGGCGGGCGGACCACGCGCTGGTCGAGAGGGCGGGGAGGCAGGCCTGGCAGGCGTTGTCTGGGGACGCCGTGCCCGAGGCGACGCAGGCGCCGTCGATGACGCAGTGATCCGGCTCGACGGTCGCGACGCAGGACCCGGTGGCAGGGTCGCACGCGTCCGTGGTGCATGGGAGGCCGTCGTCGCAGTCCTTCGGGGTCGAGGAGACGCAGCCGGCTTCGCCGCAGGTGTCGGTGGTGCAGGCGTCGCCGTCGTCGCAAGCGAGGTCGTCGGGCGTGCTGACGCAGAGGCCGTCCGCGCAGGATTCGGTGGTGCACGGGATGCCATCGTCGGGGCAGCTCAGGGCGGTGCCGCGGCAACCCTCGTCCGTACACTGGTCGTCCATCGTGCAGGCGTCGCCGTCGTCACAGGCGTCACCCGGCGCGCAGTCGGGCAGCTTCACGCAGCCGAAAGGAGCGGTCGTTTGGCACTCTTCGGTGGCCGGGTCGCACAGAGGGCAGCAGGTCTCTTCGGTGACACCGGCGCAGGTCGCTAGCGCTACGGTGCAGGCCGTCTTGCAATCGACGCAGTCGTCTCCTGCCGCGTCGGCGCACGGGGTGGCGCAGTCGGCCCAGCAGGTCGCGAAGGCCTCGGTACATGAGGCGCAGTCGCTTGGGAGCGTGACGCAGCCCGAGGTGCACTTCGGGTCGAACGTGCAGTCGGACGCGCAGGTGGTCCAGTCCGGGAGCGCGGTGGGGATACTTCGGCAGAGGTCCGCGACGTGGTCCGGGCAGCGGTTCTCCTGCACGTCGGGCGAGGGAGTCGTGTCGGGCTGGGTGTCCGCTGAGGTGTCGGGGGTGGTCGTGCCCCCGGTGTCGGTGGCGACGTCGATGGGAGAGGTAGGGACGTCGAGGCCCGTCGCGCCCCCGGTGCTCTCATCGCCACCGCAGCCGAGCGCGAAGACCAGCGCCAAGGCGGCGCCGCCATTGCAGATCGTTCGCATCATTCCCAATCCCCGCTGAGGTCCGGGATGGGGTGGCCCAGCCGGTCGTAGCAGACGAAGGACAGCACCTCGAGGTCTTGGGAGGTGGCGGTCGCGTTGTTCAGGGTGAGGCGGGCTTGGCGCCCGACCATGGCGGTGTCGGCGGTGCAGATGAAGGCCATCGCGACGCGGTTGCCACGGCGGCGGAAGATGCCGTAGGCGCCGCAGCCCGAGGCGCCGCCGGGCGCGTAGGTGACGTCCGTGATGCGGGCGTCGGCGGAGTCTTCGAGCAAGATGTCGCAGGCGCGCGAGTTCGAGGCGTTGATCTTGAGGTAGGCCTCGCCGGCGTGGCCACAGATCCCGGCGACACAATCGAGCCCAGGGACACACGCGCCGGTCGTGAGGCACGAGCACCCGGCGTAGCCGACGGAGCAGCTCGCGGAGACGCAGAGGCCCAATTTGCATTGGATATCCGGCGCGCCGGCGCACCCGCCGCCGGCGGTACACGGGCAGCCGGGGCTGCCGAAGGGACAACCCGCGAGGCTGCAGAGCCCGCCGTTGCAGGAGAGGCCGGCGCCCTGGAACGACCCGCACTGGGCCGGGCCGCTGCAAGGCGTGCCGAGGGAGCCGGGCGCCTTCACGTCGGGGAGGGCGCAGAGGCCCGCTTTACATTGGAGAGGGATCCCTTGGACCGGCAGGCAGGACCCGTTGCCGTAGCAGGGGCAGCCGAGCTCGCCTTGCTGGCAGCCCGACGGCTGGCAGACGCCGCCGACGCAGACGTCCTCGCCGTCGCAGGTCTCGCCCTCGCAGGTGCAGCCGGTCTCGCCTGGGGTGCAGGGCTCACAGGGGGAGCCCTTACACGGCTTGCAGGTGCCGCCTTGGCACGAGTGGTTCTCGGCGCAGAGCGCGCCCGACACACACGGACAACCCGGCGAGCCTGGCGGGCACTCCGTGCAGAGTCCGCCGTCGCAGAGGAGCAAGCCGGCGCAGGCGTTCTGGGCGCCGCACGCGCAGCCTTCGGCGCCGGGCAGGGCCGGGTCGGTCGTGCAGCGGCCCGAGACGCAGTGGCCGCAGTCCGAACACGCGCCGGCGTTACAGCTACAGCCGAGGGCGCCGGGGGTGCAGGCGATGCACGCGCCGGCGTCGCAGCGCAGGCCGGCGCCGCACTGCGCGTCGGTCGTGCACCCGCAGCCGGCGCCGGTCGGGCAGGGTTGACAGAGGGAGGGCGTGCCGACGCACGAGAGCAGGGCGCCGCAGCCGCCGGCCGGCAGGCACTTGCAGCCGGCTGTGCCCGGGGTGCAGCAGCCTTCGTCAAACGCGCCGTCGCAGTCGTTGTCGATGTCGTCGCAGGTGGTCTCGGTGGATTGCCAGGGGTAGCCGGACCCGTCGGCGCACCCGGCGAGGCAGGGCGGTGTCGGGAGATCGGTGTTCAGCACGGCCGCGTCGAGGAGGCGAACCACGTCGAGGACGCTGACCTGCCCGTCGCCCGAGACGTCGGCCGTCGCGAGCTGGGCGGCCGTCGCGGCGTATTTCTGGACCACGATGCTGAGCGCGAGCGAGGCGTCGGCGGCGCTGAGGCAGCCGTCTTCGCTACCGGGTGGCGCGAGGTCGCCGGGGCGGGCCGCGCTGCCCAAGGTCGCGAGGACGAAGACCACGGGGATCACGGCGCCGCCTCGGACAGCGTGACGGTGCTCTGGAGCTTCTGGTAGGTCGCATCGACGAGCTCACTCGTCTCGACCGTCACCGCGGCGAGGGTGGCGGGCGCCTTCTTGGCGAAGGTGACGCGGACGGCCTTGAAGGGGCCGTCGACGGCGGGGGACGCGACGATGGCGACGATGACCTTGCCGGCGATGTCCGTGTTGACGGCCGAGAGCGCGCCGTCGAGGGCACCGAGCACCTCGACCGCCGGCCCGTGGTGGAGGAGCGAGGCGTCGTAGGCGAGCGTGAACTGGATCCCGGCGAGCCCGCCGATGGCGGGGACCGCGACCTCCACGATGAGGCTGCCGAGCGGCGACGGGGTGCAGGCGCCGTCCGTGCAGGGCCCGCTCGGGCACGTGCCGCAGCTCTCACCACACCCGTCCGGCCCACACGCCTTGCCGGCGCAGGCGGGCGTGCAGGCTTGGCACTGGCCAGCCTGGCAGATCGAGCCATCGAAGCAGGCCTCGCCGTCGCACTCGCAGCCGAGGGAGCCGGGGTTACAGGGCGTCGTGCAAGTCCCCGATGTACAGACGGTTCCTGGGGTGCAGCCGTCTCCCGGCTGGCCGCAGGGGCAGCCCTTCTTCCCAGGCGCGGCCGAGGAGCTCGTGCAAGCGCCGTCGACGCAGGCGAGGCAGTCCGGGCACTCGGCGCTGCTCACGCAGGTGCACGGCTGGCCGGCGGGGCAGACTTCGCACACGCCCGCAGCGGTGCAGCGGTGGCCGGCGGCGCAGTCGTTCGGCGTCGTGCAGGGGCAGCCAGCGTCGCCTTGGCAGAGCGTGCAGCGGTTGGCGAGGGCGTCACAGCGGGCACCGGCCGCGCAGGTGTTGCCGGCGATGCAGGGGCAGCCGACTTGGCCCCAGGGGCAGGGCTCGCAGAGGCCGCCGTCGCCGCACGCGGCGCCTTCCGCGCAGGGGCCGTCGTTCGGGCACGGGCAACCCGGCTGGCCCGGCGTGCCAGCGCACGACTGACACACGAGGTCGGGCATCGAGCACCAGAGGCCCGCGACGCAGGCGCCCGCCAGCTCGCAGGGGCAGCCGAGGGTGCCGTCCGGGCAGTCGGTGACGCACAGGTCGACGAGCGGGTTGCAGGACCCGACGTCGCAGAGGCCGTCGTCGCACGGGCAGCCTGGGGAGCCGTGGGGGCAGGTCGTGCAGCCGGACTCGAAGCAGCCTTCGCCCTCGTCACATTCGGCGTGTGACTCGCAGTCGCAGCCTTGGCCGAGGCAGGTGCCGCAGGTCCCGAAGATGCACATGAGGCCGGCGTCGCACTCGTCCGAGTTGGCGCAGGGGCAGTCCTTGCCGCCGGGGGCGGCGGTGCAGGCCGACGGGGTGCACTGGCCGGCGGCGCACTCGAAGCCCGCGGCGCAGCCCCAAGGTGGGCACGCGCAGCCGGCGCGGCCGCCGCAGTCGTCGTAGCAGCCGCCGTCGTAACACCGGACCGACTCGCCGTAGGGGGCGCACTGGGTGTCGGCGCTGCACGGGACGCAGGCGCCCTCCACGCAGACGAGGCGCTTCGGCGTGCCCCCCGCCGGGTCGAAGGTACAGTCGGCGGACGTCGTGCAGGCGGGGGCGGCGGCGTCTTGCTCGGCGGCGTCGGTCATGGCGACGTCCACCGACGGGGACTCCGGCTCGGACTCGGACGACCCGCAGCCCGACGAGGCGATGGTCGCCGCCAACAGCAGCAAGGAGAAGCGCATCCGTCGTTCTCAGAGCGCCGTGAAGTCGGTGTAGTAGAGATAGAGTCGGATGTCGGTGAGCGAGCCGAGGTTGATGTCGGTGTTCGCCAGCTCGTCGGCTTGGTTCACGACGAGCTCCCACTGGCTGTTCACGAGCGGGCGGTCGCGCATGCGCTCGTTGCGGTAGACCTGGGGGTCGAAGAGGCGCGCCCCATTGAAGAAGACGTTGACGACGGCGTTGCGCTCGGGGAAGCGCAGGAACTGCAGCTCGCCGACCAGCGGCCGGATGGTGCTGGTGCCGGCTTGGCGGAGGTAGACGCGGGCGACCGTGTCACCGACATCGGAGCCGATGACCTCGGCTTCGACCCACGCCAGCTTGTGGTTGCGCGTGAGCGGCGAGAGCTGCACGAGCGGCACCGTGAAGGGCAAGGTGAGGTAGCCGAGCTCGTCGAGGCGGGTCGGGTCGGCGAGGCGCTTCCGGAACTCCTCGACGCGCTCGGCCTGGCTGAAGACCTTCCCGGCGGCGCCGAGGCGCGGGATCTTGAGGATGTCGTCGCGGACCGAGACCACCTCGACCCGCAGGTCCGGGTTGCCGTAGGTCTCGCCGAAGTCGAAGTAGGCGTCTTCGAGGTCGTCGAGGTAGTTCTCGAGGCTCGGCGTGCCGTGCGCGATCATGCGGACGAAGAAGAGCTTGCCGAGGTGCGCGTAGCTCGTGGACGTGTAGTACTCGTAGACCTTGGTCAGGCGATAGGCTTCGCGGACCGCGTCGTCGAAGGTGCGTTCGGCGTTCAGGATGTCGTCGTTCTTGTAGATGCGGACGTTCGGGTTGTTCTTGGCGGCCTCGAAGTCGATGCGCATGGCTGATTTTTCTTCTTGTTCGGCGAAGACTCGTTCCGCTTTGCGTTGGACTTCTGCGAGCTGCGAGCGCGCATGCTCTGTCTCGCGAATGGCTCTAGTGACACCGGCCACTAGCTCAGGTTGTTCAAACATCAGACGACGAATCTCGGAGTCTGTAGAGACTCTGCCTTTCTGACATGAAAACTCTGCAGACTGGAGAATTGTGGAGTTGTTTATCTCGTGCATCTGGAGTTCCGCAAGGGACTCCACAACAGTAAGGTATCCGCGAGCGACCTGTTCGGCGGCGTTTGCCGTGGCCATGATGGTCAGGCCAGCAATTGCGCCACCGCAGTCGGTACTGAGGCCAATGCTGCACTTTGCCATGGATGCGTATTTCTGTGAGTCATCCTTTGTTCTTGTTGCAATGTCGAGGACATCTGAAGCTACTGAAAGCATGGTCTGTAGTGTCAGCTTATCATTGGCTGTTTTAACCTGATAGCTGGCCATAGACCGCTCCACATTACACAGGGCCTTCTCGTCGGCCCTCGCGCGTGCAATGGCCGCAATATTTGCTTCGAGAGCGTGCTTGGCCGAACGAACTGCGCTGTAAGAACGCGAAACGACCTGAATCCCGTCGAAGATTGCACCACTACCCATCTTCCCGCACGGGTCGCCAAGCTGCTGAGCCCACGAATCCAGATGCGCATACCGCTTGGTCGCCGGGTAGATCTTCCCATCGGCGCCCTTGAAGCTCCCGCAGAGCTCCTCGAGCTGCGCGTCGTAGGTGTTCTCGATGTCGGTCAGCTCGTTCTGGAACGCGACCTGGTCGGTGTCGTAGGACTTCTGGGAGTTGAGGGCGGCCTGCTCTTTGATGAGCGCGAGCTGCATCTTCTCCTTGGTGCGAGACAGCAAGACCTCGAAGGCGTTCTGGCCGGGGTCGAGGGCCGGGAAGGGGATGTAGTCGGGCTCGAAGCCGAAGAGCGTGCGGTTGTCGCTGATCTTCGCGTAAGCCTCGCGCATGTCGAGCATGGCCTGCAGGTAACGGGAGAAGCTCTCACCGGCGATCTTGTTGAGCTGTGCGAGCTGCGAGTCCGGCGCGGCGACGATGAGGCGCTCGAAGAGCCGGCCGAGGATGGCGGACTCGAGGTACGACGACGTGTAGGCGCGTTCGAGGACCGAGCGAGCGAGATCGGGCCGGTTGAAGTCGACGTAGAGCTTGCTGATCGACTGCCACGCGCGGGCCTTCTCGGTCGAAGCGAGCACGAGCTTCGGCAGGAGGTGGGCGGCCGTCCCGTAGTCGATGATCGCGTCCGCTTGGCTCGCCGACACGCCGCCGTAGATGGTGCGGCTCAGCCGGAAGAGGCGATCGAGCGCGAGCTGGAAGTACTGCGTGCTCTGGTAGAGGTTGTAGAGTTCGAAGCCGTTCAGACCAGCGAGGTCGATGCCGTCGGGTTCGAACTTCGAGCCTTCGAAGGTCTTGGTGGCCGACTCGGCGAGGTCGAAACGCGACGCGGCGGCGCGGACGACGGCGTCCTGGCCGAGCATGACGAGCAATTCCGCGTAGAGCTTCTCGAAGCCGTCGACTTGGGCCTTGTCCGAGAAGGAGAAGATCTCGCGCAGGTAGGTCTTGAGGTCGGAGCGCGTCTGCGTCGAGAGCACGCCGTTGTGCTGGTTGAACACCGCCGCGGCGCAATCGATGCGCTGGCGCACCTCTTCAATCTCGGACGCCGCGTAGCAATAGGGCACTGACGAGCTGGCCTGGCCACATTCGGTCGGGGTGAAGGCGAGGCCGGTGCCGAAGCGGTTCTTGAACTTGGTGCGGTAGCGGAAGGCGTCGGCGATCTGGCCGTTGAGCGGCGGGAACACGGATTGGCCCGGCTTGAAGGTGCCGCTGCTCACCACCAGGAAGGTCTTGAGCAGGCGCAGGTCGCGCCGGTCCGGGTGGTCGCACAAGGTGAGCGCGGTGTCCGTGCAGCGCCAGGCGGGATTCAGCGTCAGTTCGAAGCGGCCCGCGGCGAGGCGCTTGCCGGAGCTCACGGGCGTCCTCCAGGCGTCGAAGACTGCGCCGCAGGTCGCCGGGCTCGCCTTCTGACACTCCTGGCGGGCCAGCCACTCTTCCACACACTTCGCCTTGTCGCCGGATGGCGCGTTCGTCGGGCAGTCCTTGGCGGGCTCGAGGCCCGTGGCCACATCGACGTAGAAGAACGCGACCTTGCTGCCGGCGGGACAGACCTCGGCCGTGCGCCCCGTGTGGGCGTAGTCCAAGGCGCCGCCGTTGAAGCGCTGTGTGTCTTCGCAGAAGTAGGCGACTTGCCGGTCGGCGCCCGGATCGAGCGACTCCATGAGGACTCCTCCGGGTGGGGTCGCGCCTTTCAGGACGCCGAGCGCGATGGCCTGTGCGTTGTCCGAAGTGAGCGTTTGGTTAGTCCCGGTGCCATAGATCTGGTCCAAGATGGCGCGCGAGCACTGGACGTCCGAGGCCAAGAGTCTGGACTGCGCCGCCACCACCGGGGCCTCCAGGGCCTTCGTGACGGCGTGGTTCGGCTGGTCCTCTTTGCTCAGGAGCATGTAGCCGTAGGCCGAGGTGGGCGCGTCGGCGTCACCGAGGAAGGAAGGGAAGCTCTCTTCGAAAAAGACGATGATGGTCGACGAGTCCGCGACGACGCCGTCGAGCAGCTTGAGCTGACGGCGCAAGGTGCGGCCGTCCGGGATGGGGTTCGATTGCGCGAGGCTGAGGTTGCGCTCCCGCACGCCCGAGTCCGGACCGTAGGGCATGAGCGAGTTGCGGCACTCGAAGCGGTAGCGGACGTCGTTCTGGAGCGAGGTCCCCTCGACGAAGTCCGCGAGGAGCCACGGGACCTTACGCTGCACGAAGGCGCCGGGCGCGAGGTTGTTGTCGACCGCGAGCTGGCAACCGGAGTCGGTGGCGCTCGTGATGTACCAGCCGCCGACATCGATGTTGGCCGAGAGCGCCGTGATGGCGTTGAGGCAGCCGGTGCCGGTGCAGCCGAGCGCGCCCGGCGGGCTCGCGACCGAGAACTGCTGCAGCTCCGGATCGCCGGCGTAGTGCATCGTGCCGGCGGTCAGAATGCGGCCCTGGTAGTCCTGATCCTTGACGGGCGCCGGGCACTTGCCAGCGACGCAGGCCTTGCCGCCGCAGTCGGCGCTCGTCGAACAGGCCTTGGCGTCCTCGCGCTGCCGAAGCTCGAGGCTGATCGGGAGCTCGACGATGCCCTGGGGCACGCGCCGCCGGAGGTAGTCGTCCGTGTAGCGCTCGAGACCGCTGCCCGGCGTGGTGGCGGCGGGGTCGACGAAGGGGTAACAGCGCGGGATCTCGCCGCTCACTTGGTACTGCTCGAGGCAGCCCTGGGTCACGTTGGCGAAGTTCCAGCTCCCGGTGCGGGTCGAGTTCAGGATGGCGCGGAACTGAAGGAGCGACATGGTGCCCTCAAGCGAGCCGCCGCCGGCCGATCGGAACTCGGACCAGCGCTGGACGAGGGCGTTGTCGAGCTCTGCCGCGGCGTTCTCGAGCGCCTCGCGGTTCGCGCCGGAGGGGTTCGCCTGCCACGTGGCGAGCTTCGCCTTCCAGGTCGCGAGGTTGCGGTCCGGGAAGGAGCCGAAGTAGACCATGTTGCCGGTCCACCGACCGGAGTAGAGCTCGGAGTAGGTGAGGCCGAGCTGCTGGCTGCCCCACTCGGGGTGGCTCACTTCGAGGACGCCGGACCACTGCTTGAGCGCGCTGTTCTTGGCGCCCTTCAGGAGCAGGTCGTAGGACTGGCCCGGCGCCACGACCGGGGTCGTGAAGGTGCCGCCGTTGGCGAGGTTGGTGCCGAAGGTGAGCCAGTTCAGCGGCGGGACGGTGCAGTTGTGCTCGACGCCGGCCGAGGCGTCGTCGGGGCAGTCGGCGTCGGAGGTGCAGGTCTTGGACTCGTCGCGGAAGCAGGTGCCGGAGCCGCTGCCGGCGGCCTTGTTGCAGCCGCCGCCCGCGTCGAGCCCGCAGAGACAGCCGGGGCTGCCCTCGACGCAGTAGACCTGGGTGCCCAGCTCGGTGGCGCGGGTCTCGGCGATGGCACGCACCGTGAACTGCGCGGGCAAGTAGCCGCCGTTGGTGATGGTCAGCTTCTCGGCGGTGACGTCGCTCGTGAACGCGATCGAAGTCGGGAAGAGGTTGAAGGTGCCTTCGACGCTGCTGACGTCGACGGTGGTCGAGGGCTTACCGAGCGGCATGCAGAAGCCGGTCTCGCCGTCGGGCGCGTCGCAGAACTGATCCTTGCTGCATTGCGCGCCGGTGGTGGTGCAAGGGAGGCGGCACACGTGGCGGTGGCAGCGAGCCGACGGCGAGACGCAGTCGGCGTCGACGTCGCAGGTCGAGTAGCAGCGGCCGTCGAGGCAGGTCTGAAAGTCGGGGCACTCGATGTCGGTGGCGCAGGTGGGCGCGGTCTCGCCTGCCTCTAGGCAGGTGCCGGCGGTGCAGGTCTCGTCTTCGAGGCAGCCGTCGAGGAGGCCGTCGGCGCCACAGGGCACGTAGGTCCCGTCAGCGCGCGTGTAGCCCTGCTCGCAGGGGGTGTAGCACTTGGGCACGGCGGGCTTCTGGTTCAGGACCTTGCCCTTCTGCTGGCACACACCGAGCTCGCAGGTGAGATCGCCGATGCAGGTGTCGTTGTCGAAGCAGTTGCAGCCGTCGCTGCCTTGACCGCAGCTCGCGCAGAGCCCGCTGACGCACTTGGCGCCGTCGGTACACGTGCCGTTGGCGAAACACGCGCCGCCCGGGTAGCCCTTGTTCTCTATGCAGATCGTGCCGGCTTGGCAGAGGAGGCCCGTGCCGCAGGTGCCGTTGGCCAGGCAGGCGCAGCCGAGCTCCCCGGCGGTGCAGGTCGTCTTGACGCAGAGGCCACCTTGGCAGGCGAGGCCGGTCGCGCTGCAGGTGCCGAGCGCGGTGCAGCCGCAGCCGACCGCACCGGGGCTACACGGGGCGTCTTTGCACTTGCCGCCCATGCAGAGGAGGAGCGGCTGGCCGGAGATCTGAGTGCAGCTCGAGTCGGCGAGACAGCCGCAGTCCTCGGTGCCGGGCACACACGACTTCACTTTGCAGGTCGTCGACTCGGGGTCGCAGTAGAGGTTGTCGGTAGTGCATGCGCCGGCCGCGAGGCAGCCGCAGCCGGCGGTGCCGGGCGTGCAGGTCGTGGCGCCGCACTTGAAGGTCGTGGGATCACACGCGAGGTTCGGCAGGCAGCCGTAGTTCGGCTTGCACGAGCAGCCCGCGCTGCCCGCCGTGCAGGTCGGCGGCTTGCAGATCGTGCCGTTGCAGGCGAGCGGCGAGCCGTCCGGGCCGGCGTTGCAGGTCAGGTCGGGCTTGCAGCCGCAGTTGGCGTTCCCGGCGGTGCAGTCCGGCAAGACGCAGCGCGGCGCGCCGTTCGACGTGGAGCAGAAGAGTCCGGTATCACAAGTGTTTCCGGGGAAACAGCCGCAGCCGAGCGCGCCTTGCAGGCAGCTCGGCGTCTGGCAGAGGCTGCCGACGCAAGCTAGCCACTGACCGGTCGTGGGGTCTTGGTTGCAGGTGTTGTTGCCCCAGCAGGGGCCGCCCTCGGTGCCTTGGGGGATCGCGACGCAGACGTTGGCGGTGTTGCACTGAAAGCCCGTTGGGCACGCGGGGGCAGTGGTCGCGCAGTAGCAGCCGGCGGTGCCGGGGGTGCAGCCGGCCGGGGGATCGCTGAGGGGAGAATAGAGCACGTCCAGGCTTGGGCTGGTGCTGGAGGCGTCGGCAGAGGCAAGCGTGTTCTCGGATGCCTCGTCGTTCGACTCACAGGCCCCGACGGCTAAGAGCGCCAGGACCACACAGAGGGCCCCCGCGCTTCGACGCCAGGGGCGCGCGGCGTCTCCGTGACGCTGCGAGCTGGAAGCAGACTTGGCTCTAAACATCCCCGCGGTCCTCCGTCGTTACGAACCGCGTCGTGGAGCCGAAGGTGCCAGCGAGGGTGAGCATGGGCTCGGTCTCTCGTGTCACGAAGTCGCCGCTCTCGGACGTGTCGTTACGGGAGGAGCGTCGGACGGAGGGGAGCAACGCACAATCTGAGTAGGACCACACCTATGGATAACCCTAGGGTGTAGCCGCCTCGAATTGGACCTGTCTCATGGCGCTTCGCCGGTCGCGGGGTGCTCCCCGGACTCGGGGAAGACGTCGATGCCGAGGTGTCCTGCACAGTCCTGGCCGAGCTTTAGGAGCTTCTGGACGCAGGCGTCGTGGAACCCGCTTGATCGCGGGGGCGTTCGACTTCGAGGGTAACTTCGGCCCGGTAGCGGCGCACAAAGATTGGGGCGAAGCAGGCGGCGAGCGCTGGCTCGTGAGCGATCATGGCCTTAAGGACGTGGCGCTTCGAGCAGCCCGCTCGTCGCAATGCTTGTGCTGTGCATCGCGATGATCCTTCCAGCTTCGGCTGAGTCGGCCACGCTGAGGGCGCGAGTAGCAGCGCCGCCGATGGCGCAGGCAGCGATCACACAGGCGGAGGCGGCGCTGGTGGAGTAGCTCCTGGACGCGGTGCTTGAAGCTCTCCCAGTTGGGCGCGGCGATGTCGTCGTCGTGGCGTCGATGTAGATTTCGCTGGGCACGCTCAGGGCGTCGCTCTCAGGGGCCGCCGGAGGTGAGTCGCCAGTGCAACGCAATGAGCTCGTGGCGGCTCGACACACCGGCCTTTCGGAAGATCGCAGCGAGGTGCTGTTCCACCATCGAGACGGAGATCTCGATGCGGGTGGCGATGGACTTGTTCGTGTCGCCGGCGATCACGCGAGCCATGACTTCGCTCTGTCGTTTCGACAGGTTCCAGTCGGCGGCGACGGAGACTCTCGTCGGGGTGGTCGACGGAACATCGGCCGCATCGAGCAGCAACGCCGTCGGCCGGCCCTGCACGTGGATCTCCGGCAGTGGCACCTGTCGTAGGGCGCCCGCGGCAAGCAGGCGGGCGCACGCGGTCGTCGGGGGCTCGTCGGGCCTCCGGACTCGGTCGAGGAGAAGTCTCGCTGCGGGGCTGGCGTGAATGAGGGCTAGGTCATCATCGATGCTGTGGACGAGGATGGCGGGTCCTGGCCAAGCATCGAGGATAGCTCGGGCGAGTTCGCCGTTGGCTGCCGTCGTGACGGCGATGCTCCTTGGTGCCTCTGCTTCGCGTGGGGTTTGTTCCTGCACAGACCGACCGGTGCGATTTTGGTGGTTCGTCATGCGTAGGCGCGAGATTAGGGTACGTTCGAACCTTTAGATACCTGGGGAAGACCACAGGTGTACGCGTCGGACTTCGGGCTGATTCGATCTGTGGCGCCGGGTGGCTTGGCCCCCCACCCCCCGGCCGGATAAGGCTTCGTTTGGACGTGTGGATGCGGACGTGGCGTAGGGTGGTGGTCGCCAGTTCAGATTGCCTCTCCCATCGTGATCGCGTCGCTGCGGCCGGGTTCGACGACCACTCGTCCTAGGAGCGAGCGCAGGCCGAGCTCGATTCTGGCACCGTTCCGAGCTTGTCGCCAAGCCGCGACGCCGACACTCGCAACGCCAGCAGCGCGGCGGATTCGGGGTGACGCTAGATCATTGCTGTATGATAATGTACATAGCCTATATGAAATATAACCAGGCTCTAAATTGCTGGATAATAGTAGCAGCCCGGCCCGGTCGGCCTGAAACCGCCTGGTGGACAGTGTCTTTCAATTATGGCTGACGGAGAGACTCTCCAGTGATCATCCAGAGAGAAAGCCGGAGAGAGAGCCTCAAGCTCGATCTGGGTTTACTCAGGCTCCGGGTGGACGAGAGCGCCGACGGGTGTCGTCCTTAGAATCACCCCGAAGCTCAGTGCGTCTTGTATGCCGTCGAGATCGAGGTCGATGTCTGGAACGAAGCTCGTGCCGAACTGGCCCAAGTTCCCAAAGAACGCGAAGGTTTGGCATGAGGCGTCGCCACAGGGTTCCTTGGGCGCCAACGGCACGGAGTCGCGCATGACGATACTCTCAGGATTCGTTTCCGAGAGTCCAAAGATCGCGCCCTCCAGACCCCAGCATCCACAATGTCGTTCGAAATGGCCATTCAGCGCGTCGACGAACGTGCTCATCGGGATACCTCCTCCGACTTGAATCCGGAACTCGTCGCCGGCACGTTCGATGGCGAGTCTGGCCCGCACCACGGGGATGTCGAGACTCGTACTACCAATGGTGAACGGAAAAACGAGCTGTCGTGCTTCGACAGTCCAGGGGCCGGTGGGTCCACCGAACAACCGTGTCCTGCTTAGGGGAATCTGGGTGCCAGGAACGTAAGACGCAGCCCTGCCCACGAACGCGGAATCGGGTGGGGGGGGGAAGGGGTCGAAATGGACATAGCCGACATCTCTATCTGCGCGAATGAACCAGACTCGTGGGTCAGGTGGAGCGGTCGTGGCCATGATGAGGTTGAGGTAAGAATCGCGGATTGTCGTCGCCACGACTGAATCGACGTCCGGAAATCCCAGCTCGAACGAGGCCGCGGCGGCTGCATTCCCAAGTCCGTTATCTGCGATGCTGTCGCCATCGATGTCGAAGCAGCAGTTGCCGTCCGCAACGACGACATCGAACGCGAAGTGAAGGCTCACGTCGGTCGGTATGCCGTCATCGTCAGTGATGCACGCTCCGAGGTGACATAGGTCGTCGCCACAATCGGTGTCGGGTGTTCCTGTTGGCACGCACACGAAGGCGCCTTCGAAGGCGGACTCGGGTTTCGTATGGGTGACGAACCCTGAAGCATTCGGTCCCGTGCAGATTCGCTCCGGGACGAGCGGGCACGGGCTACTGGTCGCTTCCTGGTCGCCAAGATCCTCTGCGGTCGCGTTGAGCGCCGGTGCATCGGCAGCGTCTTCGGCGCCGTCCACCTCGTCGATGCCGAGAGTGGTCTCTGAAGGTGGAACGTCAGTCGCCGACGGAGCTCGAGCGAGCTGGTCGTCGCTTAAGACGTCCACCGGCGCAGACGAAGGAGTGGCGTCCACACTGCAGCCTAGCGAAGCGGCTCCGGCGAGAATCAAGGACGGGGTGATCCGCTCGACGAACCGAGTCCATGGGGTAAACCTCATGTGGCATCGTTACCAGTTGAGCCGAGGCACCTCAAGCGGGGACTCCTCGGGAGCAAAGAACAGGCGAACTGCGCGCCGAGCCTACTCAGTAGACGACCGACGCACGTGCTCATGGCAGCGATCACCTCGGGGGGTTCGACTTGACGGAGGAGCGTC
Organism: Myxococcales bacterium; assembly: GCA_018780435.1. Classification (GTDB taxonomy): domain Bacteria; phylum Myxococcota_A; class UBA9042; genus SXOO01. Next base: position 30,375 of record JADMJS010000055.1, read on the forward strand.
GGGTCAGCGATCGTAGCGTATGTTGACGTGGAACAGGTTGTGGCTTGGCGTGCTACTGGGGGCAATGGCATGCCGGCGGGAGGCCGGTTCCGACGTAGGATCAAGTACGGGCGGCGATTCGGTCGCGGACCGTGTCGGCACGTCTACTGACTCCGGATCGGGCTCCGAGGAGAAGACGGAAGACGCTGACGTCGAGGGCTCGGGCCAAGGGTGGTTGTCACCGCCCGAGATCCACGTTGAGCCGCCCGTGGCCGCGGGAATCAGCGGTTGCGCTCCTGTCTTCGTCGGAGTCGATGGTGCGTGTCGTCCGTCGGCAGCGGCGTGCGCCATCGACGAGCTCGTCAGTCCTTCTCGTGGCTGTGTCGTCCCAGACGAGGTCGAGCTCCCGGTCGAGACACCCAAGTGGGTCGTATATGCTGACGACGACGTCGAGTTGGGGCTTGGTCCCGGTCTCGCAGAGGTTCTCGAACAAGCTCCCGATGGCGCGACGGTTTGGCTACGCCCAGGCCGAATTCGAGGCGGGGTCGACATCACGCGAGACGTCATCCTGCAAGGAGCAGGCGCCCGTCGAACGGTGATCTACGGCGACGACGACGTGGCCTACGTAGTGAACGCCGAGGCTGGCGATGTCACGTTGCGAGACGTGACCATCGAGGCGGCGCGCAGAGGCATCGAGGGTAGTAACGTCGCCACTGTCACAATCGAACGGTCGCTGCTTTCGGGTGACGACCCGATCAAGTGGGGGCCAAGAGAGATATCACTCCGGGATGTTCGAGTCACGTCCAGCAGGCGATCGGCGATAGACGTTGGCCCATCCAAGATATCCCTCGAACGCGTCGCCCTGCCAGTTCCCACCGAAACGGACTCGCCAACAATCTCGGTCGCAGGCAGCGCCGTGGGCATCATCGTTATCGAAGACTCGATCGTTGAGGGCAGGATCGTCTCGTTTTCGCCTCAGAGCATGCAGGTGGTCAATTCCGTCCTGGGGCGGCTCGGAGTGCCCTGCTCGGAGGTGACTTTCGAGACCTCTCTCGTGGGCTCCATTCACTGTCCCCTCGACGGAGGCGCGCTCAAGCTGCGGCAGACAGTGGCGGGCGTCGTGCAAGGTGCCAGTCGGACGACCATCGTCGACGCACTTCTCGGGGAACCGAACGCGCCGAGCCTTCAGCCCGGGGGCAGCGTCTTATTGCTCGGTATCACGTCTGCGCAGTTGACCCGAGTCGAGATCGCGGGGTCAGGAGACGTCGTCAGGCTCAGTCGTCCGGCAGAGAATGCCGAGAAGGTGAGACTGACCGATGTCCGTATTCGGCATGCTCGCAGGTCAGGAGAGTGGCCCGGCGTGGGCATCCGGGCTCAGGACGGAGGTGGGCTCGACCTCGCCAATGTTGTGATCGAGGGATTCGATAGCACCGCCATTCAAGCGTTTGCGCTCGACCTCACAGCAAGAGATGTGCTCATCGACGGCACTGACAAGGTCGATGACTCACCCGTCTCGTTCCGGTTCGGCATCGTCGCTGGCGGCAAATGCACGATCGAGCTCGAACGCGTTGTCCTTAGAGCTACTCGCGGGCTGGGCGGGTGGTTCAAAGGTGGGAGCCTTGTCGTGCGGGACGTCTGGGTGGATGGCGTGGACGAGGGCATCGTCGTCGATCTCTCCCAGGGCGTGATTGAAGGACTGGCAGATGGGATCCTCTTGGCCGACGGCGTGACATCCGACCTTGATGGTCTGTTCGTGTGTGGGGCGAAGCGCGCGTCTCTTCACAGCTATGATGCGACAGGGACCCTAAAGAGGGGCGCGTTTCGTGACTGCGAGTACGGCTTCCTGACGCCAAGCTCCCTCGAAGGCTGGGCACTCGCTCCGATCGAGAACGGCTGCGACATGCCCATAGGTAGCAAGCTTGAGCTGGCAACGCCGACTCGACTGCGGCTGTGACGCGTAGGCGACGCAGGGGAGCTGGTGGAGCGGCCTGCACGGCGCCGCGCGGCCCGACTCTCACGTACTTGCTCGTCGAGTGCGATGCGACGCAGACCCCACCGACGTCACACTTAAGATGACCGGTTTGTCGATGGCGACATCGCCCCGAGAGAGCCGCTCTCGCAATTGCACGGCCGAGCCGTGCGCTGTCGAGCATTCTGCACGGACTCTTCGCTCCTTGCGCACCCGGGTGGCTTCAGCGAGCTGGTCGTCCCGGACCTCGACATCGACGGAAACGGCATTAAGTACGCGATGACCTTCGGCCTCTGACTCACGCCGACTCCCGTCGCGGACCACCCGCGACTAGAATGAGTCGACCTCGCGCTCATTGAGGGCGATCGTCCGCGAGTGCTCAAGGCCCATGGCGAGTCCTACTTGAGCGGCGGGGACCGTCGCCGCGCCTGCCGCGTAGGCCTGCGGCGTCTGGTCGCGGAGCGTTCGGGTGGTCCCTGCGGCGCTCGCTCGGCAGCTCCACCGGGGGACGCGGCGCGAACTAGGAAGTCGATGGGGTGTGAGCCGGCGGGTGGCTCTCGCCGCGACGGCAGAGCGCTCCATGGCAGCGGAGTCCGCGAGGCACCATACGCTCAACGCGTCATAGGCCGAAGTCGAGCACATCGTCAACCGCTGTTGCCTCTGACTCGAACTAGCACGTTGCCCAGCCCGCCCCCAGCCGATACCCTCTTGGCGTGGTCGAGCACGACGCCATCTACAAACAGCTCTTCGCCCATCCACGGATGGTCGCTGATCTCATTGCGGGTTTCGTTCGCGAGCCGTGGGTCGCTTCGCTCGACTTCTCGACGCTGGAGCGGCTTCCCGCGTCGTTCATCGCCGCCGATCGCCGACGTCGCGACTCCGACATGGTCTGGCGAGCGCGGCTCGGCGCCGACTGGGTGTACCTCTACGTCGTGCTGGAGTTTCAGGCCTCGGTCGACGCTGACATGGCCCTTCGGCTTCTGGTGTACACGGGGTTACTGCTGCAAGACCTCATTGCGCGCGGTCAGATCCCATCCGGCGGGCCGTACCCACCGGTGCTCCCGCTGGTGTTTTACACTGGCGACCGACGTTGGCTCGCCTCGACCTCGCTTGAGGATCAACGACCACCCTTGCCGCCCGAGCTAGTCCCTTACCAGCTCAGTTGTCGCTATGTCCTGCTCGACGAAGGTCGTCTGCCGGAGAGTGACCTGCCCGGCCCCGAGAACCTCGTGGGCCTGGTCGTACGGGCCGACCAGGCCTCGGAGCTCCACGCGCTGCGTCGGGTCGTGCGGAGCCTGCTGGCGCATTTACAAGCTCCCGAATTCTCGGAGCTGAAACGCGCCATCCTGAGCTGGGCTCGTAGTCTTCTGAGGCCGGCCCTCGGGGACGTCCAACCGGCGCTGGTCGAAGCTGTCATCCAT
>JADMJS010000055.1:33843-37085 GCA_018780435.1 Myxococcales bacterium
TCTGAGGCCGGCCCTCGGGGACGTCCAACCGGCGCTGGTCGAAGCTGTCATCCATGAGGAGGACCCCAAGATGATTCGAACCGTCCTAATGCAAGAACGGCAGCGTGTACTGGAGGAAGGGCTCAAGAAAGGGCTTGAGAAAGGCCGGCAGGAAGGCCGGCAGGAAGGGACCACAGAGCTCCTTACTCGCCTGCTTGAGCAGCGCTTTGGCCCGCTATCACCGGCATTGATCGCGAAGATCGCGGCCGGTCGAGCCGACGAACTGGACCGATGGACCTCAAGGCTCCTTGCCGCCCCGTCCATCGAGGCCGTGTTGGAGGACTGAGGTCGTGCGCCACGGGCGGCTTGAAGGCTGATCTCGGCCGACCGGCGGATCTCTCCGTCGTTCGTCGTCTGCGGTTCGTTCTCAGCGGAGCCGAGCCGACGCGCGTGATCCTGAGCTGCCCGCCGTCGTCTGGGGCCGGCCCTCGGGGACGTCCAACCGGCGCCGGTCGACGCGGTCGTGCATGAGGAGGACCCCACGATGATTCGAACCAAGATGATTCGAACCGTCCTTATGCTGTCGGAGCTCAGAAGCCAGGAACGGGCTCATCACTCCAGAACGCCGCGACGATGGCCGGGCGGCTCTCTGCGCCGGCCTTGCGGTAGAGCGCCGCGAGGTGCTGCTCGACCATCGAGACCGAGACGTCGAGTGCCAGCGCGATGCCCTTGTTGGTCTCGCCTCGCACGACCCAGGCGAGCACCTCCGACTGTCGCTTCGACAGTTGCCAGGTCGTCGTGAGGCGTGCGTGACGTTCCTTGCGGTCGCTGAGGGTCTCGACGAGTAGGATCGGGGCCGTGTCGACGGCGAGGGGGAGGCGCTTCAGGGCGCCGACGGCGTGGAGGCGCTCGGCCGTCCGATCGAGCGGCTCGTCCTTGGCTCTCGCGGCGGTGAGTCGAGCCCCGGCGGCGGCGTTCATGTGGTGGACCCTCAGGCCGTCCTCGGTGTCCTGGCCAAGCACGGCCGCGCCCGGCCATGCGTCGAGGAGCGCCAGGACGAGGTTGATGGGAGCATCGGGGTGGAGCCAGAGAGCGTACGCGTCGAGTGTGTGTAGCGGCGTCATGCGCAGAGCCCATCGCAAGGGGTGTGCCGACGTGGCTCGGTTCTAGATGCTTGATCTTATTGGGGCCGTCTCGTGATTCGAACGGTCGGCCACAGTCGCCAACAGTCGTGCGACTGTCGGGTAAGCCTTACTCTCGTGGTTTCGGGGCGAATCGGACGACCCTCGAGCTCGTCGAGCAGTCGCTCTCCCCGGTGACAAGAACGCGTCGTCAGCGGACTCTCGGCCACGGTACTACTCGTCCTACGCCGTCGCCGAGCTCGGCGCCCGGGCGATGCTGTTGCCACGCGTCGAAGCGCTCCCTGAGCTCGGCGTCCGAGAGGTCAGGGTTCTCCGTGCGGATGCGGTGGCGGACCATGAGCACCATGGCGTGGGAGAGGTCTGGCGCGGGCCGTCGACCACGAACCAGGTCATGCCGTCGTCGCCGCCTTCGATGTGGCAGGTGGCGCACGCGAAGAAGCCGTTGGCCGAGAGGCCCTCGAAGCGAGCGTAGGTGTAGGCGCGTCGGCCCATGCGCTCAGTCGGGTCCGCGATCGGATCGACCGCGTAGTTCGTCTCGGCCGCCATGTTCACGGGGGCGGAGGCGACCGTCTGGCCCTGCGGGACGATCGGCGGGAAGACGTTGTCCGACGTGGCGGACGGGCGGTTGGTCTTTACGAGCGCGCTGGTGAACGACGCGACGTCGAAACGACCGACGGTGAACGGTTGGGCATTGGCAACGTAGACGCGTCGCGCCGTCTTCGCTCAGCACGATGGCCCGGGGCGCAGCGCCGACGCGAATCTCACCGAGGACCGCGGTCATCGGGTCGCCCGCCGCGGTGTTCAACACCACGACGTTGTCCGTCCCTTCACAGGCGACGAACATGAGCGACTGCGACGGGTGGTGGATGGCGTCCATCGGCTTGTCGCAGACGGACTCTATCGGCTCGCCCGACGGGCCGTGTTGCACCGGCGGCGCGGGTATAAGGGCGTGGGCGCGAGTGACCGCGAGTCGGCCCGCAGCTCCGCGTTTCGTCTGGGCCAAAGGGTCGTCGGTGGGGGCGACTCGGACGGCGGAGGGCGCCGATCAGAGCGTGAGGAGGTAGTCGACGAGCTGGTCCTGCTGGACCTTCGTGAGCATGAAGGAGTGGCCCATGGTCGTCGAGGTCGACGACAGGACGTCGTAGAGGGTCGGGGCCGAGCCGTCGTGGAAGAAGGGCGCGGAGTAGTAGAGGCCACGCAGCGACGGGGTGTTGAGCGCGAGCGGTGCCTCGGACTTGTTCTTCTCGCGGAGGTCCATCTCAAGCTCGGAGAAGGTGCCGACGTCCCAGTTCTTCGCGTCCGTGAGCGGGGCGCCCGTGTGGCACGTGGCGCAGCCGACGACAGGGTTGAAGAAGAGCGCTTGGCCCGCCTTCTGAGCCGCCGTCAGGCCCGTGGGCGACAGGTACTTGTTCGGCGGCGAGACCGGGCCGTTCTTGCCGAGCAGGTATGCCGAGATGCCCTCGGCGACGCCCTGCTCGATGCCCGTGCCGCCCATGCGATTGACGGTGTTGTGGATGTTCTGCGGCAGGGTCGGCGCCGTGCCCGTCCAGTTGAAGGGGGCGGTGTCGGCGAGGCGCTGAGCGAGCATCGGGGTCTGGCGCGGGCCGTCGACCACGAACCAGGTCATGCCGTCGTCGCCGCCTTCGATGTGGCAGGTGGCGCACGCGAAGAAGCCGTTGGCCGAGAGGCCCTCGAAGCGAGCGTAGGTGTAGGCGCGTCGGCCCATGCGCTCAGTCGGGTCCGCGATCGGATCGACCGCATAGTTTGTCTCGGCCGCCATGTTCACGGTGGCGGAGGCGACCGTCTGGCCCTGCGGGAAGATCGGCGGGAAGAAGTTGTCCGACGTGGCGGACGGGCGGTTGGTCTTCACGAGCGCGCTGGTGAACGACGCGACGTCGAAACGACCGACGGTGAACGCCTGGGCATTGGCAACGTAGGCGGTCGCGCCGTCTTCGCTCAGCACGATGGCCCGGGGCGCCGCGCCGACCCGAATCTCACCGAGGACCGCGGTCATCGGGTCGCCCGCCGCGGTGTTCAGCACCACGACGTTGTCCGTGCCTTCACACGCGACGAACATGAGCGACTGCGACGGGTGGTGGATGGCGTCCATCGGCTTGTCGC
>JADMJS010000105.1 GCA_018780435.1 Myxococcales bacterium
TGCCGAGCCCCCCGCGGCTCACCACGAACGGTGGTGGGCTTGCCGTGTGGCCCCCGCCGTCTCCCGACACGGCGAGGTGCCCAGTGCTCGATCTAGCGACACCCACGACGTTCTCCTCCGAAGCCGTCTCGCCGCGAACTGCATGCGGCGCCGCCGCTCGCCTCGTGCGTAGCCAGCGCTGTTGTCGCCGTACCGCCTGATCCCGGTCCGGTGATGCGCACCCGCGCTCACTGACCCATCCCGACAAGCTGTTCGCGGGCGAGGCCGCCCGCTCGTCTCAACCGGCATCAAGTATGTGCGCGAATCGCGGACATATGTGTCAAGCGCGAAGGAGTGTGCCATGCAGCTGGACCCGGCTCGCATCTCATCGTCTCTCGATTCCCTGCGCGGTCGCGTAAGTTACCGACTTCTCACATTTCTCACGCTTCTCGTGGCCGCCAAGGCCGCCGCGAAGCCCCCGGTCGACCTCCCGGGCAGCGCGTCGGTGTCTGCTGGCGACAGTGGGTTCACCCTCGCTTCACCCGATGGTGAATGGTCTTTGCGCCTCCGCGCACACGTGCAGACCGACGCTCGCTTCGTCTTCGGCGACGGCGACGGCGGCTTTGCGGACACATTCATCCTCCGGTCGGCACGCCCCTACATCGAAGGGGTGGCCTTCGGCATGCTGGACTACCGCCTCATGCCCGACTTCGGGAACGGCCGCGCCGTCATTCAGGACGGGTACTTGCGGCTCCGGGCCGTCCCGTGGCTGCAGCTCGCGGCCGGGAAGATGAAGGTGCCGTTCGGCCTCGAGCGCCTCCAGGGCGAAGCCGCCACCTACTTCGCCGAGCGCGGGCTCCCGACCGCGCTCGCACCGAACCGAGACGTCGGCTTCGTGCTGTCGTCCGAGCTCTGGAAGGGCGCGCTCCTGCTCGAGCTCGGCGGCTTCGACGGCCAAGCGGACAACACTCTGACGGATGGGGACACGTCCGACGGGAAGGATCTCGTCGCCCGGATCTCGGGATTCCCCTTTCGCGGCGCCGGGATCTCGGCGCTCGACGGCCTCGGCCTCGGGGTCGCTGTGACGTGGGGCGAGGAGACCCGCGGCGAGGTCGAGGCTCCGAAGTACGCCACGCCCGCGTCGCAGACCTTCTTCCGCTACCGCGCTGCCGCTGACGACGGCACCGGCGGCGTCCTGGCCGACGGTGGGCGTCTGCGGTTGACAGGCCACCTTCAGTACAACGTCTCGTGGTTCGGCCTGCTCGCCGAAGTGGTCTGGGCTCGCCACACCCTCGTGCGCGATGACGCCACCATCACTGCCGAGCACCTCGCGTGGCAGGTCGCGACGGACTTTGTCCTCTACGGCGGGGACTCGCGCTTCGATGGCGTCCGCCCCACCGCGCCGCTCGGCTTCGGCGAGAAGGCCGGCCCGGGCGCGTTCACCCTCGCCGTTCGCTACGGCGAGATCGCCCTCGACGAGTCGGTGTTCCCGACCTTCGCCGACCCAGACAAGTCGGCGCGTCACGCGCGAAACGCTGGCGCTGCCTTGTCCTGGTGGGCGACGCGCAGCTTCCGCGTCATCGCGGACTTCCAGCACACGAGCTTCGAGGGTGGCGCCGTCGGGGGCGATCGCCCCGATGAACTCGCCTTCACCACCCGTCTCCAACTCAGCTTCTAACTACTAGGTATCTAAGGAGTTTATCATGTCGAGTGAACGCGCCAATCGCTACGGGCCTTACCTCGTCCTCGCTCTTGTCATCGCCGGTGCGACCTGGCTGCTCCGAGAGCCGGATTCGGCCGACGGAGGCAAGACGGTCGAGCTCTTGAACGTGAGCTACGACCCGACGCGCGAGCTCTACGAGGAGTTCAACGCGGCCTTCGCCAAAGACTACGCGACGAAGACGGGGACGACCGTCAAGGTCAACACCTCTCATGGCGGCGCCGGTAAGCAGGCACGCGCGGTCATCGACGGGCTCGAGGCAGACGTCGTGACCCTGGCGCTCGCCTACGACATCGACGCCATCGCCGAGAAGACGGGGCTGCTCCCGAAGGACTGGCAGGCCAAGAGGCCGCTCAATTCCAGCCCGTACACATCGACCATCGTCTTCGTCGTCCGCGCCGGCAATCCGAAGGGCATCAAGACCTGGAAGGACCTCACGCAAGCCGGGATTGGCGTCATCACCCCCAACCCGAAGACCAGCGGCGGCGCTCGCTGGACCTACCTCGCCGCGTGGGGCGACGCGCTCCGTGAGCCGGGCGGCAACGAGGCACTGGCCCGTGAACGGGTCACGGCGCTCTATCGAAACGTCCCGGTCCTCGACTCGGGCGCTCGGGGCTCGACGACGACCTTCGCTCAGAATGGGATCGGCGACGTGCTCCTCACCTGGGAGAACGAGGCCCACCTCATCCTGAAGGAGCAGGCCGGGAAGGGCTTCGAGATCGTGATCCCGCCGGTGTCGATCCTCGCCGAGCCGCCGGTCGCGCTCGTGAAGGGCAACTCCGACAAACACGGGACCACCGCCATCGCCGAGGCCTACCTCGACTATCTCTACTCGGACATCGGGCAGGCCATCGTCGCCAAGCACCACTACCGCCCGACCTCCGAGACGGTGAAGCAGGCGACCGCGTCGCAGTTCCCGACGCTCCAGCTCTTCACGGTCGATGAGGTCTTCGGCGGCTGGCAGAAGGCCCAGAAGACCCACTTCGACGACGGCGGGACCTTCGACGCCATCCTCACGGCGGCGCAGGCGCAGAAGGACGGCGCCGGCTCATGAGCGTCGCCTCCACCCTCGACGGCCCGGCGTCGGGCCGACACTCGCGCGTCGTCAGCGCCATCCGGCTGCCCGGGTTCGGGCTGTCGATGGGGATCGCGATGACCGCGCTCGGGCTGGTCGTCATCCTGCCGCTCACGGTGCTGGTCTTCCGGGCGTTCTCGCTCGACCTCGGCGACCTGTGGGGGCTCCTGACGGCGCCGCGTGCACTCGCGGCGTTCCGCCTCAGCCTCGGGACGGCGCTGGCTGCCGCCCTGATCGACGTCATCTTGGGCTTCGCCGTCGTGTGGGTCCTCGTCCGCTACCCCTTCCCTGGGCGGCGCCTCGTGGACGCGCTCGTAGACCTGCCCTTTGCGCTCCCGACCTCGGTGGCCGGTATCACGCTCACGACGTTGTGGTCGCAAAACGGCGCCTTCGGGACGTGGGCGCACGAGCTCGGGATCGAAGTCGCGTTCACGCCGCTCGGCATCACCGCCGCGCTCGTGTTCGTGGGCTTCCCGTTCGCCGTTCGCGCCGTTCAGCCCGTACTCGAAGCGCTCGAACGGGAGCCGGAAGAAGCCGCACTCTGTCTCGGTGCCACCCGCGCGCAAGTGTTCTGGCGCGTCGTGTTGCCGCCGCTCATCCCCGCGGTGCTCACCGGCTTCACGCTCGCGTTCGCGCGCGCCGTCGGCGAGTACGGCTCGGTGGTCTTCATCGCCGGCAACATGCCCGGCAAGACCGAGATCGCGCCGCTCCTCGTGGTCACGCGGCTCGAACAATATGACTACGCCGGGGCCGCCGCGATCGGGGCCGCGCTCGTGTTCCTGTCGCTGCTCCTCCTCATCGCCACGAACCTCCTCGAGCGCTGGACGCGCAAGAAGTCCGGAGCCCTGTCATGAGCGCCCCCGAGAACGCCGCGGGGCTCCCCGCAAAAGCCCATAGGCCGAACCGACCACGCCTCGATCCGTCACGTGCCGTGCAGTGGGTCTTCATCACGCTCGCGCTCCTCATCGTGGCCTTCGTGCTCATCGCGCCGCTGGCGACGGTCTTCGCCAGCGCCTTCGCCGAGGGCGCAGCGGCCTTCGGCAAGGCGCTGCGAACGCCGGAGACCCGCTCGTCGATCCGGCTGACGCTCCTCATCGTCGGGATCGTCGTGCCCATCCACATGGTGGTCGGGGTCGCGACGGCGTGGGCCATCACGCGCTTCGACTTCCGCGGCAAGTCCTTCCTCATCGCGCTCATCGACCTGCCATTCACGGTGTCGCCGGTCGTGGCGGGGCTCATGCTCGTGCTCCTCTTCGGCGCGCGCGGGCTCTTCGGACCGTGGCTCGAAGCGACCGACGTCCGGATCGTCTACGCGGTCCCTGGTCTCGTCCTGGCGACGGCCTTCGTCACCTTCCCCTTCGTAGCGCGGTCGCTCATCCCACTCATGAGCGCGCAGGGCCGCGACGAAGAGGAGGCGGCGGCGACCCTCGGCGCACGGGGCTGGGACATCTTCTTTCGGGTGACGCTCCCGAACATCAAGTTCGGCCTCCTCTACGGAGCGGTCCTCTGCACGGCGCGTGCGCTCGGCGAGTTCGGCGCCGTCAGCGTCGTGTCGGGTCACATCCGCGGCAAGACCGTGACGCTGCCGCTCCACGTCGAGATTCTCTACAACGAATACCAGCAGGTGGCCGCGTTCAGCGCGGCGACCGTCCTCACCCTCGTCGCTTTGGTGACGCTGGTCGGCAAGGTCGCATTGCAGCGCCGGGTGGGACGTGCCCGTGAATAGCCCACATCTGTCCAAGTCCACACCCATCTTCGCGCAGGAGCGGCGGTCATGAGCATCGAGATCATCAACGTGTACAAGCACTTCAAGCCATTCGGACGCGCCTCGGGCACGAACGCCGTGGACGGTGTGAACCTCCACATCGCGTCGGGAGAGCTGGTCGCGCTTCTGGGCCCTTCAGGGTCCGGGAAGACGACCCTCTTGCGCATCATCGCCGGCCTCGAGACCGCCGATTCCGGGGAGGTCCGCATCGCCGAAGACGCGACGCGGCCGAACCAGCCCGTCGGCTTCGTGTTTCAGCACTACGCGCTCTTCCGGCACATGTCCGTGTTCGAGAACATTGCCTTTGGTTTGCGGGTGCGGCCCAAGAACCGGCGGCCGAGTGACGCGGAGATCGCGCGCCGCGTGAACGAGCTACTCGGCCTCGTGCAGCTCGACGGCCTCGCCGACCGCTTCCCGAATCAGCTCAGCGGTGGCCAGCGTCAGCGAGTCGCGTTGGCGCGGGCGCTGGCGGTGGAGCCATCGGTGCTCCTCCTCGACGAGCCCTTCGGCGCGCTCGACGCGCGCGTGCGCCGAGAGCTGCGCACCTGGCTGCGACGCCTTCACCAGGAGATCAGTGTGACGACGGTCCTGGTCACGCACGACCAGGAGGAGGCGCTTGAGGTCGCGGACCGCGTCGTGGTCATGAACCATGGCCGCATCGAGCAGGCGGGCCACCCATCGGACATCTACGACCATCCGGCGACCCCGTTCGTGGCCGAGTTCATCGGCGACGTGAACGTGGTCGAGCTCCCGGGGCGCGCGCCCGCGTGGGTGCGGCCGCATGAGATCGAGGTGTCGCTCGACGATCGCTTCGGCGGCGAGCCGGGCGTCATCATCGACCTGCACGAGGCCGGCCCCGTGGCGCGGCTCGTCATCACACCGGACGGCGTCGCGCGTGCGGGTGCCGGCCCGGAAGGCGCGCAGGTGAAGCCCGTCCTCGTCTCCATGGGCCGCGACTACGCGCGCCAGTTGAAGCTCGCTCGCGGGCTGAGAGTGTGGGTCTCGCCCAAGCGTACTCGGACCTTCGATTCCCCCGTCATCTGACCCAGCGCCCCATGACACGACATCGCCGCCCGTGACCTGGGCCGGCACATTCTCGCGGCCGGCCGTGATGGCCGTGTTCCCGCAGGGCGGACTCCCGCCACGGCTAGCTCGTCGACGTCTGCTGCCTCACGAGGGCGGTGCGCTCTCAGGGGTTCGATTTGCTGGAGATGGCGCGGATGACCTAGGGCCTTCCGATCATCAGCAGGTCATCGGCCCCTGCGTGACCGTGGAGCCGGGCGCGACCGAACGCGTGAGCCAGACGTTGCCGCCGATGGTCGAGCCCTTGCCGATGGTGATGCGGCCGAGGATGGTCGCGCCAGCGTAGACGACGACGTTGTCTTCCACGATGGGGTGGCGGGCGTTGCCCTTCACGAGTGAGCCGTCCGCCTCCTGGTCGAAGCGCTTGGCGCCGAGCGTCACGGCTTGGTAGAGGCGGACGTTTCGGCCGATGATGGCCGTCTCGCCGATGACGACGCCCGTGCCGTGGTCGATGAAGAAGCTCTCGCCGATCTGGGCGCCGGGGTGGATGTCGATGCCGGTGGCCGAGTGCGCGATCTCCGAGATGATGCGGGCCGTGATGGGGGCGCCGAGGCGACTCAGCTCGTGGGCGATGCGGTGGTGGGTGATGGCCGCGATGCCGGGGTAGCAGACCAGCACTTCGTCGACGCTCCGCGCGGCGGGGTCGCCTTCGTAAGCGGCGATGACGTCGGTGTCGAGGAGCTCGCGGATGCTGGGGAGGGCGCTGGTGAAGGCGCGGACGATCTCGCTCGTTCGCACCTCGACGTCGAGGTCCTCGCCGGTGTAGCGGAGCTCACGCTGGATCTGGGTCGCTAGCTCACGCAACGCGACGTCGAGCGTGTGGCCGACGTAGTAGTCGATGCCGTCGTCGGTGAGCCCCTGCGGGCCCAGACGGTTCGGGAAGAGCGCCGACGAGAAGCCTTGAACGACCTCCGCGAGCGCCCGCATCGAGGGGAGCTTGGGCGGCCTTCCGAGGCGCTTTCGTTGTTCGAGGGCCGCCGTTCGGATGCGCCGCAGTTCGGCGACGACGGTATCGATCTCGCGTTGCATGTCGTCCTTCCTATCGGCACCCGGCAGCGACGCCGTGGGTGCACCGGTGTTCTGACGGCGTAGCCTATCACGATGAGCTGCGATTCTGCTCGCGTCCTTGCCACGGCCGGGACCGCACGGCAGGCTCCGGGGCATGTTCTTGGCCAGCCCGCACTCGCCCGCTCTCACGCTCGTGATGGTGCTCTTCGCTGCCTGCTCGAAGCCACCCGCGGCGACGCCGGAGGAGCGACGCTATTCAGTCGCCGACTGCGATCCCAAGCTGCTCGCGCTCGTAGAGAAGGGGCCGACGCACCTCGACAAGGACGCGGTGAGCTTCGCCAGCCGCGCGCCAGGCGAAGAGGTGACTCGAACGGAGATCGACCTGCTCCTGGCACTACAGAAGGCGCGAACGCCCGAACAGCTCGCGCTCATCCGGGAAGAGGTTGGCGCTCTCGAGCCGCTTTTTTTGCGCCGCATGGGCGGCACCGAGCGCACCCACCCGAAGACGCTGGCCGCCCTGCGCGCCGCCGTCGCCGAGGTCGACTGGTTCCTCTTCGCCGAGAAGTTCGCGCTCATGCGCTTGCGCCCGCATCAAGTCGATTCGCGCGTCGAGCCCGTCATCCGAGTGCCTCGCCATCCCGCGTATCCGTCAGGTCACGCAGGCGAGTCCGCGACGCTGGCTCGGGTGGCGGCCGCGCTCCTCCCGGAGCGGGCGGCGGAGCTGGAGAGCTACGCTCAGGCCATGGCGCATCATCGTGAGATCGCAGGGGTTCACTACCCGAGTGACTCGGCGGAGGGGCGCCGCATCGGGCTCGCCGTGGCGTCGGCGCTCCTCACTGACCCTGGCTTCGTGGCGCTCCTCGACGCGGCCAAGGGGGAGTGGCGACGTGCAGCCACGGGGCGGACGCCGATCGCGGAGTGAAGGTCCTCCCAGCCGCGTTGTTGAGGACTTTTCCACCGAGAACCACTATGGTCCGCGCCCGTGAAGCTGGAAATCACCGACGTCATTCACGGCACCGAAGCCGAGTTCTGGGCCCTCTACCTCGATCCCGTCTGGATCGA
>JADMJS010000377.1 GCA_018780435.1 Myxococcales bacterium
ACATCCATGTCCCCGACTTCGAAGGCGTGCGCGTCCGCGACTTCATGAACAAGCGCGCCACGGGGCTCCTGAACCTGCTCACCGGGCGCCGCGGGGCGCACCCGATCGAGCTCGCCGAGCGGCTCATCGAGGACCTCTCGAACCAAAAGCTCGACCACGTAATGGTGACGGGCGATCTCACAAACCTCAGTCTCCCCGGGGAGTTCCAGCGGGCGGCCAAGCTGCTCCGCCTCCTCGGCGGCTTCGACGAGCTCACCGTCATCCCGGGCAACCACGACGTCTACACCAAAGGCGCCGAGCTCTCCGGCCGCTTCCAAGGCTACTTCGCCGACCTACTCTGGCCCGAGGCGACCCCGGTAGAAGAGCGCGTGTTCCCCGCCGTGAAGGACCTCGGCCCCATCTCGGTCTTCGCGCTCTCGAGCGCCATCGCGACCGCGCCGCTCATCGCGTGGGGTGAGGTTTCCAAGGACCAGCTCCGCACGCTCGAGCGCGAGCTGACGGCGCCGTCACGGCAGGGGCAGTTCAAGGTGGTTCTCGTCCACCACAACCTCCACCGCGTCAGCTCCCCCTGGAAGCAGTACTCATCCCGGCTCCGCAACGCCGAGGAGCTCATCGAGCTCTGCACGCGGCACGGCGTCGATCTCATCCTGCACGGGCACACCCACGGCGCCCATCGTTTCGACGCCCAGCGCGACGGGAAATCCGTCACGGTCATCGGGTGTGGTTCGAGCACGCAGATGAGTGAGGACCCTCGACGCGTGGCCCGTTACAACATCTACAGCGTCTCTCAAAAGCAGCTCAAAGTGCGCACGCGGGTCTACGACCTGGTCGAACGGCGCTTCGGCTGGCTGGTCTAGGCCGGCGGCCGACGCGATCGGGCGAAGGCGCTCTCGAGCGCGTCTGCTTCGGCTGGCTTTCCGAGGCGGTCCCGTAGGATCGCCGCGAGCGCGGTGACCGCACGCGCGGCCGCTTCTGAATCGGACCCCGTGATCAGCGTTCGTAAGACCTCGCCAGCCCTGCGTGGCTTGGCGTCGCGCAGCAAGTCAGCGAGCGCAAAGCGGCTCGTTACCGGGATGAGGTTCGCGTTCGTCGTTTGGGTTACGGTGGACCAGATGCGCCACGCGGCGTCTCGATCGCCGCTCTCGATGGCCTCCGCGAGGGACGAACCCGAAGGCGACGTGCTGCTTGCGGCGTTCGGAGGCGCCGCGCTCACGGCCATCACCGTCGGGTCGGACGGGAGCTCGGCGCCAGAGAAGGTCGGCAGCGCGGTCGCGGCTGGACCCTCCGGCGGCGCGCCGCGCATCGACGCGTCGATGGGGAGCGCATCGATGTCCATGTGATCGTTTCGGTGATCATCTCGGTGGTCCGGGGCAGTGGGGCCGCTGACGAGGGGAGGCCGCTGGCTGAGCGTGAGGTCCCCGTCGTCCGGACGGGGCTCGGTTGACGCCGCTGGCACCGGCGCCTGCGGGTGGCGAGGTCGATCGCCGCGGGGGATGGCGCCGGGGATCTGGTCGCGCACACGCTCCTCGTGGGTCCGGAGGCCGAGCTGCTCCGCTCGTTCCCAAACGAACCATCCGAGGACGAACGCAGACGTGGTCCAGGTCACGAAGAAGATCGCCTGGTCGAGGATGAAGGCCACGACGGGGACGCGATCGAAGACGACCGTAAGGCGGGTGGCGGCCCAGCTCGCGGCGAGGAGGCCCAGCCAGACCACGAGCAGCTTCAGGTAGTCGCGTCCGACGCGCCACACGATGCGGAAGGGCGTCCGCGGGTCGATCAGAGCCAGGAACGAATCGATGGACGCCGCCGTGATGAGCCACGCGGGCGCGAGGATGAGGGCCTCCGTGAGCCAGAGCGCGGCGGTGAAGTCCGTGCGGCCAATGGGGATGGCGTCCATGTAGGCTGAAATGCCGATGACCAAAGGCCAGCTCAAGACCCAGAGGAGGCGCCAGAGCCCGCTGGCGGCCCCGCCGAAGCGGTCGGCCGAGGGTTCGGCGAGGTCGTCGCCGCCTTCCGAGGCGTGGCGGATGATGAGCAGGTACCACGTGACCCAGATGGCCATCGAGATGAGGGCGCCGATGGTCCTCGCGATCAAGAGGACGCCGGTCAATAGGAGGATGGCGCCGAAGGAGAGGAGCGCATCGGGGCGGCCAAGTCCTCGTATGTACGGCTTTATCTTGTCCGTGAACGGCGGGATGTCCACGTAGATCCGAATCGGCGACGCATAGCCCATGCAGTGGGTGCAGCGGACGACGCGGCTCTTGGCGGCGAAGTCGTCGTAGCCGCAGTGTTCGCACAACGCGCGAGAACACTGCGTGCAGGTCCAAGCGGCCGGGTCCTTCGGGTGGACGGTGCAGCGCTGCATGGGGCTCCCGGACGGCCGGCGGTCGAGATCCGAGGGACGCGGTCCATGTCGCCTAGAAGTAGGCGCGCATGATGTCGTTGCGGAACACGAGCACCATCAGGACGGCGATGAACGAGAAGCCGATGTAGAAGGCGATCTGGCGGGTTCGGAGGCTCAGGGGCCGGCGCCGTATGCCTTCCATGAGGAAGAGCAGGAGGTGGCCGCCGTCGAGCACCGGGATGGGGACGAGGTTGATGAGGCCGAGCGAGATCGAGAGCCAGGCCATGACGGTGAAGAAGTAGTTCCAGCCTTCACTGTCGGTGCGGGAGGCGACCTCGTAGATGAAGATGGGGCCACCCATGCTCTTGATGCCGAGCTTGCCCGTGAAGAGTCCGGCGAGGCTGGCGGCGGTGAGCGCGAAGACTCGGGTCGTTTCGGTCCACGTGCGGATGGCCGCGAAGCTGAGTCGTGACTGGTTCTCGACGGGCTCGGGCGCGGCGTAGCCCGACCGCTGCGAGAGGCCGATGACGACCTCTTTGCTGTCGGTGTTGAACTCGCCTTTCTCTTCGCGCACATCGAAGGTGAGCTGCACGGCTCGGTCCTCGCCATGTCGCCGCACGGTGAGCGTGCATCGTTCACCCGGGCGGGAGCGAATCTCGTTCAGGAGGACGCCCCACGACGACTTCTTCATGCCGTCGATGGCAATGATCTCGTCACCCGCCGCCAGCCCTGCCTTGGCGGCGGCCGAGTCCGGCGCGACGTCCGCGATGACGAACTCGGAGCTGCTGAGGCCGACGGTGCCGTCGCCGGCTTTGAGCGTGAAGGACACCGTCAGAGCTTGTCGCGTCTCGAACTCAGCGACCTCGGCGTTCATGCCCGCCATGGGCACGCGACGAAGGACTCGTAGGGGCGTGGGCTCCGTAAGCCCGGCCAGGGTCTTCAGCACCGACGTGTAGCGGTCGACGGGCGTGGAGCCGATGGCGACGATCTCGTCCCAGCTCTGCAGGCCCGCGGCGGCGGCGGCCGAGCCGGGCGCGACCATGACGACCGGGCGTCGGTAGCCGAGCTCGATCTGGATGCGGCCGACGTCACGCGTGAGGCCGAGCTCGGGGGCGATGATGTCGGTGACGACGTCCGGCGTGATCGTGATGGGCGGGAGCGCGGCGCCGTCGCGTTCGACCCCGAGCGTGAGCGGCTTTCCACCCGAGCCGCTGACGGCGCGTTCGAGCTGCCACCACCCGTGGATCTCGTCGCCGTCGATGGAGCGCACGGCGTCGCCCGGCATGAGGCCCGCGCGAGCGGCGACGCCATCGGGCGCCATGGTGCCGATGGTGGCCGGGGGCACGAGGCCTTCGCTCAGGAAGAGGAGGAAGAAGATCGGCAGCGGCAGAATGAAGTTGAAGACGGGGCCGGCGAGGACGATGAGCGAGCGTTGCCACAGCGGCTTCCGCGCGAACGAGTCCGGCGGTGCGACCTCCTCCGCGGCGTCGTTCAGCGGGTCCGCGCCGAGCATCTTGACGTAGCCGCCGAGGGGCAAGAGCCCGATGCGGTAGGTCGTATGCCCCCGTTCGAACGCGCCGATCTTCGGCCCGAAGCCGATCGAGAACTCAAGCACGCGGACGCCGAAGAGGCGCGCGATCAAGAAGTGGCCGAACTCATGAAAGAAGATGAGCCCGCCGAGCATCAGGACGAAGTAGATGATGGACATGCGACGCCGGCACCTCGGGCTTTCCCCCGAGTGGGTCTCGGGACGGGCGCCTCGCGGCGCAGCGCCTTAGTGTAGGGCGAGAACGCCCCCGGGGCCAGTCTGCACCGCGCGAGCCCCGGGGAGGGGGCCCACCGCGTCAGGGCTTGATGTAGATCGGGTTCGTGATCGCCCACCGGAAGGTGAGGTCCGCGAGCGGGCTACGCGCCCGGAGGACCCGGAGGAGGTGCTTCGGGCGGATGAGCACTTCGACGTGGTAGCGGCCTGGCTTGTCCGGGGTGACGCGGAGGTCGGCCACGTCGCTGCCGCCAGCCGACGGCGTCGGGACCGAGACGTCGAGGAAGGTGCCGGTCTCGTCGATGCCGATGAGGTGGGTCTCGACTTCGGCGGCGTCCGACTCCTCCGGCAGGAACTGGGCCCACGCGGCGGGGCGGGGTTTGGCGGCCGCCGTGACGACCAAGGTTGGCGCGTCGGCCGCGAGCGAGAGCTGACCGCCGAGCTCGGTGATATCCGGGCTTCCGGCGTCGCCAGACTCGGCCCGATAGTCTAGCCCGTCGAGCTCGCCGAAGATGGCGAAGACGCTCACTTGGCGACCCAGTGAGAGCGCCTCTTTGACCGCGGCGGCGCTCGAGTCCTTGGCGTAGACCCGGTTGTGGAGCCAGCGGAAGATGCGCTCGTAGGAGTCGATGCGCTTGCCGTCCGAGAGCGTCAGCGGGCCGCCGGCCTTCAGGTTGGCGACCAGGATGGGGTAGGACTCGGCGAGCGAGTCGCAGAGCGCTTCGAACTCGCCGCCTGGAGTGCAGTAGCCATCGAGGATGACGTTCTGGTGCACGTCCGAGCCGAGCACGCCCGTGATGGGGCGGCGCGCCGAGACCTGGTACCACTTCTGGATCGCGGCGTCGGGGAAGATGTCGAGCATCATCAGGAACGCCAGATCCGCTTGGGGACCGTCGACGGCGCCCTTCAGGAAGGTCTCGAGGTCAAAGGCGCGGGTGATGTCCTCTTCCAAGATCGTGAGGAAGTTCGCGTGGATGTTGTACTGCTCCATCACGTCGATGGGCAGTGTCGCGAGGGCGTCCGCGCCGATCTCCTTCCGCTCCGAATGGGCGATCGCGACGAGCCCGCCTTTGTCGTGAATGGCGTCGATGACCGCCTTGCGGTCGGCTTCGGGGGTGGCATCGTCGAGGCCGACCCGCTCGAGCTCGATCGGGTCGAGGTGGGCCTCGAGGCCGAGGGGCATGGTGAAGTTGCCCTCGAAGCCGACCGTGAGGTGGACCGGTCGGGCCGGCCCTCCGGAGGTCTCGGGACAGTGAATGATGTTGGCGACCGGGTCGTTCTGCTCGTTGCGGACCAGCGTGTCGCCGGCCTCGGCGTCGTGATAGAGCAGCTCCTCGAAGGGCTGGCCGCTCATGTTCGACGGGTGATCGGTCATGAAGGCGAAGTCGAGCCCGGAGGTGCAGAGCTGAGCGCGAAATTCGGCGAGGCAGTCGGGCGCCGCCGTCGGATCTTCGTCCACTCGACCATCACAGGCGTCGTGCGAGAAGCGGTTGTGCACGTGCAGCGCGCCGCGTAGCGCGACCAAGCCGCGGGCCACCGGGCCGAGGACCGGGGGCGGGGTGACGACGTCGTCCGTCACGTCGGCTTCGACGTCGGTGAGGGCGTCGGGCGCGACGTCCGTGAGGCCCGTGTCATCGTCGGTGTCCGTCACGTCGACGGCGGCGGTGGTCTCTCCAGTCGTCGTCGTGTCGGCCGTGGCGGTCTCCGAGTCGGCGCTGCACCCCGTGGCGAGAAAGCCGGACGCAGCAAGGATGGCGAGTGAAGACGGCGAGTGACGACGGGACATAGCTCTCCTCAAAGCGGTCTCTGACCTACGCCCATGTACACGCGCAGTGGCTCGGTTTCAACCGGGGACTCGAACCGGGCGGCATCGCATGTGGACCCGCGTATCCTTGCGGCCGCCCTGGTGTCGCGCGTCACGTCGGCAGATGCGTGCTGAAACAGGCGGAGAATCACCGTCTCGGCGGGTACGCCATCCCCTGACGGTCGCGCAGGGGCCAGCAGGCCCGTCGAACCCGGCGCGCCTTTGCAATTGCGCCCACGCCGCTCGCTCTTTATCGTGCGCGTTCTCGGACCGGGCTGGTCCGCTTTGCTCCGGTGTCGTCCGGCAAGGTGGCGCCCGGCCTGCGTCACGCTCCCAGAGGTATCCCATGGCCGTCAGCCGCGCGCTCCATCCCTACGCGAACTTCGTCCACAAGGTCGAGAAGCCCGTCCGTTACCTCGGCGGTGAGCTCTTCCAAGTCGAGAAGGACTGGGCGAGCGTGGAGGTGTCGATTTGCCTCGCGTTTCCGGACGTCTACGACATCGGGATGAGCCACCTCGGAACGAAGATCCTCTACAAGGTCCTGAACGACCGCCCCGAGATCGCGTGTGAGCGCGCCTTCACGCCCTGGATGGACATGGAGAAGGAGCTGCGGGACCGCAAGCTGCCGCTCGTGTCGCTCGAGACCATGCGGCCGCTGCGCGAGTTCGACGTCATCGGGTGCTCGCTGCAGTTCGAGCTCACCTTCACCAACGTCCTCACCATCCTCGACCTCGCCGGGCTCGCGCTGCGGGCCGACCAGCGCGGCGAGGAGGACCCCCTGGTCATCGGCGGCGGGCCCGTCGCGACCCACCCCGAAGCCATCGCGCCGTTCTTCGATGCCTTCCTCATCGGCGACGGCGAAGGGCGGCTGCCGGAGCTGCTGCTCAGCTACAAGCGCGACCGCGTGAGCGGCCTCGGAAAGCGCGAGGCGCTCATCCGAATGGCAGCGGCGGGCGGCGTCTACGTGCCCGCGCTCTATGAGCGGGAGCTCGATCCCCGCTCGGGCCTGCTGTGTATCAGCGGCGTGGTCGATGAGCGCGTCCCGATGAAGGTGGTTCGCGCGCATGTCCCCGACATCAATGCCTTTCCGTTCCCGGACGACTCGCCGGTCGCGGCGGCGGAGGCCATCTTCGATCGCCTCTCCATCGAGATCGCCCGCGGCTGCACCGAGGGCTGTCGCTTCTGCCAAGCCGGCATGATCTACCGCCCGGTGCGCGAGCGTGACCCGAACGCCATCGTCGACACCATCGTCTCGGCCATCGACAAGGGCGGCTACGACGAAGCGTCGCTCACGGCGCTCAGCACGGCCGACTACTCGTGCATCGATCCACTCGTGAAGAAGGTCATGGAGAAGCTGCGGGAGCGGCGCGTCTCGCTCGGCGTCTCGTCGCTGCGGGCCTATGGCCTGAACGAGTCCTTGCTCGACGAGATCCGCTCCGTGCGCGCCACTGGCCTCACCTTCGCGCCCGAAGCCGGTACGCAGCGCATGCGCGACATCATCAACAAGAACGTCTCCGAAGACGACGTGACCGCATCGGCGCACCGCATCTTCGCCCGCGGCTGGGACCGCATGAAGTGTTACTTCATGATCGGGCTCCCCCTCGAGCACGACGAAGACGTCGTCGGTATCCCGGAGACCGCATCGCGCCTTCAGGCCATCGGTCGGCAGTACGTCGGCCGGCGCGCCGAGGTCACGGCGTCCTGTTCGAGCCACGTGCCGAAGCCGCACACGCCGTTCCAATGGGCGGCCATGGACACGGTCCCCGAGATTCAGCGCAAGCAGGGCCTCCTTCGCGATACGGCGCGGCGGCTTCAGGTGAACCTCAAGTACCACGACGTCCGGGGCAGCTACCTCGAAGGGATCTTCGCCCGCGGGGACCTGCGCGTCGCCGAGATCATCGAGGTCGCCTTCCGACGCGGCGCCCGCTTTGACGGCTGGGACGAAGGGCTGAAGCTCGACATCTGGCTCGGCGTCATGCAGGAGACCCCGGGCTTCGACCCGACCCGCTACCTCGGCACCTTGCCCGTCGACGGCCGGCTCCCCTGGGATCACCTCGACGTGGGCCTTGAAGACGGCTTCCTCGCGCAAGAGTGGAAACGCGCGACCAAGGAGCGCCTCTCGCCGCCGTGTGGGAAGCCAAAGGGCAACATCATCCACCACACGAACTTGCGGGACCACGACGCCGACTCCCGGAAGCTCGTCTGCTACCACTGCGGCGTGGCCTGCGACCTGAACGCGATGCGCAGCGAGCGCGCCAAGTTCCTGAGCTCGCTCGGCGCCTACGAGCCGCCCGCGCCTGCGGCCCCCGCGCCGATCACCGCGCGCGGCACCGAAGGGCAGGGGCAAGGACGCCGAAAGCCGCCGGTCCGCGAGGACGCGCCGAAGCCGGCCGACCTCGTGAAGTACCGCCTCCGTTACTCCAAGGCGGGGCTCGTGCGCCTGCAGGGGCACTCGGACATGCTCCGGATCTGGCCCCGCATCTTCCGGCGTGCGGGGATCGAGGTCGCGCAGAGCTACGGCTTCAACCCGAAGCCGATCTTCAGCTTCTCGCCCGCCCTGCCGCTCGGCGCCTACAGCGTCTCCGAGTACCTCGACGTCGCGCTCCCCGAGCCGATGGCGGCCGAAGAGCTCGTCCGGCGCCTCAACGCGTCGGCCGATCCCGGCCTCGAGATCCTCGAAGGCCGCGTCCTCCATGGCACCGAGAAGGGGTGTGGCGCAGGCCTGAACGCGTCCGACTACCTCGTGGTGTTGCCCGGCGTCAGCGAGGACACCGTGGCGCTCGCGTGCCGCACCTTCCTGGGAAGCAGCACTTTCGACGTCAAGGTCGACCGCAAGGGCGAACAGAAGACGGTCGAAGCGCGTTCGGGCGTCAAGATCGCCCGCCTCGCGGCGGCGTCGCTCTGGCCCGACCTCCTCGGCCCGAAGCCCGAGGGCGCGCTCCTCCACCTCCGCTACGTCGAGAACGTGCCGTCCGTCCGGGCAGCCGATCTGGTCCCGGCGCTGCTCGCCGCTATCGGTGCGCCCCTCACCGCCGATCTCGGCCCCATCGTGCGCCTCGCCCTCTGGCGCGGTGACCGCGATGGCCGCGATCGCTCGCCGATGGAGGCACCGCCACCCAAGGAGCTCGACGCCGCGGCAGTCGAAGGCGACGCGACCGACGGCGAGGTCGAGAACGCGGCCTGACGCGCCGTCAGGGACCGCTCAGCCTCACCGGCGTGAGCCACCCCTCCGCGGCCAGCGCCCATTCGAAGGCCAGCAGACCTTGCCGGTCCAAGGCGACGTCGACGCGTCGGCGCCGGCGTCCGCGTTGCAGCCCCTCGGGTGACCAGCGGGAGAGCGACGAGCCCACACGTCGCCCCCCGACGTGGAGCGTACCCACGCTCACGTAGGCGCCGGTCTTCACGTCTTCGGACATGTTCAAGTCGTCGTCTCGGACGAGGGCGCTCGGGACACGCGACATCCAGCTCCCGCTCTCGAGCACGGGCGGCCGGGCGATGACGCGGCGAGCGACTCCGAGCGCCCAGCGATGATGGATGCCGGTGCTCGTGACCTCAAGGGTCGCGCGGAAGGCGCCGGACTCGGCGGCGACGATGAGGCTCAGTAGTGCCAGCGCGACGCCGACCGCGATGGCGACGTCGCGGTCCGACGGCGTATGCCCGACGCCGAGGAGAACGGTGGCTATCAGCACGCCAAGACCGAACAACAGGGCGATGACGCGAGTGATCCGCCGGTCCTGGCCCGTAATGGGCGCTTGGGGCTCGAAGGCCGGGACGCCACCATGGACACGCGTCAAATGGCTCTCAAGCCTCGGAGCGCGGACGCGAACGCCGCACGTGGGGCAGGGGAGGTCGGCGGCCGAATGAGCCGCGGCGACGGCGAGGTAGCCCGGCTTCGGGTTCAGAAGCAGTAGCTCTTGTCGCGACGCGCGATGGCCCGGCACGAACGGTCGTTGCTGGGGCAGTCACCCGGATCGCGGTTCACGATGGCCTTACAGAAGCTGTCGTCGCAGTAGGTGGCGGCACTCTTGATGCACGCCTCGAGTTTGGTCTCACAGGCGTCTTTGGCATCGCTCGTGTCCGCGTCGTCGAGGCAGGTCTCGTCCTCGAGCTCGCACTTCCGGCCCCGGGCGATCCCCTTGCAGTTCGCGGAGTCACACTCCGACGGGTCCGCGCTGGCGATCCCATCGCAGTCGTCGGTGTCGCAGTAGCTCTTGTCCCAGCGCGCGATGCCACGGCAGTCGTCCGTGTCACAATCGGAGGCGTTGCTCGATGCGATCCCGCGGCAGTCGGGCTCGTTCAGGAGTGCCGTGTCGAAGGGGTCCGGGAATACATAGACCGGTTCCACCACGTCGGTCCCGTCGGTTCCATCGCTCCCGTCATCGAGGCCCGAGCAGAGCGCCGTGTAGTCCGAACAGCAATCGCCCGTGTCCATGCAGAGGTTGTCGCAGTGGCACGGCGAACTCTCCCCGAGCCAGTCGCCGCAGAAGCCGTCGCAGGACGGCCCCGCCGTTCCATCCGTTCCGACGGCGCCATCGGTGCCGTCCGTCCCGTCCGCGCCCGCCGTCCCGTCGGCGGCCCCGTCGCCGCCGTCGGTCCCGTCGGAGCCGTCCGTGCCGTCGGTCCCTCCCGCGGTGTCTGCGGCGGTACCGTCGCCGCCGCCCGCGCTTGGACACGCGATCGGCTCGCCCGCGGGCGTCTTGCAAGTCGTCACCTCGCTCTCGCAGGCCACTGTCAGGGCGGACAGCGAGAGCGCGATGAAGGCTCGGGCCACGAGTGAAGAAGTGCGAGTCGTCACGCGGTTGATCATCGCATCACGCTACCGGGCCGGGCGGGCGGGATCAACTCGGAGGGGGACCGGGCGGCGTCGGCGTCGTCGATCTCACCGATCGGCCTTAAGACATTGAGATCACGGTGTACATCGTGAATTCCCACAGTCTGAGATCGTGTTTTCTGGACGCGGCTTCGCCCCGGGTTTAATCCCGACCGGCTGGAGGCGTCGCCGGTGGGAGGTCACCCACGCCCCGCGGAGAAGGTAGCGACGTGAAGGGGTCCATCGCCGAGGTCGGTCCGTATCGGATCGAAGAAGAGATCGGGCGCGGCGGCATGGCCACCGTCTACCGCGGCGTACGGCGCTCCCCGCACGGCCATGAGCAGCCCGTCGCCATCAAGGTCCTCGACCCCGAGCTCGCTACCGACAAACACCTCGTCACCAGCTTCCACGCCGAAGCCGAGCTCGCGCGTCGGCTCGGCCACCGCGTCCTCGTGCCGGTCCTCGACCATGGCACGGTCGAGGGCGTCCATTACATGGCGATGGATCTGCTCGAAGGCGAGACGCTTTCGACGCTGCGGAAGCGCTACGCACGCCGCGCCAAGGGCTTCCCGCTCGGGCACGCGCTCTACATCATGGCCGAGGTGCTCGACGGCCTTCACTACGCGCACGAGCTCGACGGGCCCGACGGCAAGGCCGAGCGTATCGTCCACCGCGACGTCAGCCCGCGAAACATCATCGTGACCCGCACGGGCGCCGTGCGTCTGCTCGACTTCGGCATCGCGCGTTTCGAATCGCGGCCCACGAGCACGCAGGTGGGGATCGTCAAAGGCACGGTGCCGTACATGTCGCCCGAGCAGGCCCGCGCCGAGGTGCTCGACCGGCGCTCCGACCTCTTCGCCGCCGCGGTCGTGCTCCACGAGCTCCTCACCGGCGAGTCGCCGATCGCCGACGGCAACACCGAGACGCAGCGACAGGCCATCGCTGCGATGGAGGTCAAGCCCGCGTCGCGCAAGATCCACCTCTCGCTGCGCCCGACCCTCGAGAAGGCGCTCGCGCCGAACCCCGACGACCGCTTCGCTACGGCCGCCGACTTCGCCGCGGCGCTCCGGGCCGCGCTCGGCGCGCTCGAGCCGGACCACGATCCCTTCCTGCTCGGCTGCTTCGTCGACGGGCTCCGCCGGCGCGAGGCCGCCCCGGCCGCCAACGACGACGTGGCCGAGGCGCCGGACGCCCCCGCCGCCAAAGGCAAACGCCGCGGCAAGAAGGGCATCGCGCCCCTCGCGCTCGCGCGTAAGGCCATGAAAGAACACGTCGAGTCGCTGGAACTCGAAGGGCCGCTCCCGCCGATCCCGGTCGCCCCGACCCTCGGCCTCTGGGCCACCGTCATGGTCCTCGCGGCGCTCTGCTACACCTTCGTTACGAGCGTCGTTTAGCGACTCGCGTTCGGCGTTCGGCCCGCGCGTTGTTCGACCTCTGATGGCCCTGGAGCTGCTCGGAGCGCACTGGCGGCCTGCGCTCAGGCGTCAGCCCGGCAAGGACCGATGTCCTCGCGCGCGGGCCACTTGTTCGGCCGGCCGGTCACGGCCGGAAGCTGACCGCTGACGGCTGTCCGCTGAGAGCTACTCTGCAGCACTGAGCGACTCGCCGGCACCGCCGGCAGGAGCCCTCGGTACCGAGTCAGTCGTGAGCCCGGCCGACGGCCGAGCTCACGGTCGCTCGCCACGAACCGGCGTCGTCCAGCGCAATGCCCGTCCCTATGGAGTGAGAGCTCGCCACTCGGACGGCCACACCGCCGCCGCCTTGCGCGCCTGCGCAACGCGCTTCCGCATCGCGATGACCTTCCTGCCGATGAGGTCGCCGCCCGGCGACTGCGACGCGAAGCGGGGCCACCACGAGCCCGACGACTTGGCGAGGCAGAGCTCCTGGTCGGTCGACCACTCGCCGCAGCCGCGTCTCGCGATGCAGTGCCAGTTCCCCTTTCGTTTCGAGGGGATGAGGTCGTTCTGTCGTCGGCCGCACGCGCTCTCTCGGCGAGGGCGGGTCCCGTCGCAGAAGAGCCCGGAGGGGCCGAGCATCGCGTCGAGGGTCTCGCGCGCGGCCGCGTCCATGAGTGTCGTCGTTTCGGGCCGGCCAAGGACCCGGCCCCCATCCGCGTTCTCGAGCGGCGGCTCCGAGTGGCGGACGAGCCCCACAGTGGGGACCGGCCGGTCGCCGGCACAGAGCTGCGCCAGGAGCCCCCGGTCTCCGGCGAGGCCCACGGGCGCGGCTACGGGCAACGGGGCGGCCGGCGCGTCTTGGGGTGGCGCACAGGCAGCCGCTAGGAGCGCGCAGCTCAGCATCGCCGATCTCAGCGACATACGCGTCGCCACCGCCGAAGCAGCGCCAGGAGCACGCCCACCGCGGCCCACGGCCATGGCGTCGTCGCGCCACCCGCGCTGCACCCGCCCGCGGACTCGGTCTCCGTGCCGCCGTAGGTCTGAATGACCGCGACCTGAGTGACGGCGTCGCCGGACGGCGGCTCGGGAGTGGCGCCGAGATCATCGTCGACCTCGACCGGCGCTTCCGGCAGGTAGCGGTCGAGGTAGTCGGGTACACCGTCGAGATCCTGGTCCGCGCGCCCTTCTTGTCGGTCGGCCGCGCCATCGCCGTCCGACTCGGTGTCGAGCCAGTTCGGCCTCCCGTCGCCGTCGACGTCGGAGCCCCACGTGGCCGAGTCGACGTACTCCACGGCCGTGTCGATCCCGTCACCGTCGTCGTCGGTGTCTCGGAAGTCGGGCGTCCCGTCCTCGTCGGTGTCAGTGGTGCCTTCGGATTGGTCGAGCACGCCGTCGGCGTCGCTGTCGTCGTCGAGCGCGTCGAGGAGCCCGTCGCCGTCGGTGTCGATGTTGGCGCCGAAGTTAGTCTCGACGCCGTCAGGGATGCGGTCGCCGTCGGTGTCGTGGTTCAGCGGATCGGTGCCGAGCCGCTCTTCGTCGCTGTCGATGAGCCGGTCGCCATCGCTGTCTCGGAAGACGAAGCCGTCGGAACGGAAGACGCGCCCCGAGCCCCCGTCGCCGTACGGGAGCACCAGCACCACGTAGGTCAGGCCGGAGACGAGCCCCGCGCCGGCGATGATCGAGGCGGAGCTGACGTCGCCGACGTCCGTCCAGTCGAGGACCAACGCGCCGGTCTCGGTCAGGAGCCTCACGAAGTAGCCCTTCACGGGTTCGGTGCCGCCGGTGGGCGCGTCCCAGTTGGCCGAGAAACGTGTGGTGTCGATGCCGGACGCGGCCGTGTCCACCTCGTCGACGTCGGCGCCAAGACCATCGCGGACGGCGGCGATGGTGCCGAGGTCGGCGGCCCGACCGAGGGCATAGAGGTTGCCGTCGCCCGCGGTCAGGAGCACCTCCACGATCCCGTCGCCTTCGAGGTCGGTGGGGACGATGTTGCCGATCGAGAAGCCGACGTCATAGACGAAGTCGAGCTGGCCGGTCGCGCCGTTCAACGCATACGCCCGGCCGTCGCCGCCCCCGAAGAGGAGGGTCGGGTGGCCGAGACCCGTGAGGTCCGTCACCGCCGCGGCCGCTTCGTTCAGCGAGACCATCGGCACCGACGCGAGGAGCTCCCCCGATGCCACGTCGATGAAGCCGGTGCCGTCTTGTTTGATCCAGAACGCGCGCCCTCCCGAGAGCTGCACTTCGCTCGCGAGCGTACCCTCCGGTGCAGACCAGATGGCGCTGCCATCGACCCCACGACGCGCACGAACGCGGCCGATCGTATGGTCGAAGTGGATGAGATCGTTCAGCGAATCGCCGTTCAGATCGAGGAGCATCGGCATGCCGCGCGTGAGCGGGCCGGTGAAGGGCTGGGTCCACAACGTGGTGAGCCCTGCCGGGCCGTAGCGCAAGACGCCGAGCTGTCGCCAGGAGCCGATCACAATCTCGAGCGAGGCCTCGTCGCCGTCGATGTCGCCGAGCACCAGCCGGCCGGGGTCGGCCGTGACGTTCGACATCGCCACCTTGGCCCCGGTGTCGCCCGACAGGATCCGGATCGACTGTAGCGTCGCGGCGGCTGGCGAGAGGACCCCGTCGATGCGGTCGCCGAAGCGGCTGATGAGGACGTCCGCGACGCCGTCGCCGTCGAAGTCGTGGAGGATGGGTGGGGAATAGGCGGTGCCGTTGCCGGCGATGGCCTGCCATGGCTGATAGACCCACGGATAGAGCCCGCCGGTGGCGCCATCGAGGGTGATCCCGACACGCAGGTTGTCGATGACAGTGAGCGCATGCAGCTCGGAGATCCCGTCGCCGTCGACGTCGCCGCCGATCCCGAGGAGGTTGTTCTCGGGGGGACCGACGAGGCCAGGGGCCGTGAAGCGCCAGCGATCGGTCTCCCCGTCGGCGTTCATGACCACGAAGGCGTCCACGCCGTCTTTCCGCTCGAACACCAGCAGCTCGCGGTCGCCTGCGGGGAGGCCCACCTCGGGCGGCCACGGGCCGGGGCCTTCGAGGTCGGACACGCTCATCAAGGTCCGCCCGTCGCTGGCGCTGAAGAGCGTCGTGGCGTCGGGCGACGCGCTCGGGCTGCCAGTCGCGAGCGCGACGCGAAGCGTTCGGCCGACTGAGTCCTTCACGAACGCATCGCGAGGGCCGTCGGGCGTGAGCGCGCTGGTCAGCAGCGTCGGGGCGAAGCCGCCCGTGGCGATTCGGTCGCCGACCCGGTTCAAGGGTCGATTCAGGACATCGAAGTAGCCATCGGCGCTGAAGAGCACGAGCTGACCGGGTTCGGACCCGACCACCTCGTCCCAACTGCCGCGATAGAACACGTCGAGATCTTTAGGGAACAGGTAGGTCCCGACCACGGTGGGGCTGCCCTCGGGCAGTCCGGGCGGCGCGGTGCCCACGTCGAGCACATTGAGGGCGTCACCGCGGCCGTCGCCGTTCGGGTCGACCGTGATCAGCAGCTCCGCGGGCGCGTAGGGGGCGCCGCGCCGCACGACGCCCGACGCCGCGGCGCTCGTGATCCCGCCTGGGACGACGTCGCTCAGAAGGCCGCCCGCGTACCGGACCACCCGCAGCGTCCCGAAGGTCGGGATCGCGTCCGTGGTGGCCTCCACGAGGACCAATTCCGGGAGCCCGTCGCCCGTGGTGTCGAGCGAGTGTGGCGTCGCGACTCGCTCAGCGAGCGTCGCGAGCACAGTGCCAGAGGCCGTCTCGACGATCTCCGTGCGCCACGTGCCGTCGAGGATGGACACGACCAGCTCAGGGCGCCCATCGCCGGTCAGATCGACCAAGGGACCGTTCACCCACCGGGTGGCGATATCCCTTCGGAATCGGGGGGTTGGGACGCCGGCCGCGTCCACGTCCGCGACCGCGAAGAAGCCGGCGCTGCCGAGGCCGCCGTAGGCGATGGCGAGCTCCTTCGCCGGGTCATCGTCGGCGTCGAAAGCGACGACGGGGGCGCCATAGGGGATCGCGGCCGCGCCGGACCCGTACCAGCCGCCGGCGGTGAGCGCGACGGTGTACCCATCCGACAGGCGGATGACCCGGAGCGCGTCGGCGCTGCTGGCCGCGATCTCGGGCACGCCATCCCCGGTCACGTCCGCGACCACGACGCGCGTGGAACCCTTGTACGCGACGCCGTCGCTCTTCCACAGCAGCGTCCCGGCGGCGCCGAAGCCCTTGCTGAAGTCGAAGGCGTAGAAGAAGGCGCCCCCGGTGTTGTTGGTCACGTAGAGGATCAGCTCGGGGCCGATGTCGCCGCCGGAGTAGCCGTCGACGTCGCCGATCCACCACGTGATGCCTTGCACCCCGGAGTTCGGTCCGAGGCCCTCGCCGAAGGACCACGAGACCTTGCCGCTCTGACCGTCAAGCGCGTAGATGCGGGCGTCGCCGGTGTTCGCTTTCTGGACGAGGACGTCGAGGATCCCGTCGCCGTCGAGGTCGCGCGGGCGACCGTCGGGCGCCGTGAGGAAGCCGCCGAGCTCGAGCCCTGGGCTTGCCCACGACAGCGTGCCGTCGACCGGGCTGCGGCACACGGCGCGCCCACCGATGAGCGTGACGAAGTCGGTCTTGCCGTCGCCCGTCACGTCGTCGACGAGGAGCGGCGCGTTGGTGCCGCCGAGGCGACGGCGCCAGCGTAGCGAGGCCTCCTGCATGTCGCCTTTCCCGTCGAGCACCCGCGTGAGGCGGAGGTTCTGGTACGGGTGCGGCCAGTCGCCGCCGTAGCCCGTCGCGAGGAGCAGGGCGGTGAGTGTCGCGATCACGAGCGGCGGGCCTCGGGGAGCAGGTCGCCGGCGTCCGCTACGAACACAGCGTCATCGAAGCGCAACATCGCGAAGTGGTGCTTGAAGGCCGGCGTGGGGATGGCCGGCGCCCGGCCGAGGCGCTCCTCAAGGAGCCACCGTGGGAAGTCGGCGCCCGCGGCGATGGAGAGGGGCGCCCCGCCGCCGAAGCGCGCGTTGAGTTCGAAGAAGGACGGCTCGCCGCCCTCGCCCACCATACACTGGAAGGTGAGCACCCCCCGCGCATCGGGGAGCGCCGCGGCGGCCTTCAGCGCGGCGGCCATGACGCGATCGTCTGCCACGGTGATGCCCTTCGAGACCTCGCCGGCGCGTGTCTCCAGCCGGCGCCGAGGGACCGCACAGCGGGGCGTCCCGTCCAGGCCGACGTAGACGTCGACGGTGTACTCAACGCCGGTGACGAGCTCGAGCAAGAGGGGGCGCGACGTGCGCGGCCACCAGTGCGCGAGCTCCTCCTTGTTCTGGATGGGGCGCGTCCCGATCGACGAGCTGCCGTTCTCGGGCTTCAAGAAGAGCGGGAAGGGTTCGTACCCAGACAGCGCCGCCTCCGGGTCGATGACGCGGGGCGTCCGAAGGCCGATGCGCTCGAAGAACGCGGCCGCGACGCGCTTCGAATCCGACACGGCGGCCGTCTCGGGCCCACTGGCGACCGGCACGGCGCCAATCGCCTCAAGCCGCTCGCGCGCCGCGGCGAGCACCGGCAGCTCGGGGTCGATGAGCGGCACGATGAGCCCAATCCGGTGCCGCTCGCAGACCTCCACGAGCCGGTCGACATAGTCCGGCGCCGTGACACGCGGCACGAGCTCGGCGGCATCGGCGTCTTGAAAGGCCGACGAGAGCGGCGTGAGGTCCGTCGCCACCACCTTCGAGCCGGTGAGCCCGAGCGCCCGTTGCGCACCCCGAAAGGCCCGCAGGAGCGCGACGCGACGGCCGGCGCTGGTGAGGAGGACGTTGACGTCGCGAGTCGTGTGCGATTCTGGGCGGGCGCTTTCAGGCATCCGGCGAGCTTATCTCTCGGCCGTGCTTCAGAGCAAAAGGCGACTCGCGCTATCAGCCGGGGCAGACCTACACCGCCACCAGCGCCAACGCGCCGAGCGCCACCGCGGCCACGGTCACCCGAGACCAGCGGCTCTGCGGGCTGTAGCGCAAGATGGTCTGCTTGGCCTTGGCCGGTACTTGGAGGAGCGAGAGGAGCGAGGACCGGCCCATCGGGTTTCCGTCCTCGACGTGGGCGCCTCTGAACCCGGGCTCGCTCCGGGTTCGGGACGTGTTGCGCCGGCGCTCGGGGAGGTCGCGGGTCGACGACGTCTCCTGATCCGGCTCAAGCTGCGCCACCATCGTCGCCTGGGTGTCCAGTTGTTCGGTCACGCCAATGCCGAACTCCATGTAGCGCTGCAGGTCCTCGGCCAGCGCTGCGGCGTCTCGGGGCCGCAGCTTGGGGTCAGGGTCTAGCGCACGCGCGATGATGGCCCACAAGGCGCGCCCGATCCCTCGGGGCGGGGTCGGCATCTGGCCTGCCGCGCGGCGGTCGAGGTAGCTCTTTACCTTCACCACCACCTTGTCGTCGGCGCCGTCGGCGTCGTCGGCGACGAAAGGCCAGGGCACCGCACCGGCGAGCATCTCGTAGAACACCACTCCGAGCGCGAACACGTCGGCGGAGGTGTCGGTACGCGCGGGTGTGCCGAGCGGGCGCCGCGCGTCTGCGAGCTGCTCGGGAGCGATGTACTCCGGTGTGCCGGTCAACATCCCCGCGTCGAGCTCCTCCTCGAAGTCTCGGCCGGGCAACAGGCTGTGGCGCTCAAGGAGGTTCAGAAGCCCCTGAGCGTCGCGAACCAGCCCAAAGTCGAGCAAGCGGACCTCCACCGACGAGCGCTCGACTTGGGCCAGATGGATGACCTTCGACACGTTGTCGCTGCTGCTCAGGCCGGGCGACGTGGGTGGTTTGGTGAGCATGACGTTGTTGGGTTTGACGTCGCCGTGGGTGACCCCCAATCGGTGCAATCCGGCGAAGGCTTTGCAGAGTTGCAGCATGAGCGCACAGGCCGCTTGTTCGCTGAAGCGCCGGCCCGACGCGAGCAGGCGACCGAGCGTGAACCCCACCACGAACTCGGTCACGAGGAAGAGCGAGCCGTCGTCGAGCGTCCCGTGGTCCAGATAGGCCACCACGTAGGGGTTTGCCGGCAAGGCACGCAGCACCTTCACCTCCCGGTGGAAACGTTTCCATGCTTGCGGATGGTGGGAGGTGAGCACCTTGATGGCGACTCGCTCGCCGCTCGCGGCTACTGCTTCATAGACCTCGGCGAAGCAGCCCCGTCCCACCATGCGAACGAGACGATAACCTCCTGGAAAGACAGGGTTCGTGATGTGCTTCGGCTCCATGTACTTCCCTCGCGATACATCGGCGCGCTCTTGCGCTTCCCTCCACTTCGGGACGTGAGGTGCCTCGACGTAAGGCGAGGGCGTCGCGTCTGTGACCGGACGGGCGCGTGCGAGCTACGCGCTCGCCCCGGACATCACGCTCGATCAGAACGAGCGGCTCCTCGTGGCCGAAGACGATGTGCTCCGCAGCGAGGTCGGATGCGGCGTCGTCACGGACGTCGCGGGTGACGGCAGCGGAGCGGGTGAGCTCCGGGGCTATTTCGCCGGCACCGGCGCGAGTAACCCCGCGCAAAGACTCTCGATATCGGCGGGGTCGATCGGCCGCGACGGCACGAAGGCCCCGCCGGACGAGCGCGGTCCCACATAGACGGCGGGGCGGAAGTAGCCGAGCGCCCGGAAGACCAGGTCGAGCGTCAGGGGCTTCTCGCCGAGCACACGGATAGTGGCCGAGAACTCCTTGTCCTTCAGCGATCGGCGTTCGGCGATGGAGGCGACGAGCTCGGGGCCGACCTCAAGCTGCGCGTCGAAGTCGTGGGTGGAGGCGATGTTCGGATCGAAGGGGTTCGACTCCTTCTTGCGCTTGCCCTTGACGTAGCAGGTGAGCCTGATGGGGCAGACGTCGCACGCCTTGATCATGCCTTTGCCGCAGTCGCGCTTTACGGTCCCCGCCTTCGCGCAGTCCGTGAGGCCGCGCACGCGGACGTCCTGGCGGGTCGAGAGCATGTCGACGAGGCGGTCGAGGTCGGTGGGTGGTGCTGCGAACGCAGGCCCGGCGACGAGCACCAGCGACACGGCTGCGAGCAGCACACGAGGAGCCCGTAGAGAATAAGTCGGCGTCATGCGGGCAGGGTCTCCGTGGCCTCAGGCGAGTGGAGGCCGAGCGACTCCCAGATGCGCCGAGCGATCGCCTCTCTCGGGAGCAACGCGTCCAGGACCCGAAAACGTCCCGCCACGATCAGGCGTTCGTAGGCCGCCCGGCGCTTCTGCCGCTGTGAGGTCGGCTCGGGGAAGGGGTCGTTCTTGGCGAGGGCGCGCGCTTCGGCCGTCGCGACGTCGAGGTCGAGGAAGAAGGCCCCATCGGGCGTCGGCGTCACGGCCACGAGCAGCTTCCAGAGGGGCCAGGACGCGACGTCCGCCCCGGGGAAGTTCACCTCGAAGTCGGCGAGCGTGTCCCAGAGATACCGGTCGCAGAGGACGACTTGCCCCGCGGCCCGCCGAACTCGGAGCTCCACGCCGTAGAGGCGCATCAGATCGAGGATGGCGACCACGAGCCAGAGGTCGCGCACGAGCGGTCGCTGAAAGGCCGCGTCCCGGCCAGCGCTCGGTCCCGCCTTGGGCGCTTTACGCCCCATGACGCGCCGCGCGAGCGCTTTCACAGCGAGGACACCCTCCGTATAGCCGCCACGAGACCAGAGCTGCCGGGCCTCGCCGCGCCCCGCCTCCGAGAGCGCCGCCGCTAGCAACGACATCTGGGTCGACTTTCCGCAGCCGTCGAGGCCGCTGAAGGTGACGATGAGGCCGCGCCGCGTCACGGGCCCGCTCGCAGGTGACGCGACGTGGGCCGCACGTACGCCGCCAGGACGTGATCACGCGACGGATGCCACGGGGCCCAGCGGGTGCGCAGGCGCTCGGCGCGGGTCGGGAGCGGCGCCACCTTGGCCACGAGGTCGAGCGCCGCGGTCCCGGCGCGAAACGCCGCCGCCATCCCCAATCGTTTCAGGGCCTTGGCTTCGGACACGGGGCGGGTGTGCCAGCGGCGCTCCACGGCGAGCGGGACGAGCCCTACGGTCGCCATGAGCCTCGTGAGCGACTCCCGGGAGTGCGCGCAGACGTGTTCGACGAGCGACAGGTACGACCAACGCGGGCCCATGAAACGCGCGAAGGGCGCGTTGCCGTCGCCCGTCTCGATGACCAGGATCCCGTCCGGCGCGAGCCAGTCCGCGAGACGACGCGCGAGGGCGGCTTGGTCCACGACGTGTTCGATGGTGTCCATGCAAAAGACAGCGTCGAAGCCGCCGTTCTCGAGCGAGACCGAGAGCAGATCGCCTTGTACGATCGCGATCCCACGCGATCGCGCGATCGCGATGGCGTCGACCGACAGCTCGACGCCGACCTTCTCGAAGGTCGCCGGCAAGGCCGCGAGCAAGTCGCCGTGAAAACAGCCGAGGTCGAGGGCACGGCCGCGGTCGAGGCGCGACGTCACGAGCGCCACTTTCTTCGCGTAGTCGCGCAAAAGCGCCGTCTCTTCGGATCCGGCGGTGCCCCAATGCGAGCCATCGGTCTCGCGGTAGGCGTCTTCGAGGCTCGTGGCGCTCGGTGGCGGGAAGATCCACCGAAACCCGCAGCGATCACAACGCAGTAGGCGATCGACCCGGCTCTCCCGAGGCGGCGGCGCGAGCACGTTGACACGGTGGCAATCGGACCCGGTGATGCGGGTCCCCGCGCAGATGGGGCAGGGCGGGAGGGCGTCGGCCATGGCGCGACCTTACACCCCACCACGCGTGACGGCGACTTCGGGTGGTCCCCCCCGAACACGCATTTTCACCGTGGCGCGAGCCGTGGTAGGGAACGGCTCGATGGACAACCTCGCCATGACGCTCCTCGGAGCTACGCTTGCCCTCGGTCGCCTTGGTCGGGACTTGCCACGCCGGCTCGCCCTCGTCGTCGCCATCGTGGCGGTGAATCTTCCAGACATCGACGTCCTCTACTTCCTCATCGGTGGACCCGACGCCTTCGTCTACAGGCACGCGACCTGGACGCATTCGCTCGTCGCGCTCGCTCTGTTGCCGGTAGTCGTCGCTGGGATCGCGGCGCTCGCGTCACGGTCGCGTTTTGTCCCCCTCCTCGCGCTCGCGGGTGCGTCGATAATCGGCCATCTCGCGCTCGACATGGCCGGCAGTTGGGGGATCGCGCCCTTGACGCCGTTCTCGACGCTCCGAATCGGCGCGGGTTGGGTCTACTCCACCGATCTCTACGTGTGGGCGCTGCTCTCCCTGCCGCTATGGATGCCGAGGTTCGCGGGCGTCCCCGCCGAGCGCATCTCCGTGATCGCGCTTGGCCTCGTCGTGGCCTGGATCGGCCTCCTGGGCGGCCTGAGCGGCGTCGCGCGGGGTAAGGCCGAAGCCGTTGCGCAGGCCGCGGGGCTCGCCGCGACCGACGTCCAGATCTACGCCTCGCCCTTCCTGCCGACGCGTTGGAACGGCCTCGTGAGCGACGGCGTCCACGTGGCACAGGTCCGCGTCTCGCTCGTCGGCGACTCGGTCCTCGAGTCGGTCACGCTGCAGAACTTCGAACACCCCGCCGTGCGCCTCGCGGCCCAGACCGACGCCGGTAGCCGCTACCTCAAGTGGGCGGCGATGCCGGTCGCGGACGTCATCTGCCTCGCCGAGCCCGGGGAGCGGCCGCAAGGCAAGAAAGCGGGCACGCCCGGACGACTGGCGGTCCGCTTCTCCGATCTCCGCTTCGCCGATCCCTGGTTCGAGCGAAAAGTCGGGGAGCTACGCTTTGAGGTCGAGTACCAAAACCGCTACACGGTCCCCATGCGCGTCACGGGGAGCCGCTGGGTCACGCCCTGGATGGACGACGCACCGACCGACATCCCGGCCTGTACCGATGCGCCCATCGAACCCCGCCCGCCGCTGGTGGGTGACGGCGACGCGGATCCGGCAGACCCTCAATGAGGGGGCGCGTCGCTCCCGGCCACGGTCAGGTCGACACGGCCGTCCGGTAGGGGCGTCGCCGGGCGAAAGTGGGCGCCGGGGCCCGCCAGCCAGGCTTCGAACTCCGCCTCCGGGACCGTTGGACGTACTCGCA
Organism: Myxococcales bacterium; assembly: GCA_018780435.1. Taxonomy (GTDB): domain Bacteria; phylum Myxococcota_A; class UBA9042; genus SXOO01. The sequence continues at coordinate 23,151 of JADMJS010000377.1, forward strand.
CCGACAGGGCGCTGCCAGTCCGTCCGAGCGCGATGCTGTCGATGGCCGCTACCGATTCGATGAGGGCTCGATTGGCGTCAGTGAGGGCCGACTCGGCTGGCTTCAAGGTCACAGGCGCGTTGCCGTCGATCCCGTGAAAGGCCACCCACGACAGCGCGATCAGGAGCGCGACCGAGATGATCGCGACGAGGTGCTCGGCGCCCACCGCCCGATGGCGTCGGCGCTCCGTTCGGGCCCGCTCCGCCACCATGAAGACGAAGTGCCGAGGCGGGCGTTCCGGCCCGGCGCTCCGAAGCAGCGAGACGGCTCCCCGGCGTGCGTCGAGGCGCGCCGCGAGCGCGGGGTCGGCGCTCAGCTCGTGTTCGAACTGGGCGCGCTCCTCGGGCGAGAGATCACCGTCGAGGTAGCGCTCGAGGCGCACCTCGGGGGTCTCCGGGAGCTCGTCGTCTGGTTCGGTCATCGAGGTCCTTCTCCCTTCGTCCTGTCACCCGCGTTGCGAGTCGATCCCTTGCCTTCCCGAAACGCGAGATAGGCCGATTCGAGCGCGGCCCGGCCGCGGAAGAGGCGGGACTTCACGGTCCCGATCTTGAGCCCCGTGATCTCGACGATCTCCTCGTAGGGGAGCCCTTCGAGCTCGCGCAACACCACGATCTCACGATGTTCTGGGTCGAGGGCATCGAGCGCCGCGGCGACGAAACGTTCAGCCTCGTTGCCTTCATAGACCTGTTCCGGTCCAGGCACTTCGCCACGGAGCGGTGGGACCACGCCGACCAGGGGTACGCCGCCTTCGTGTTTCTCTTCGAAGGCGTCGTGGCGGCGCTCTTGCCGTCGCCCCAGGTACTTGATCCGGTTGCGGCAGTGATTGACGGCGATTCGGTGGATCCACGTCGACAGCCGCGAGTCGCCCCGGAAGTCGGCGATGGCCCGAAATACGGTCACGAACACCTCTTGGCTCACGTCGAGCGCATCCTCGCGCCGATTGCTGAGGAGCCTCAGGACCAGGGTGTAGACCGTGCTCTGATGCTGGCGAACCAGCTCGTTGAAGGCACGTCCATCGCCGCGGCGCAGTCGCACGACGAGCGCGCGCTCTTCGTCGGGAGTGAGGTTCACCCCGCCCGCTCAGGTGACGGGCGCGTCGTCGCGCCGGGCGGGGACCAGGGCGCCCATCAGGCCGACGACGACGCAGAGCCAGAGGAAGGCTTCGGGCGCCAATGCGTAGAGCGTCGAGTCCCGCGGGCTCACGTCGACGTGTCGATGCAGCGACGTGGCCTCACTGAGGTTCGTCCTCTGCGCGATCGTCCCGTCGCGATCGACAAAGGCCGTGATTCCGGAGTTGGTGGAGCGCACGAGCGCCCGGTCGAGCTCGACCGAACGCGGGACCTGCACCATGAGGTGTTGCGCAGGAGCCGTCGTCACACCGAACCACACATCGTTGGTGATGTTCAAGATGTAACGCGCCCCGCTCGCCGCGACGGCCGATGCCGTGAAGTCACCGAAGATCGCTTCATAACAGAGCGTAAACGCGAAAGGCACACCCCGGCTGGTCCAGGTCGCGTGCGCCTCGCCCGGGACGTAGTGGCTCATACCGGGGATGGCCTCCCGGAGCTTCGGGAAGGTCTCGGCGAAGGGGACGCTCTCCCCAAAGAACAGGAGCATCTGTTTGTTGTAGCGGAGGCCATTCGGCACCGGCTGCCCGCTGGTGTCTATGCCGCCGCGGGGGAAGAGCAGCGCGCTGTTGGTCGTGCGCCGCTCTCCCTGGTGAATCAGCGTCGCGAGGCTCCCGGTCAGGAAGTCGAAGTCGAGCTCCCTCACAAAGCGGCGAAGCGCCTCCGAATAACGGGCCGGTCGCGTCTTGACGCCCCCGGGGACCGCGTCTTCGGGGTTCTCGTAGGTGAAGGGGAAGCCGCCTTCGGGCCAGACGACGAAGTCGATCGGTCCGGTCGCGCTCACCTCCTTCGCGGCGGCACGGGTCTGCCTCACCGTGTCAGCCCAGACGCCCTCCCGCACCGCCGGGTTCTTCGCGTTCTTCTGCTCTACCGTGACGTTCGGTTGGATCAGAAGGACGCTCATGGTCTCGCTGACCGGGGCCTGCGACCCAAGCCGCCACGCGCTCGCGCCCATCACCACGGCCCAAACCCCAAGGAGCGCCAGCGGGACATGCCACGGCCAGCGGCCGGAGTCTCGCCAGACGAGCCACGTGTGGGCGAGGCCGGTGCTCACGGCGTGAACGAAGACCGAGACGCCGGTGATCCCGAACCACGCGGCGGTCTGCATCATGAGCGGGTGCTCGAAGAAGGCCCCTGCGGCATGGAAGGGGAAGAGCGCGGGGAAATAGCGCTCGAGCACCACCATCGCCGCCGGGATGAGGAGGAAGGTCGCAAACCCGCGCGCGCGGGCCGACCCGCGCGTCTGGCGAAGTCCGTCCCGGACCCGCCCCGACGCCCAGGTTACGAGCCCAAAGCCCACGCCAATCCAGGTCGAGTAGACCAGCATCGCGATCAGGGCGAGCCACCGCGGGAAGTGGCTCATGAGGACCAACGTGTCGGCGATCCAGTGCTGCATACAAGCGAGGTGGACCGCGCCGGCCACGACCCCGAGCGCGAAGCGGCGGCGGCCGCTCGGCTCGCTGAAGCTGGCGATGTGGAGCGGCACGAACGCGATGAAGATGAGCCAGGGGATAGAGAACCAGTCGGTCTCGCCGTTCGGTCCCGCCATGAGGAAGAGTGGGTACGAAGACGCCGCGAGCAGCCCCGAGAGCGCCGCCATGAGGAGCTTTCGAGTCACGTCGTGCTCCCCACCGCCGAGGGCGATATGGGCTCGAAGCCCGCCGCGCTGGCGAGCCCGATCGCGACGAGCTCGTCGTCCGTGCCATCCGACGCGTGCGCCACGACGCGACCGCCCCCGGGGCCGAGGCTCACGGTCCGCGTGAGGCCGACGACGACGAGGCGGTCGCTGCCGCTCTCCACGGCCCGTCGATCGGCGGTCTTCATCGGCCCGCAGTAGTAACGGTTGCACATCTGCCCACGTCGATGACGCGGCAAGGTGCAGCCGGTGCTCCCGTGAAAGAGACACGAGCCCTCGACATGTTCGCTCGGAATACGCGCGAGGATGTCGGCGACCAGCTCGGCCGGGCCCAGCGCGCCGTCGGGATGACCGCTGAGGCGCAGCTCGTTCAGCGTCGCGACCGTCAAGAACGCGTGGTTCGTGCGCCCTTCGGCGCAGCACGCCCCGCGGCAGGCGCCACACGCGGCGTCGATCCAGGGCGTGTCCGGGGTCCAGGTCGGGAGGGTCGGCTCGTGCTCGCCTTCGAGGCCCGCGGCGGCGAGGCCCGCGACGTGGTCGAGGTGGGTTTTGAAGGCGAGGATCGCGTCCGCGGGCGGCGGGACCAGCGGTCGACGCTGCCCCGGGAGCACGGCGAACTCGGCGCCCGCCGGCCCGGCGCTGGCGTGACGGCGGCCGGTCTCCCAGCGGTCGACGCGTCGCCGCTCCTCGGCCTCGGAGACCTCACGGGCACGACGACGGCCCATACACATCATGCTCGTACATGCCGCCGCCGGGGAGCCCCGCAGAGGCTGCCCACATTGCGGGCAGACGCCGGGCGCTCCCGGACCGCGGGGCGGCATCACGGGGAGATCGAGTCCTCGGCGTCGATGATCCACACGTTCTCGTAGGCGCCGTAGCCGATCGCCACGCGGCCGAGGAGCGGGATCTCGAACCAGATGGTGCCCTTCACGGAATAGGGGATCTCGAGCTGGAGGGGCCTATCGGCCATGAACTGGTCGACGAGGCCCTTGGCCGCTTCGATCAGGATGTCGAGCATCGCTTCGAGCCCGAGCGAAAACCGAATTCGGATCTCGAAGCCTTCGGTCGTCGCGGGGATGAGCCGCTGCGCCAAGTTGTCGAGCGTGCCGTTGATGGCCGCATCGAGGGTGAGGAGCAGGAGGCCCGGCAGCCGATTGACGACGTCGTTGATGCTCGTGATCTCGTTGCCATCGGCCTTGCAGGAGTTCTCGCCCGGCTCGCCGGTGCACTGAATGTCGCCTTCACCACAGAAGACGACGCAGACGGCGCCGAGCTCGGCGATGTCTCGCCCCTTGAAGACCTCGATCGCCGCCAGCATCTCGGTCGTTGGGATCGGGAAGTTGTTCGGGTTGTCGACCTGATAACGCAGCTCGAAGTGGAACTGCATCTCGTAGGGCTGCGGCTTGACGCCGATGGTGGCCGCGCACGCGAGGCGAGTGATCGGATCGCCAATGATCTCCGGGCAGTACCAAGCAGCGACTTCACGAGCGCTCGGTGCGCTGACGAGCGCCGCGTCGTCGAAGAGCAGTGACGGGTTGAGCGGCAGCGTGGAGCTGCTGCCCCCGAGGAGCTCGCAGGAGAGGAGGGCAGGGAGGAGGAGGACGATGGGGCGCATGGCTGCTCCGGGGGCCGGGTCTCGGGGGCCCCACTCGAGCAGAAGACGGGAGCGGGGGGGCGAGTATTCGTCAGGGAAGGCCCTCGTCGCTCATCATACCGAAAGCGCGGGCCGTCGCTTCACGCCTTTCGCGAGGCGCCCGTTCAGTCGTCGTCGGGCTCGCCGCGTTTGGCGCTGTTCTCGGTCATCTTCTTGGTGAAGTGGCGCCGAATCTTGGCCTTCAGCGTCTTGACGGCCTGGGCGTGGAGCTGCGAGACGCGGGACTCGGTGACGTCGAGCACCTTCCCGATCTCCTTCAGGTTCATGCTGTCGAAGTAGTAGAGCGTGATCACGATCCGCTGCTTCTCCGGAAGGTTCTCGACCTGTTCGGCGACCACTTCGCGGAGCCGCCGGAAGTGGACGGCCACGCCCGGATCGATGGCCTTCGGGTCGCGGAGAAATTGCGTGAGCGAACGCCGTTCGCCTTCGTCGTTGACGCCGAGGTCTTCGAAGGAGAGGAGCAGGATCGGCTGAAGCTTGTGGAGGACCTGGTGGTACTCCTCAAGCGACACCCCGAGCTCCTTGGCGACCTCGTCGTCGGTCGCCTCCCGACCGAGATCCCGACGGAGCTTACGCTGCGTGAGGTCGAGGCGGGCGCTCTGACGACGAACGGTGCGGGAGACCCAATCCATCGAGCGGAGCTCGTCGAGGATGGCGCCGCGTATTCGGATCTCGGCGTACTTGCGGAAGCTGTTGGACTTCTCCGCGTCGTACTTGTCGATGGCATCGATGAGCCCGATGACCCCGGCCGAGATCAGGTCGTTGCGTTCGACGCTGCTCGGAAGCCGAGCGGCGATCTTCGCCGCCACCATTTTGGCGAGTGGCAGGTACTCTTCGATGATGGCATCACGCGGAACGCCGCGGATATCATCCTCGAACGCTCGGGCAGGCTCCATGGGGGTGTCCTCGGACATCGAAGCGTTGTCGACTCAAAGCGGGGCGCCTTCGAAACGCCAACCGGGAGGCCGGGAGGCCGTCGCGCCCACGAGCTGTACCTGCGGATCATCCGGCAGGACGCATCATCATAGGAAACCCCACGTGAGACTGTCAATTTACACGGCGATGGCGTGGCGAGCTTCGGTCGCGCTGGGCATCACGGTCGGACCACTGAGCTGCAACCAGTCGTCCGCGATCCCGACGGGCCCATCTGACGCGAGCGGCCTCCCCGACGTCACGGACGCCGCCATGGACGCTGACGACATCGCGGTCTTTGACCTCGACACGCCGCTGGACACGAGCGCCGACGCGGAGGAGCTGGCGGACCTCTTCGAGCTCGACGCCGCTCAACCCGACTCGCAGGAACCCGACGCGCAGGAACTCGAAACGGTGGCGCCCGACCTGGTCGCCCCGGACGCGAGCGACGCGTCTCCGCCCGACTCGGAGATGGAGGACGCGGGCGATGTCGAGGAGCTCTGCGGCAACGGCGTCATCGACTTCGACGAGGTTTGCGACGACGGCGGCGTCTTCGACCGCTGTACGCCCGACTGCGCGGGGGTCATCGACGCCGGCGAAACCGTCGGCTTCGGCGCGACCCGCAGCGTCGAACTCCTCCCGACCTCGAACGGCGCCGTCACGGCCGTCGTCTCCACGGGCGACGCGGCGCAGCTCTCAGCGCTGCTCGACGCGCCGTGGAAAGCCCTCGATGGCGCCACCGAGACCACCGATCTGCTCTACGACGCCTACTTCGGCTACCGCACGGCGACGGGCGGCGCGTGGCTGCGCGACGTGCCCGTGACGTCGTCGGGCTACGTGCCCGGGACCGGCATCGCCCGAGTGGCGCAGCAACACGGGGGGCTCACTTTCGAGACCTATTGGTTCGCCCCCTTTGCGACGGTCCCTGGCGAAGAGAGCGACCGGGCGGTCGTCGGGCTTCTCCGCATCACGGCGTCGAGCGGGCCCGTGAGCCAGCTGAGGTGCCACTCGCTCTGGAACCTCCACCTCGGCGGCCCGTCGGGCCCCGGCACCGAAGCCGTGGCGGCGCTCGCGGGCAAACGCCTCGTCGAGACCGGCTCCGGTCGCACCGTCGTCTACGACAGCCTCGCGAGCGACGGGCTCTGGATGACCTCCGACGGCGGTGGCGGGCCCGCCAATCCCTACGTCCTGGCTGGTCAAGGGGCGACGTTCGACGACATCGTGAGCGCCCCGGGGGAGGACCGCGTCGTCGGTTTCGAGAACCGCTTCGGCGACGTGGCGGCGGGCGAGTCGCGCTGGTGCGGCGTCGTGTCGCGGCTTCAGCCCATCGCTGACCCCGCGGCACTCCCGGCGCCGTCCCGCGCTGCGGCGGCCTGGCTCGCGGCCGAGGAGTCCTTCTGGAGCGCTTTTCATGCCAGCGGAGACGCGTTCGTGGGGGCGTCGCCCACCGAGGCGGCGCTCGCGCGGCAATCGGCGGCGGTGCTCAAGATGGCGCAGGTCTCGGAGAAAGCCGCGTGCCCGACCGGGCGCTGTCAGGGGCAACTGTTGGCGTCCCTCCCACCGGGCCAATGGCACATCACCTGGGTGCGCGACCTCGCCTACGCCGTCCTCGGGCTGCTCGCGGCGGGTCACGAGCCCGAAGCCGCCGCGGCGCTCGACTTCCTCGTGAAGGCGGAGGTGCGGCGTCTGCCCGACGGGAGGCCCTACTACCAGGCGATTCACCTCGAAGGGGACGACGCGTCGCCAGGCATTTGGGGCCTTGGGATCCCGCTAACTGGGGGGCTTCGACTGTCGTTGGCGCGTTACTTCGGCGGCGGGCTCGAGGAGTCAGACGAGAACGCCGCGGGGCCGAACCTCGAGCTCGACAACCTCGGGCTCTTCCTCTGGGCGCTCGACGCCGCGCGTGTCGCGGGCGCCTTGACACCGGCGCAGGAGGAGTCCGCCTGGACCTTCGCCACGGCTGGGGTCGCGGACGTGCTCGTCCAGCTCATCGACCCTGCGTCCGGCCTCCTGGTCCCGGATTCGTCGATTTGGGAGCGCCACTTCTGCCCTCACGGCGCGTGCGATGAGCCCGAGACTCGTAAGCGACACGCGTATTCCGCGATCACGGCGGCGTACGGCCTGCGTCGACTCGGGGTGTGGGCGGCGACGCGGGGGGACACCGCCCGGGCTGAGCTCTACGGCGCCCGGGCGGCATCGCTCACGCTGTCCATTCGAGAGAGTCTCGGCAAGGCGGTCCCCGGGCTCGCCCGGCCGGTGATCGCGGGCAACGTCGAAGAGCTCCCCTATGAGGTCTATTACCTCGACGGGGCTGCCATCGAAGCGGTGAACTTCGGCCTCGTCCACCCCACTGAAGCGCTCGCGTTCGGGACGGCCGACGCCTTCGACGCACACCTCCGCATCGGCGCGCACTCGCCCGGCTACCGGCGCAACGACGACCCGACCTGGTACGACCACCAGGAGTGGGTCTTCGTGGACCTCCGCGTTGCCTCGGCGCTACGGCGGATGGGGCAGCTCGGCCGCGCGAACACGCTCTTCGACTGGGTCACATCAGTCGGGACCGCGAACGCGGGACTCATCCCGGAGCTCTTGAGCGATGGCGTCTTCGACCCCTCAAGCGAAGACGCGTCGAGCGGCGCTGACCCGGGGGGCCTCGCGCAGGGGGCGTGGCCCATGGCGGGTTTCGGTGCCGGCGCGTGGCTCCTCGGGCTCCGAGACAAGCTCGGCGGCGACGCGTTCTGAGCGTCTCTCGGGGCATCGCTGAACCGGCACGCGCCGGGGAGTCGCCCTGTGGAAAAGTTGAAGCGCCTGTCCGCGGCCCCTAGACTTCGGGGCGCGCCTCTGGAGCGTGCCAGACCCCGACTCCGGTTCGCTCCCCGCGTCAACTCGCGCCTGGACGTACCACCCGGCACCGCTGCCGAAGGACCCGAAATGGTTTCCCTCTTTGTCTCCTTGTCATCCCTCGTCGTCAGCGCTCAAGCGGATTGCGACGGCGTGACCCCACCCGAGGGGCGTTGCGAAAACGAGCGCCGCGTCACGTGGTGCGAAGGCGGCCACCAGAAGCACTTCGACTGTCCCGAGGACACGGTCTGCGCCTGGAACGACATGCTCCCAGGCTTCGATTGTGTCCTCGCGCCCTGTAGCCGTGACCTCGACGGCGATGGGACCTGGGAGGACATCCCGCCGACCGGGCTGTGCCACGTCGAGCGGCTGGTCTGGTGCGCGAGTGGCCGGGTCAAAGAGCTCTCGTGCGCCGAGAGCGCGGTCTGCGGCTGGAACGACGAGCTTGGCGCCTACGACTGCATCTCGGGCGACCCCGCCGCCCCTGGCGAGGACGTGGAGGCGAGCGCCGACGTGTCCGAGGTTAGCGACGACGACGCCGGCACCTCGCCGCAGCCCGGTGGTGACGCCTCAGGGAGTGACGCGTTCGCGGGACCGGTTCAGTACGACGACGTCGGCACGGCGACGCCCACTGCCCCGGTCGCCACGGCCGGATGTGGTGTGGCGGCGACGCGTGCCTCCGGTGCGGCGTTCGCGGTCAGCGCCCTCACGTGGATGCTCTTCTTCGGCCTCCGTGTCGCGCGTCGGTCCTCCTCCTGAAAGGCCCGTCTCTAGGGCAACGTCATCGCCACGGCGGGCTCGCCACAACACCGCGAACGCCCTCTTCGAACGACGAAGCGCCCAGTCGTACTTGAATATGGACGTCTTTCCTGGCAGATCGCGCCCTCCGCGCAGGAGACCTGATCGACGTGTCCACCGAAATTCAATCCATGGCCTCTAGTGTCCCCTCGCCGGGACACGCCGCGCACTTCGGCGGTTTCCTGCCTGCCCACTTCCAATCCTACGAGGAGCACAAGTGGGCCAAAGGCACTTTCAACCGTGAACGAACGGCCGTTCATGAGCTCGCTCTCGCGCTGATGAACATCGCGCGTGACGGCATGTCGGCTCCCGAGGAGACCCCGGGTCCCGAGCTCGCCCTCGAAGCCAGCTCCGACCACCCCTCGGTGCTCAACGGCTGGCGTGTCGATGCCAAGTGGGTCTACCTCGTGCGCCCTCCTGCCGAACGTGAGCGGCTCCACCGCCTCTTCGTGGCCGAACGTGCGGCGGCCGGTGTCCCCGTCGATCCGATTGGCTTTCAGTCCGAGGCCACCATCGCCCTCACCCTCGACCTGACGGGCCTCGATCTGTCGCTGCGTCTCCACCGACACGCGGCGCTCGATCGCCACAACCTGTCGGCGCTGCTCCGCACCGAAGACGGCGCCCGCGCATTCCTGGCCACGCTGCGCGCGTTGCCGGACACGTTCACCGTCACCGTCGGGCCGGACGTGCGCGTCGCGGCCACCGCGGACGCGGAGTACGTCGATCTCGTCGGGCAACGCCTCGGCCCGGACGGCGACAACATCGCCATCGGTCGCCACTTCGGCCGCTCCGAGCCCGTCACCGGGACGTCCGAGCTCGGCGCCTTGTGCCATGAGACCGTCGCCGCCCTCCTGCCGCTCTACCGGCAAGCCCGGTGGAGCCCCGAACACGACGCTGTCGGCGTCGACCTGCAGCTCGTCTCGACCCCGGCCGCCTCGGCGAGCTCGGGCGACGCGCTCAGCGAGTCAGCGGCGCACGACGCCACCCCCGTCGAGCCGTCCGCGCCCGCGGTGCCGGCTGCATCCGAGGGCTCCGCCGAGCGACCGGGCCGCAGCTACCGCCCGGCGTGGTCGGAAGGGAAAGCGCCCGGACCGGCGCCTGCACCGCGAGACCGCGGGCCCTCGGCGCGTGTGCGAGAGCGGGCTGCCGCCATCGTCGAAGAGGCGGGCACGTGGGCTTACAAGGGCCCCGTACGGGCGGCCCCGACCCCACCTGAGCCCGCGCCGCGTGATGGCGACCGACCTCGGGGGGACAGGCCGCACGGGGATCGTCCGCACGGGGATCGTCCGCATGGGGATAGGCCGCACGGGGATCGTCCGCACGGGGATAGGCCGCACGGGGATAGGCCGCACGGGGCGGGTCCAGATCGTCAAGGTCCGCGGCGAGACGATCGCGGACCGGGCGGCCGTGGACCCGAACGCCGTCCTGATGAACGAGGCCCTCAGGGCCGTGGACCGAACGATCGTGGGCCGGGCCCCCGACCGGACGACCGCGGCGCCCAGGGTCGCGGCCCGAACGATCGCGGCCCGAACGATCGCGGCCCGAATGATCGCGGCCCGAACGACCGCGGCCCGAACGATCGCGGCCCGAACGACCGCGGCCCGAACGACCGCGGCCCGAACGATCGCGGTGGCCGCCCGCAGGGTGGCGGTCCGCGTCGCGACGGTGGCCCCGGCGATCGTGGCCCCCGCCACGATGGCCGCGGCCCTGGCCGTCCGAACGACGGCGGACCCGGCCCCCGTCCTGACGACCCGAACGCCCGGGGCCCCCGGCCTCATGATCGTGGCCCGCGTCAAGACGGCGGCCGTCCACCGCAGGGTGGCGGTCCCGGCGACGGGGGCGCACCGAATCGGCGTCGTGACGTCGAGCCGACGTGGGTCGATGCCGCTGGCGACGTCGACGTACGCGATCACGTCCGCGTGACGGCGGGCCTCTTCGCCGGGAAGGTCGGTCAGGTCGTCGAGATGTCCGTGAAGGGCAAGTTCAAGGTCGTCCTCGGTGAGGGCGCCATGAAGATCGAAGTCGGCCGCGACGCGCTCTCGAAGGTGGCGCCGGGCTGACTCGGGTTCCCTGGACGTGCGGCGGCGACAGTCGCCGCGCGTTCAGCGCACGACGAAGGGAATGTTCTTGATGAGGTTCCCGCGCGAATCCACGAGGCGGGCGGTCCACTTGCCGGCGAAGTCGGACTCGAGCTTCAAGCTCGACCACGTCCGCCACCCGCTGAGGGACTTGCCGACCTTGAGGTAGAGCCGGCTCTTCACCTCGTCACCGCGTACCCACTCGATCCCGACCTGGGTGGGCTCACCTGGGTTCTTCACGACGGCGTAGGCGTATATTTTGCCGGCGCTCAGCTTGAAGCGCGTCCCCGGCTCGACCGGTACGCGTTGCTCGCGATCGACACCCTCCGCCACCACGAACTCGACCACGGTCAAGTCCGAGACCGACGCCGTCGCCTCCGTGGGATCGCTCTCGGGGAAGGGAGCGCGTCCCGGAGGGAGCTCGCGGCGTGGGTCGTCGCGTAACGGCGGCGTATCGCGCTTGACGGGCGCCGCGCCGCCCGCGGGTTCGTCCACGAACTCGTCATCCACGGGGCGTTTGACCAGGGGGGCGGGTTCGTCCACGGGTTCGTCGGCGCCGGCAGGTGGGTCGGCCTGCATCGGTGCGGGCCGAATCGGCGGAGGCTCTGGCTCGTCGGCGAGCGCCTCGTCTGCAGGCACGTGCGCGCCTTCGTGGCCCCCGAGGCGCCCGGTGACCACTCGGGAGTCGCTCTCCGGTTCGGCTTCCGCCGCCGCTGCCTCGGCGCCCCCCGCTTTCTCTCTCGCGAGCTCCGCCAAGAGCTCGGCCTTCAGCTCCGCTTTGATCTCTTCGCGGAGCGCGGCTTCGTTCGCGGGGGCGGCCTCTCCGGGGGCGCTCGCGTCACCCTCCTTCTTGCCGCACGCCACGGCCCCGCAGACGAGGAGTGCGAACGTGGCGCGGCGTGCGTTCACTGGCTGACTCCGAGCTCGAACTCGACGTAGTCGACGCCCGGAACCGACGAGGGGAAGCGATACGCGATGACGCCCTCCGAGAGTGTTACCTGCTCAGGCGCTTCGGCGTTCAAGTCCTCGCTGGTCGTCCTCACCGGATAACGCCGCGCCGTGACGAGGCGCGTGCCGGCGTTCACGCCGGTGAGCTTGACCTGATACTCCACCTGCCGAGCCTCTGACCCGCTCTCCACGTTGGCGACGAGGACGCGAATCAGGGGGCAGACGTTCGCTTCGTCCTTCGGGCATGGGCGATCGGCTTCGAGCGTCGACGCGACCCAGATCTTGTCTGACTCCACCGTCCCGGCGTCCACAAGGCCCGCTTCCACGGTCGTGTCGCCATAGACGACCCCGAGCAGCTTCTGACCGTCGCCGCGAAGCCGATTGGCCGCCTTGAAGGCGACGGTCGCTGGGAGGACCTGCCCCGTGGACCGCCACATCGGGCTCTCGTCGATGGCCGTGCTGGTCGGCGTGATGGTCCGATAACGACGGTCCACGCGCCACATCCCGAGCTCGTCGACGATCCCCTGAAGCGCAATACGCGCGCCGACCGCAAAGGCGCCGTGCGTCAGCGACCACGTGCGCCGCTGCGTCTCGCTGATGAGGCTCTGTTGCGGGAGAGGTGGCACGGTGGCCGCGGACGCGTCCAGGCGAGCGAGCCAGATGCGAGTGCCGGGGAGCTTCGCATCCACCACGGCTCGGACCGCCTTCGCGATGTCCTGAGCACCCTTCGGCGAGTCCGCGACCACTTCGAAGGCCACGACATCGACCAGAGTCGCCGCATCGCCCCCGAGGGCGTCGATGAACGCGCCGATGGTCGACTCGGCGTCCGTTGCCGCGGCGAGTGAGAATGACGGCGCCACGAGCCGAATAGGCGGCGGTGAACCTTCGGCCGGACTCGGGAACGCGGCCCGTACCGCTTGCCCAAAGCTTCGATACGCCGAAACCACGGCGCCCATGTCGGTGAAGCCGCCCCGACCGAGGGGATCGGAAACGAACTCCACGTGGCGAACGTGGAAGTCCTTCGCACCCGCGTAGAAGGAATCACTGGCCACGAGGAGGCTCTTGTTCCAGTGGCGGAGCGCGTTTACGACGACGGTGGTCCAGCGCGGTACGTCGACGATGGCCTTGCCGGTCTGTATCCCGTCGCCGTCGACGCTGCAGGTGTCGAGGCCGATGTCGAAGAGCGCCTGAAAGGACAGCTTCACCGGCCCGAAGTCCTCGCCAGCGGACGCGGCGACGCCCGGGTAGAAGCCTGCCGTCTGCAAGATCTTGTCGATCTTCGCGAAGTTGTAGCTCGCCTCGACCGCCGGATCGGCCGCGCGATTCGGGAAGATGCCCGAGAGGGTGTAGTCGCAGAGGTAGCCTTCCGGAATGCGGAAGAGCGTGGGTCCCCCGGCCTCTTGCAGCGCTGTGAACAGGTCCTTGTCCCCTTCCACCACGGGTTGGGGGTTCCCCATGAGTCCGGCCATCGCGGTGAACGACGTGCCTGGCGACGAGGAGTCGAGGCGGACCGGCTTGATGGTGACCTTGTTATAGTCGGCCGGTAGCGTCACCGCGTCGGGTTCGCACCCGGCGGAGAGGGCCATTAGGCCCCCGGCCAGCAAAACTCGGCCCACGTCACGAACGGGGGATCGCGTCGGACGTAGCCGCAGCGCTTGGGACAGACGCACCAGTGGCGAGGCTTTTCTCACGCTCGCAGAAATACCCCACGCCCCTGGTAGGGTCAACGCACGCGCCGTCTTCATGACGTGCCCAATGCGGCACAGGTCTGGACAGCCACGGAGGGCGCTGCTATAGAGCGCGGCCCATGGAAGCCCACTATCACGGCTACATCT
>JADMJS010000171.1 GCA_018780435.1 Myxococcales bacterium
GTCGATGATCTTGTTGCAGATCTCGGACTTCTTCTCGATGAAGCGCGCGACCTCGCCTTCGTCGTGTTTGACCCGCTTGTTGAAGAGCAAGTAGGGCATGTAATACAGCTCCCCGGCGAGGCAGGTCGGCTGAATGCAGAGGTGGCGGTCCATCACCTCGTAGCCCATGTTCAGGTCGAGCGAGCGGATGAGCTCCTTCGACGCGGCGCGGCGCACGTTGTACACCGGCGTGCCGAACTCGACCGTGAGGTCCTCGTAGAAGTGGTGGATGAGCGTGAGGGAGATGAGCATCTGCTCGACCATCTCCTCCGTGTCCACGTTCGAGCCGTCCGTCATGAAGCGGATACCGTTCTCGAGGCAGTAGATGGCGCTGCGCATGTGCATCGCCATCTTGCAACCCATGAACCAGATGAAGCCGGACCGGAAGGACTTGTAGTCCTCGAGCACCGAGTTCACGAGGATCTGGTCGAAGTAGTCCTTCGTCGAGATGACCGCGTGCGAGAACTTGTTGCCGAGCTTCTCGTTCAGCTCCTTCACGCGGGCTTCGGTGCGGCCGTGGTAGTAGTGGCCGTAGCCGTTCTTGTAGGTGACCAGGTGCACGTGGTCGTAGTGGTCCGACAGCGTGATCGCGAGCGCGGTCGAGTCGATCCCGCCCGAGAACATGAGCGCGATGGTGTTGCCTTCGACCTTCGGGAAGTGCCCTGGCGACAGGCGCGACGGCACGGAGTTGGCGGCCAGGACGTCGTTCTTCGGGATGAACGGAGTGGCTTGCGGCACGGCGACCCTCCTTCGTGGCGCGGCTTCCCGCGCGGTTCCGGGCACGCCGGCGAACGGAGTGGCGTGCTCCGGTGACGGCCTGCGCCGACAGTGTTCAGACCGCGAGGCATCCCGTCAAACCGATTCCTCCGTCAGCGGGCCGGGCGCACACGCCGGACGACGTAGGGGCCGAGGCGCATGACGTCGAGCCTCGCTGCGATAAAGGTGCGGAGCGCGTCCGTGGGGCTCTCGACGATCGGCTCTCCGTGCAGATTGAAGCTCGTATTGACGAGCGCCGGGAGCCCGAACGCCTCGGTGCGTTCGAGGAGGGACCAAAGCTCCGGGTCGTCGCGTGACGCGAGCTGAGTGCGCACGGTCCCGTCGACGTGGACGACACCGGCGCCGTGTTCGCGGAGGGCCGCGTCCGCGTCGACCAACATCGTCATGGTCTTCGACCCGTCGCCGTGCCGCCTCACGGGCGCGAAGGGCATGAAGTCATCGCGGCCGAGCGCGGCGTTCAGCCGATCGAGGCGGTCACGATCGTCGGCGCGCACCAGGATCGAGCGGTGGCCGAGCGCGCGGGGGCCGAACTCCGAACGCCCGACGACGCGGGCGACCACGTCGCCTAGGGCGATCGCGGCGGCTAGCTCCGCGTCTGGGTCCGCTGGACGGCTGACCGCGTGGGGGCTCCCTTCGAGCGCCGCCTCGAGCTCCCGATCAGGCCAGGTGGGGCCAAGGAAGGGCAGGGGCATCGGGAGCGGCCCGGTGACGGCGAGCGCGGCGCCCACGCAGAGACCGCCGTCGCCCATGTGCGGGAAGACGACCGCGGTCTCGCGAAGGCGCCCGATGGCCCGATTCACGGCCACGTTGGCGAAGAGGCCGCCCGAGAGGCCGAGGGGGCAGCGGGACGGCAAGTGAACCGCCGTGAGGGCCACGGCGCGCTCCTCGGTGACCCGTTGCAGCGCCGCGGCGACGTCCTCACGGGCCTCGGCGGCCAGGCGCCGTCGCTCGTCAGGGCCGCCGAGTGTGGGTGAGCATCGTCCCGGTTCGGTCCAGCGCCGAAAGATCGGCGCCAGACGGTCCGGATCGCCGTGCGCGGCGAGGCCCATGACCTTACCTTCGTCGCCTTCGCCGAAGCCGAGGACGCGCGTCGTGGCGCCGTAGACGAGCGCGAGGGACGCGCCAGGGCTCGGGAGCGTCACCACACGCCTGTCGGGGCTCTCGAAACGCGCCGCGACGCCGTCGCCGTAGCCATCCATGGTCGCTACGTCGGCGTCTCGCGGGTCGACCCCGTGGCCGAGGAGAGCGGCCTGGGCCGTCAGCGCGTGGGCGGTGTGGTGGTCGATGACGTGGAGGCGCGCGTGGCCGAAGCCGAGCGCGGCGAGCCGACCAATCAAGACGGCACGGGTTCCCAGCGCCTCGAGGCGGCGCAGCCCCGGGGTTTGGGCGAGCTGTACTTCGAGCTCGCGGACGAAGCGCGACGAGAGCGAGAGGGGATCCCGCGCTGGGTCGCCCTCGCGGTAGACGCGGTCGAGGAGCCGGTGGCCGAGGCGGCCGTAGCGCCCCGCAGTGGCGACGTCCGCGACGTCCGCGGGCGTGAGGCCGGCGTGTTTCAGGCACGCCGCGATGGCCAGGAAGGGAAAGCCCGACGCACGCTTCTTCCGCGAGAGGCGCTCT
Organism: Myxococcales bacterium; assembly: GCA_018780435.1. Classification (GTDB taxonomy): domain Bacteria; phylum Myxococcota_A; class UBA9042; genus SXOO01. The sequence goes on from JADMJS010000171.1 coordinate 2,434, forward strand.
TCGCTGATGGCGACGTCGATGCGGCCGCCCATGACCAGCGCCGCGCCCGCGTCATGGCCGTCCCAGAAGCCCAGCACCGGCGGGCGGTTAGAGAGCGTCACACCAGGCGACGGGGTGATGGCCCGAGATCCCCTTGGGCGAGCACCGCGTCCAGAGCGAAGGCACTGGCCCAGACGTTCACGTGGGGTATCGAGTCGTCGTACCGAAGACCACCCGTGACGGGATCTTGCAGCTCACCCAGCCGCCCGAAACAGCGACCGAGGACCCGTTCATACCGCGCTCGATCCCGCAGGAAGAGCCGCGCGGCCTGCGCGACGATGTCCGCCGGACGTCGCTCGTCATCGAGCCCCACCCAGGCGGGGAGAGAGCCGTCGCTGGCGACGCGTTCGGCGAGCCAGTCCGTAGCCTGTTGCACGAGGGGCGCATAGCCACCCAGCATGACGAGCCCTTCGACGGCGTAGCAGTGTGCATGGACGTAGGTGGCTGGCTCCGTCGGGCCGGCTTCGAAGCGGCCGTCCTGGAAGTGGAGCGCCACGAGCTCCGCCGTCACGTCTCGTGCGAACGCGGCATCGCCGGCCAGAGCCAGCTCGGCGGCGGCCTTGATGAGGTGCGGGCCGAAGGTCTCGGACCACCGGCGGGCGTCCTCCCGGCTCGAGCCTCGTCGGGTGACGAGACCGGAGCGGACGTACTCGAGTGCGATCTCGAACGCGGTTCCACTCAGGAGGGGCAGGGCGAGCGCGGTGTCGAACACGTACCGCGTCCCTTCGCGGCCGAGGGCGCCTTGCGTCAGAACTAGGCGGTCGAGCAGGCGGCCAAGCGACTCCGCCGTGCTGCGGCTGGCGTCGCCGAGGCGCCCGCCGAGCCCGAGCCGGCCGATGAGTGCGGTGGCTTCGTCGTAGGGGTAGGCCGACGGGCCGACCCAGCTCCACACCCGCCCGTCGGGCGCCGTCGGTGGAGGTGAGAGGAACCGGTGCAGTGCGGCGAGGTCGAGCGTCACGCCTGGAAGATTTCACCTTCCCGACAGCGAGGCAACCCTGATGAAGCCCGACACCTGCCGATGGCGGGAGCGCGCGATTTCGGCCAAGCTCCGGCCGTGCGCCTCTCATCGCCGCCACTCGCCCGAATCCGTAACGACGCGACGCTCATCGCGCGGGGCGCCGCCGCGAGGCTCGGCCGTCCCGATGCGCCGTGGAAGTTGACGCTCGCGCTGACGTGGGTCTGCGAGCAGCGCTGCACACACTGCCGCATCTGGCGGCGCCCTCGTGGTGAGGAACTCTCGGCGGACGCGTGGGACCACGTCTTCGAGCGACTCGGCGAGCGGCTCTCCTGGGTAGACCTCACGGGCGGCGAGGTGACGACGCGGGCCGACTTCGCCGCGATCGCTCGGTCCGTCGTGGCACGCTGTCCTCGACTCGCGCTCCTGCATTTTCCGACGAACGGACGCGATCCGGCGCGGGTCGACGGCGCCGTCCGGGAGATCCTGGCGTCGCGACCGACTCGGCTCATCGTCAGCATCAGCCTCGACGGCCCGCCTGCGCTGCACGACCGGCTCCGTGGCGATGACGGCGCCTTCGCGAGCGCGCTCGAGACCTACCGCCGACTACGGGCTAGGGGCGTGGAGACCTACTTTGGGATGACACTGTCGAGCTATAACGCGAGCCGAGTCGATGAGACCGTCATGTCCCTCGCGGCCGAGATCCCCGGATTCGCACACCGCGATCTGCACGTGAACCTCATCCATATCTCGCCGCACTTCTTCCAGAATCAGCCCATTGAAGACCGAGCTCGGTCCGCCGAGGTGGACGACGCTTTCACCGCGCTCTCCGTCGCCCGCGGCGTGCCCCGAGGCCCAACGGCGCTCCTCGAAGCGCTCTATCTCGCGCACGTCCCGCGTTACCTCGAGACCGGGCGCTCGCCGCTCCCGTGTGCGTCACTGTCCGTCAATGCGTTCGTCGATCCCGCTGGCACCGTCTTCCCGTGCCACATCTGGGACCGACCGCTCGCCGCGCTGGCCGACCACGACTGGGATCTCGCACGTGTGTGGGCGCTAGCCGAGACACGCGCGGCGCGACGCGAGATCGTGGAGGAGCGCTGCCCTGGCTGCTGGACGCCGTGTGAGGCCTACCCGACCGTGCTCTCGAACCTGGATCGTGCATTCATCGGTGCCGTTCCGCAGCCAGGTCACCAGGGTAGGACACCGCCCTGAGCCGTCTCGTACAAATCGTCGAGCGACGGCCCGAGTGGTGAGCCGTCGGGGAGCTGACGGCGCCGAAGAAGGCGAGACGCGTCGCTGCGGACCGCGCGGGCCTGTCCATCGACCAGGAGGGTGCGACGCGACGAATCGAGGGCGAGCAGCTCGGCGAGGGCCCGCTCGGCTCGGCCATGGGCGAGTAGCCTGACACCGCAGGGTGAAGGTCGTACCAAATCTTACCATTGTATTCAAGTTCAAGTAGGCTATCAAGGGCGTGCTTCATGGCGGCGGTCTTGAGCACTTCCTTCTTCGGCCAGTCCGAGGGCTGGCCGAGCGCGGCACGGAACTCCTCATACGTGACGCCAGAGCCTTCGGCAGGACCCAGCCGTCGCCCGTAGTCGTTCTGCAGGTTGTCGATCGCGCGTTGGGCGTGAACGTCCTCGATACGCTCAGCGTCATCGAGATCGGCTTCACTCCCGGCGTACCGCACCATGGCGAGCAGATCGCGTACGACGCCCCCGCTCATCTTCACGAGCCGTTCGAGCGCGCCCCGCTCGATGAACTCAGGCTCCATTCGCCTCAGTACGATCTCACTCAGGGTCTCGATACCTCGACCGTTCGTGGGGCGGGTAGCGGCGCCGAGGGTGTCCTCGACCGGTCGTGGCGTGTGCTCACCGTGAACAACGAGGGGCTTAAACGGCGACGCCCGCCCGGAAGACCGGACGGGCGTACACCTGAGGAAGCGGGCGAGTCGGCCCCACGAGGAGGCCCACTCACGGCTGGATTACATGTCCATGCCGCCCATGCCACCCATGCCGCCGCCGGCGTGGGAGTGCTTCTCCTTCTTGTCGGCCTTCTCGGCGATGCCGCACTCGGTGGTGAGCATCAGACCGGCGACCGAGGCCGCGTTGAGGAGCGCGACGCGGACGACCTTGGTCGGGTCGATGACGCCGGACTCGACGAGGTCTTCGTACGTGTCCGTGCGGGCGTTGTAGCCGAAGTTGGAGTGCGTGTTCTCACGAACGCGCTGCACCACGACCGACGCCTCCTGGCCAGCGTTGATCGAGATCTGGCGGAGGGGCTCCTCGAGCGCGCGACGGATGATCGACACGCCGGCCATCTCGTCGCCGTCGAGCTTGAAGCCCTCGAGCGCCTTCTGGGCACGGAGCAGCGCGACGCCGCCGCCAGGGACGATGCCCTCTTCCACGGCCGCGCGGGTCGCGTAGAGCGCGTCCTCGACGCGAGCCTTCTTCTCCTTCAGCTCGGGCTCGGTGGCCGCACCGACGCGGATGACCGCGACGCCGCCATGGAGCTTCGCGCGACGCTCTTCGAGCTTCTCGCGATCGTAGTCCGACGAGGTGTCGGCGATCTGGGCCGAGATCTGGTCGATCCGGGCCTTGATGTCTTCGGCCTTGCCGATGCCATCGACGATCGTCGTGTTGTCCTTGTCGATGCGGACGCGCTTGGCCTGGCCGAGGTCCGACTCCTGGACGTTCTCGAGCTTGAGGCCGAGATCCTCCGAGATGACCTGGCCGCCCGTCAGGACGGCGATGTCCTGCAGCATGGCCTTGCGGCGGTCGCCAAAGCCCGGGGCCTTGACGGCCGAGACGTTCAGCGTGCCACGGAGCTTGTTGACGACGAGCGTCGCGAGCGCCTCACCCTCGATGTCCTCAGCGATGATGAGGAGCGGCTTCGCCTGGCGGGCGACCTTCTCGAGGAGCGGGAGCATGTCCTTCATGTTCGAGATCTTCTTCTCGTAGATGAGAATGAAGGGGTTCTCGAGCACGGACTCCATGCGCTCCTGGTCCGTGATGAAGTACGGCGAGAGGTAGCCGCGGTCGAACTGCATGCCCTCGACCACGTCGAGGTCGGTCTCCATGCCCTTCGCTTCTTCGACCGTGATGACGCCCTGCTTGCCGACCTTGTCCATCGCGTCCGCGAGGATCTTGCCGATGGTGTCGTCGTTGTTGGCCGAGATGGCGCCGACCTGGGCGATCTCTTTGTAGCCCTTGGTGTCGATCTTCATCGTGTTGAGATGAGCGACTACCTTCTCCACGGCCTTGTCGATGCCGCGCTTCAGGCCCATCGGGTTGTGACCACCCGCGACGAGCTTGGCGCCCTCGCGGTAGATGGCCTGCGCGAGAACGGTCGCGGTGGTGGTGCCGTCGCCGGCCACGTCGGAGGTCTTCGAAGCGACCTCCTTCACCATCTGGGCGCCCATGTTCTCGAACTTGTCCTCGATCTCGATCTCCTTGGCGACGGTGACGCCGTCCTTGGTGACCGTCGGGGCGCCGAAGCTCTTCTCGATGACGACGTTGCGGCCCTTCGGACCGAGCGTCACCTTGACGGCGTCCGCGAGCGTGTTGACGCCACGGAGGAGGCTGCCGCGAATGCCTTCGTAGAACTGAATTTCCTTGCTGGCCATGTTTCTCTCCAGACCGGTCCCCTCGGGGCCGAGTCGCCAGACTCGGTCCCCGCAGGGCCGAGTCGGTTGTGTTGGTTCTGAGTGGCTGTTCGGCGAGTCGCTCGCGGAGTCAGGGGAACCCCTTCCGCGAGCGGGACGCTCAGACCAGGATGCCGATGAGGTCGTCTTCGCGGAGGATGAGGTGCTCCTCGCCGTCGATCTTGACCTCGGTCCCGGCGTACTTCGAGAACAGCACGACGTCGCCCGCCTTCACTTCGAGGGCGCGGATCTCGCCGTTGTCGAGGCGCTTGCCGCTGCCGACGGCGACGACCTTGGCCTCCTGCGGCTTCTCCTTGGCGGTGTCCGGGATGATGATCCCGCCAGCAGTCTTCTGCTCCTTCTCGAGGCGTTTCACCAGGATGCGGTCATGCAGGGGTCGAATCGTCATGGTCTTCCTCTTTCGCTTGTCGCTTCGCGCGGCCCCCAGTTTTTGGGGCGCCGGTCGTTCAAATCGTTGAGCCAATCGGGGAAAGCTCAATGGTTCCCGTCTGCTAGCAGTCGGCCCTGCCGAGTGCCAGGGGTGGAACGCGGCGAAGTCTAGTCGGGGTCCTTGGGGGCGCAAGGGG
>JADMJS010000445.1 GCA_018780435.1 Myxococcales bacterium
GCACCGCGACGACCGCGAGGATCGCGAGGATGGCGACGACGATCATGAGCTCGATAAGAGTGAAGCCCTTCTTGGAACGGATGCGCTCGAGCATGGGGGAACCTCCGAAGTCAGTGTGAATCAGACGACAGTGATGATTGACCGCGAGACTCTGAAGCAAGAGCGGTCGCGGGGCCGGTGCCGTGGTGGCGACAGAGCTCATAGCAACGCTCGTGCCAACCTCCACAACCTCGTCAGGACGGGACTAACTACGCTCTCACCGACCTAGGGGAAGCCCTTAGTGACACTTCTCGACCAGACTTCTGGGGGGACGCTGACGAAACGCGTCACTCCGGGCCGCGCGGGGGCGTTCTACGCTCGAGGCCGAGTCAACGGGGCGCGGAAGCCCATCCCCAATCGGTCTCGACGAGCTCGACCTGGTCGGAGCACAGCTCGTCGTAGCGGCCGCTCGGAATGGTGACGAGCGCCGTGAGCCGCGCGCCTTCGTCTCCCGCAAGGCGCCGGACCAGCTCACTCCCCGCGGCGTCGCGGGGGACGTAGGCGCGAAGCCCTTTGAAGCCGTCACCCTGGAGGAAGAGCGCGTAGTGGGTCCGTTCTGCGTCGGCGTAACGACACTGATAGTAGCGGTCGAGCCGAGCGCGGACCCGAAGGCGCACCGTCCGGTCGACGAAGTGCCGGCGCAGCTTCATGAGCTCGTCGAGCGGAGGGCTGTTTCGCGGCGGCTCGGTGTCCTTCTGATTGGCGAGGAAACGCGCACGGGCGCCCGGGTTGGCCAGCGCGCCGCCGTGGTAGTCCCAGCCGCGTTCGAACTCCACGATCTCGACTTGCGCTGCACACACTGACGACACGGTGCTCGCACGCAGCACGACCCGGACCGTGAGGGGATGAGGTGACTGCTTCTGGATCTCAAGCCAGAGCTGGTCGGCATCGGGACCTCGCGCCAAGTAGCCATCGAGATGCGCCGAACCGTCGCCTCGAAGCCGCAAGTGGTAGTAGCTCCCAGCTTGCCCTTTGTAGTGGCAGTTGAAGTAGTCGCCCGCTTCGGCCCGCACTCGGAAGGTCGTGATTCGGTCGACCATCTCCAGCCGCTCTGACAAGAAGAGCGCGATGTCAGGGTCGTTCCGGGCCTCATCGCCCTCGTTCACACGCTTCAGGCGCGGCGGGGGAGGACGCCCTACCGGCGGGAGTTCAAGCTGGCCGGGGTCGTCACTCTCGGGGTCGTGACTCTCGGGGTCGTGACTCTCGGGGTCGTGACTCTCGGGCAGTGGGTCTCGACGCGTGCCGGGCGCTTCCTCGACCGGCGGCGCGTTCATCTCCTTCGGGCGGGACGCTGGAGACGCGGTGGCCGAGGGGCGGCTCGACTCGGCCTGAGCTGGCTTCTCGGCGCGACAGCTCAAGCCTAGGAGGGCCAGCGTGAGCGCCGAGGCCGTCAGGACGGCGGCGCTGCGGCGGGTACGACGCGTCTCGGCGGACAAAGGACGGCTACAGTCGACCTTCCACACCAAAGATGATCCCCCACGAGTGGCTCGCCGACGCGCGGAAGCGGCGGCCGTATGCGTCGGTCGCTTCGTTGTAGAAGGGGTTGTACTCGTTCACGCTCTGACTGTTTCTGCCTTCGACGTTCCCGGACGCGTCGAGATCGCGCCCCGCGTCGGCGAACGTGATGAAGTGGTCGGTCGTGTAGCTGTAGTCGAAGCCGAGCCGCAGCCGGAGGTACTTCATCGGCTGATACGTTACGCCGAGCTCGGCGCCGAAAGTCGCGTACTGCTCCACATCAGTGACGCCGTCGGACTTGCGAATGAGGGTCTCGCCCGACGCGCCCCGTTCCACTCGGGCGAGCGACGTGCGGGTGCAGCCTCGACTCGGGTCGCAGCCGCTGGCCCCGAGCGCGTCGAAGAGCTCGGAATACTCGCGTCCCTCGAAGGTGAAAGCGCTTCGAAAGCCGACGTCGAGGGAGAGGTACGGGCCCTCGTCGGTCGGCGAGTTCCAAAGATGGAACTCAGAGCCGAGGCCGAGCTCGATGTCGTTGCCCGGCGAGACTCGGGTCTGGGTGGTGCGCTCGTTCTGGAAGGGGCCGGACGCGCTCGGGAAGCGGAGCGTCGTGCCGAGCTTGATCCACGGGTCCGCGGGCCCGAAACGGCGGCTGATCGCGGTGCTGAGGGCGATGGCGTGAACGCCCCCCCCGGCGCCGGTGTCGCCCGCTTTCCGCGCGGTCCCGGTCGGTGCCGTGTAGGCAAATCCGATGACCCACGACGGCATGCCCGGGCTGCGCGACTCGTGGATGGGCGCCCAGTCGAGCCCGATCACCATGTCCCCGAGGCCGACACGTGAGGCGGACTCGTAGGGGACGTCGAAGATCGAGGGGATGAGTGGGCTCGAGACCAGCGAATTGTCGGCCGAGACGCCGTCGGCGTGGTCGAGCGTGCTGGTCCAGCCGACCACGATGGGGAGCGAGAGCGTGAGCTGGAGGTCCCGCCAAAGCCCGGCGCGAAGCTCGAGTTCGAGGAGGTTCTTCGTCTCTTGATATTGAAGTTGATTGGTGTCGAGCGCCGTACTGCCGGATGGGCAGAGCGGGTTCGGCGAGCCCGCCGTGCCCCCCTGACACACCCACTCGCGCAAGATGCGGGACGACTTCTGCTCGTGACGGTAGTGGACGCCGAAGGTCCCGTGGAAGCCGTCGCCACCGTCGAACGAATCGAGGACGTCGGTGACCTGCGCCGCGTGGGCGCGCCCCGGGGAGAACGCGGCTCCCACGGCCAAGGCCACAGCACCGACCTTGAGGACATTGCCGTACGGAGTGGCGGCGGCGCTCACCGGACGACGTGACGATGGGTCGTGGGTTCGGAGCATCCCGTCGGGTGTAAGTCGACGCCAGATCCGTGTCAACTCGACAGGGAGTCCGGAGGCACGCGGACCCAGCCGCGGTGTCGTCTTCACGGTGGAAAGCCGGGAGGAGATCAGCATCGCCCCCCCGACCTTTCTCGTCGGGTTCGGGGCCATCTCAGAGTCGTCCAGCCAGAAGGAGGATTCGGCCGGGCTCGACCGGGGAGGCGAGCTGCGACGTCGGGTTCAGCAAGAGGCGGGCCAGCGTGCCAGGGGCGTCGAAGGCTGCCCCCAAGGCGCGCCCTGGCGTGCGCTCAATCGAGCGGCGATGCGGGCTTCGTGGGGTATGGACTCGCCCCCGGACGCCCCGGGCCACGAGGAGAACGCCTTCGAGGCTCGCACTCGGATGCGTGGCACCTGGAAAAGTTTTCATCCGAGAGGGCGCCAGCTGCAGGGGGGCCGAGTGGCTCCGGATCGCGCCCATCGATGAGCCATTCGTTCGGGATGCGAACCCGTGCGAAAGCGTTTGACGCGGGGCCAGTCGGCCATTAGAAACGGACGTGCAACTGCCCACGGAGGCGCGCGCTCGCAATGGATCTTCCTAGTAGTTCGAGCACCGTCATCATGAACGACATTGTCACGGCCCCGGCCGGACACGTAGGGCTGACCTCGCTCCTCGGAGCTGGAATGGTCTGAACGGGTCGGGACCTCCCGGCCGCCTCTCGATGACGGTGCTCTGATGTGTTTTCGCGGACTTCGGTCCGGTGAATGAGCCCCATGTCGCGGTCTTCGCCGCGCAGGACATCAGAGGTACACCATGATTCGCCCCCTTTCTGCAGAACGCACCTTCACCGGCCGCTCCAGCGTCGGCGTCAAGCGTGAGGTTCTCTCGTACTGGCACCAGAACCAGAATTCGCTCGGCCTTTCGCTGAAGCAGTTCCTGGAACAGTGCCGTCAGAGCCAGGACGGCCGCACCGTCACGTTCCGACGCCCCTGGTAGACACGCCGCGATCCTCGTACGGGGTCGATGCAGCCGTGGCCACGGCTGCGTTTCTCCTCGCGCTTACGCACCTGCAGCCCGACGTCGGATGGCTCGACACCGCCGAGTTCGTCGCCGGAGCGAGCACTCTCGGGGTGGTTCACCCCCCCGCACACCCCCTCTATTGCCTGCTGGCGAAGCTCGCCTCGACCGCGCTGCCCTTCGGATCGGTTGCGTTGCGGCTAAGCGTCTTCAGCGCCCTCATGGGGGCCGCCGCTCTCGTAGCCGCGTCCCGACTCGCTCGCCAGGGGGCTCGGCTGCTGGGCGCGAGGCCGGGGCTGCAGGCGGTCGTCGGGGTCACAGCGGCCATCGCCGGCGCCATGAGCACAGCCTTTCTCGGAGAAGCGACGCGCCCGGAGGTCTACGCGCTCCACGCGGCCCTGATCCTGTGGGCGCTCGAACGCGCCGGCGTCGCCGTGGCATCCTCTCGGCTGGATGCGCTTCGCGTCGCCGCCCTGATCGCCGGGCTCGGGCTCGCAAACCATCACTACCTCGTGGTCTTCGGCGCCCCGGCCTTACTCGTCGCGTTCGCGTTCGCACAGCGTGCCTCGGGCCGTCCCGCTGTGCGAAGTTTGGCCCAGCTCGCCGCCCTCAGCGCCGCGGCGCTCGTCACCTACGCGTACTTGCCGCTACGGGCGGGGACGGACCCGGTCATCAATTGGGGAGACCCGACGACCTTGGCACGGTTCTGGGACGTGCTGACGGCCAAGACCTTCCAAGCGTCGGTCTCAAGCGCCTCGCGGGGGGCGCCGCTCCTCGAGAACGTCGGCGTCGCGATGGGGATGTGGGGCGAGAGCCTCGGGCTCTGGGGTTTTGCGACGAACCTCCTGGCCGGAGCCGGGCTCGTCCTCGGGACGATGCTGGCTCGCCGCGTCGGTGGTGTGCCTCCACGCTTCGGGGCTTGGCTCGCCGTCCTGTGCGTCTTCGGAGGCGGCGCGGTCCTCACCAAAGCCATCATGGCCATCGATCCGGACAACCCGGACGACTACGGCTACTTCCTCAGCGGAATCTTGGTGATGCCCGTCGTCGGGGCCGTCGGCCTCGCAAAGCTTGCGATGGTGGTGGCCCGACACACGCGCCCGTGGGCACTTCTCGTGCCGCCACTGGCGCTCGGCGCAGTGAGCGTGGTCGGGCTCGGTGAGCGCCTCCACGCCACCGATCGGACCGAGGATCGCGCCGCCGCCGCCCTCGCCCGCGCGACGCTCGACCCGCTCGCGCCCGACGCCGTCGCTTTCGTCGACTACTTCCAGCTCCAGTTCATCGGGTGGTACGCACAGCTCGTCGAGAACGCGCGTCCCGACGTCGATCTCATTCAATCCAGCTTCGAAGACCGACGAGCCGGGGGCGTGCCTTTTCTGGACGCGCTCGACCGTCGCTCGCCGCGCCTCGCCGCCGTCACGAGCGCCGTTCGTCGGCGCAGTGGCTTTCCGCTCACCGAGGTCCTGGCCCTCGCGGACGGGGGCACCCCGGTCTACTTCGAGCCGGGCTTCGAGCTCCTGGTCCCTCCCGAGAGGTTGGCTACGACGGGGCTGTTGCGTGCGGTCGTGGCCACGGCCGAGGCTCGTACGACCGCGGCGGTGGACCGCTGGCGCGAGCTCGACTACCGGCTGGGGACGGCCTCGAACGAAGCCAGAGCCGTCGTGGACTGGCTCAGTTTTCTGGCGACGTCCCTCGCGCTGCGGCAAGGCGACTTCGAGCAGGCCGACGTTACCGTGCAGCGTTGGGGCCGCCAAGGCAGGGCCGGTCCACCTCTCCCCGTCGCGACGCTCGTCGGTGAGCTCTCGGGCCGCCTTCCACTCGTTGACGGGCACTCAGCCGCCGCCCTTCGGGATGCTTCGAAGGGCCTCACTCCAGAGCGGCTGCTGGCGTTCGAACCCTGAGCACGACCCTTTCGGCGACGGCGCGCTCGCCCGCACCGGCATGATGGCCGGCGCTTTTGGTCGGCGCGCGGGAGAACGTGGTACGTTCCCAGAGAGGACACGGGGATCAGGGACCAGCATGAGCAACCGCTACTACGTCATCGAAGTGAAGGACGGCACCGGCACCGCGGAGCGCCACGAAGTCTACGACGAGGTGACTATCCTCGGCCGGTCCCAGAAACGGTCCCAGATCGTCATCCCCGACTCGAAGGCATCAGGTCAGCACGTCGAGCTCGCCTTCCGTGGCGGGCAAGTCTCCGTGCGGGATCTCGGGAGCACGAACGGCACCTTCTTCGACCGGCACCAAGTCGATCGCCCCTTCGTTCTACCGCCGAACGGCAGCTTCCAGATCGGTGACACGAACATCCGGCTCGTCGCCGTGTTCGGCCTCGAGGAGGAACCGGCCCCGCGGACGGTCATTCAGCCCGCCGAGTCCGTCGATTCGACCCGCGCGCTCAGCATCGAAGACCTCGACCGCCTCCGCGGCTCCGGCTTGCCGAGCGCGCCCGAGCCCCCACGACCGAGCTGGGAGTCACCTCGACGAGTCGACCCGAGTGAGGTCCGTTCGAGGCGCCCCGCTGACCCGTACTCCGAAGCGAGCGCCGGCCCCGCGTCGCGCCCCGGCCCCGTCGCGCCGGACCCACGTTCGATGAACCCGTCGGCACTGAACCAACCCGCGGACCGGACGATGGCCTTCGACCGAGCCAGCGTGGAGTACGGCGAGCTCGACTCGAGCTGGCGAGCGCCGACCGGCGCACAAGTGCAGGATGACAGCGACGACGCGCCGCCCGATTGGGCTCGCAAATACGCGAAGGCGCCTCAAGGTGGACGTAACGACGACGGTGACGCTCCCGTACGCCGGGGCCCACCCGCGTCGGCACGAGCGCTCGCCGCGCTCGCCGCGCTCGGTGCGGCCGCCATTCTGGCGCTCATGCTGCTCCGCCCCGGCGGGGCGACGGACGTTCCGCTACCCGAGCTCGGTGACTCACCGGAGGCCCTCGCGATCTCGGCCTCGCTCAGCGCCGCCATCACGACCAAACAGTTCGTCGCGTCGGAGTATCGCTTCGCGTCCATCCTCGGCGGCGATCAATACACGACCGTCGAAGGCCACATGGCGTCGGCGCAGTCGATGGCCGCCGAGCTCGTGAACGCGGACGTGGACGGCACGGAGCGCGTCGAGGCGATCGCGGCCCTCATGGAGAAGGTCGCGATCGTGACCGCCACGGCCGGCCTGCTCGTCGAGCGCCTCGACCGGTGTAAGAACCATCTGCTCATCAGTGCGGGCGCGGCGCTCGGCGTGAGCTTGCCGATCGTGTTCGGCATGGGCGGCGGACTCGGGCTCGTGGCGGCCATCCTGCTCATGGCGTCCGGGCTCCTGCCGCTCGTGCTGTCGCAGCCGGCGCCGGTGGAGCCTCTCTATTTCACGGGCATCTTCACGCTGCTCGGCCTAGCGCTCATCTTCAAAGTCAGGCGCTGACGCAGGCGCTCACGGCGCTGACGCCGCTTCGAGGAGCTGCCGTGAGACGTCGCCGATCTGCTTCCAGGCGGCGCGCTCCTTATCTGAAACATGGCTGCCTGATACGTGACTGTCGGGCGCCGTCGTCGCCGCCCACTCGGCTTCGAGAGACGCGATGGGACCGGCGAGGTCGACGGCCTTGAACTGACGGGCCCAGGCTACGAACTTCCGAGCGTCGGGCGAGCGACCGCGAAGGTCCCCCGCCGGCGAGCCGTGGTCCCGTCGGAGCCGATACAAGAAGGCGCCGTGGTGACACGCGTCGAGCGAGGACTGGTCGGTGAAGAGCGCCGCGCAACCCCGATTCAGGGCCGCGGCCGGATCGACGTCGGGCAGGAGGTCGGCGACGGCGCGGTCCGCCATGCTGAGTGCGAGACTACGGGCCTGTTCTTGTCCCGGACGGGACGCAGCAGCTTGGAGGTCGCGCCCCGTCGCGAGCAGATAACCGCGACTCGCCGGGCCAAGCGTGGATCCGGCGAAGCCCATGCCCCCACTGTCGACGACGTCTCCGAGCGCGAGCACTCGGACGCTGGGAACGTCGTCGCGAACGTCCACGAGCGCCACGGCCGGCAGCGTCGTCCCGGCGCCGCCGACCGCCTCGGTCGTGGTGCGATTCCACATGAAGAGACCGAGCCCCGCCGCCATAGCGAGCCCCACGCCACCCCAAACCCATCGGGATACGGGCCTTGCACGGCGACTGTTCATAGGGATCCCCCCTGCCCTGTCTCGTCGCGCGCCCGCGGACGGGATCGGGATGACGTTCGAAGTGGAGCCCGTGCCAGCCCCGCGTCGACGCGTCGCCTCGTCGTGGAGCGCCTCGAGCCGCCCGATCGCGTCGATCGAACCGCCGAGCACCTTCAGAAGCGCCACGTGCGCGGCGACCGCGTCGAGAGCGTCGGCGTCGTCAGCGAGCGCTTGCGCGATCGGCCCGGGATCCCGATCGCCGTCACCGAATGCGAACTCGAGTGCCGCCTCGGGCGCCGTGCCAGCGTCGGGCTTCGAATCGGAGTCGGTCATAGCAGCCTCCGCGTCATCGAAGGTCCCCGAGCTGTCCTGCGAGCCCGTCGAGGAGCTTTCGGAGGACATAGTACGGAGATTTGGGTGGCCATCCGCACTCGCGCTGCGCGAGTGGGACGCTGCCAGATTCAAGGACGTGTTCGAGGAAACGTCTCTCGTTCTCGGGGAGCCCGTCGAGGGCCGCTCGTGCGCGGAGGCGCCGTCTCTCGGCATCGAGGTGTTCATCGGCGCCCCCCGTCGGAGGCGAACCGAGCGCCGACGCCGTCGGTTCGGGCCGCGGCGCCGCGCCGTCCCTGGCGTCGTCCAAGACCTCGGACTTCCTGCGCGTCAGGTCGATGGCGAGGTTCTTCAACATTCGCCACGCCAAGGCCATGAGCTGATCGTCCGGGCGAGCGCGCAGCTCCGCTTCGCCGTAGCTCTGGATGAGGCGCGTGAGCGTCTCCTGGGCGAGATCGTCCGGGGAGAATCGGCCCCGTGAGTTCGCCGAGACGATGCGCGCTCTTGAGGTGAGTTCGCGGAGGAGGTGGTCCCAGAAGGGATCGCCTCTCGCTCCGGTCCTGGGGAGTGATGTGACCACGAGTCGGATAGGTTCCCAGATCCGTCGCTGTTTGGCCAGCATGTCGCCGCGGAAGCGCGAAGCGCGTGGTTCTCGCGGCCGGGTTAGACGTCGTCGAGTCGTTCATGGGCTCCCCCCGGGGCGGCTACGATGCCGCCCGGGAGGGACGCGTGACGACCCCGTAGTTGAAAGAACCTTGGCCAAATCACCGCGTCCGACTTGCAGGTGACCGCGAGGTCGGGAATAACGACGCCGACTCGGCCATCTAGCGATACTCCGAGTCATCGACCCCCAGCGTTCTGGAGCGACCATGCCGACCTTCACGATCACCGGTGAGAACGATCCCTTCCTTCACGTGAACCTGCGCCGCAGCGAAAAGATCTACACAGAGTCAGGCTCGATGGTGTGCATGGACGGCACCCTCGAACTGAAGGGGAAGATGCGAGGCGGCTTCTTCAGCAGCCTCGGCCGCTCCCTCGCCAACGACGAGTCGCTCTTCCAGACCACGATCGAAGCGAAGACCGGCGACGGCGACTGCTTGCTCGCCCCCGGGCTCCCTGGCGACATCTGGCTGCTCGACGTGGGACCGCAGCAGTACCGACTGAATGACGGGGCCTTTCTCGCCGCCGAGGACACGGTCGACATCAAATCGAAGTCACAGCGCATGGGCCAGGCGCTCTTCGGCGGCTCGGGCGGCTTCTTCGTGATGGAGACGTCCGGCCACGGCAAGGTCGCCGTGTCGTCGTTCGGCACGATCTTCACGCTCGACGTGAAGCCCGGCCAGGAGACCATCGTCGACAACACCCACGTCGTCGCCTGGGACTCCCGGCTCGACTACAAGATATCCACCATGTCGACCGCCGGCGGCGGCTTCTTCGGCAACCTGATGAACTCGGTGACGACTGGCGAAGGCCTCGTGAACCGCTTCTCGGGCCAGGGCCAGATCCTCGTCTGCTCGCGCAACCGGGACTCGTTCTCGAGCTGGGTCGCGAGCAAGGCCGGGGTCCGCTAGAGCATCAGACGGTGTCGAGCCCCGCGGGCTCAACGGGTTCGCTGCACGCCAAGAGGGTCGCCCACGCACTTCGAACGAGGCTCAGCCTCATGAAGCCGAGGTCTCCCTCGCTGCCCGTACGAGGCGCTGATATTCGTCACGGCGCTCCGAGCGGGAGAGCCGCGGGACGGCGTCGTCGGCGAGCTCGAAGGTGGCGGCCCTCTCGGCCCGTTTTCGGGTCTGCTCGATCCCGATGGCCGAGAAGCCGCGGCGGTTGGCGGCGGAGAGGACGGTCCCGAGACCACAGAAGGGGGCGAGAATGGTCGTCGTCTCGGGGCTCGCACGCCGGAT
This sequence comes from Myxococcales bacterium, assembly GCA_018780435.1. Lineage (GTDB taxonomy): Bacteria > Myxococcota_A > UBA9042 > SXOO01. The sequence continues at coordinate 10,210 of JADMJS010000445.1, forward strand.
GAAGTCGACCGCCGCGAACGCCGCACGGGAGCCCATGCTGTGGGTCCATGGCATCTCGCCGAGATCGGGCAAGACGTCGGCGCTGGCGACCCGGCTGTCGTCGCGGGCCTCCCGCGAGAAGGCCAGGAGATGCGAATACGCCGGCCGGCCATGCTGAATGCGCCCCGGCGCCTGCCGACAGACGAGCTTGTGCCAGAGCAGCGGCACTCCGGAGCGCTCGGCGGCGGCGAGGACCATCCCGGCTTTCGAGATCCAGCGGCCGTCGCGCTTCAGGTCGGTCTGGAAGAACACCGCGACGCCGTGGGGTGGGATGGCGTTCAGCGAGAGCGCGACGGCGTCCGCGAAGAGCTCGCGCCAGCGTTCTTCGGAGGAACCGACTTCGCTGACGTCGGGGAGCGACGCTACGAGTGAGGCGGCAGGGGTCGCGGGGTTCGCGGCGAGCCAGGCGAGCGCATCGCCGCAGATGACCTGGCGAGTCGGCGTGGGGGGTGTCACGTTCACGGCGGCAGCATAGCCGCAAGTGGTCAGGTGCGCGTCACCGAGCGAGGTCGAAGGACTCGGCTTTCACGCGTTTGACGGCCTCCGCGGCGGCGGCTGGGGCTGCCGACGGCGCCGCGGCCGACTCAAAGACAGTCCCGGTACGGGTGAGGTTCTCGATCTGAGCTTGGATGCGGCCCGAGCCGCCCATGCCGGCCGCCTTGCCCCGGAAGTTCTCGGTGTTCTCAAGGATGAGCTTCTGAGCGTCCCCGTGGCGCCCCTCTTTCACGAGGTTCGCGGCTTGGTTCAGCACCGCCGCCGCTTGGACTTCGACGAGGCGCTCGTCGACCGACCGATTGCGGCCGGCCTCCACGAGCTTCGGGTCTCGCGTCACGGTCACCTCGACGGCACGCGTCTCGGTGATGGGCCCCTTGTAGCGGTCGGTGTAGGTCACCGTGAGCTCTCCGACGCGGAGCAGGCCCTCGCGCAGCACGGGGACCGCGACCTGAAGTGCCATGGAGCGCTTTTGCCCCGCGAAGAGCTCCGCGAGCGGGACGGACACGACGTCCCCCATACGCGTGAAGGTGTACCCGTAGACCTGGGCGAGCTCGATGCCGTCGTCGAGGCGGAACTCGACGCGCGCGTCTTGCGCCACCGTGGCCGCCATCTTGCCGAGCTCGGTCGTGAGCACGCCGGGGATCGCGGTGGCGCCCGCCACGAAGTAGTAGTTGCCGCTGGCTTTGTCGGCGACGGCGGTCATCAGGTCTTCGTTGTAGTCGGTCCCGACGCCAATGGTGGTGACGGAGATGCCCTGCTGAGCGTCGCGCTGGGCGGACTGCGCGATGGCGTCCGTGTCCGTCACGCCCCGGTTGGCGAGTCCGTCGCTCATGAGGATGACCCGATTAACCTGACCTTTCGACAGGTTACGCTGCACCTCCTCCTGGCCTCGCGCAAGACCGCCGGACAGGTTCGTCGAACCGCTCGGCTGCATCCGGGCGATGGCGTCGTACGCCGCCTCGCGCTGCGCGGCGCTCAGCTTGGACGCCGGCAGGTCGACTCGGACGTCGTCCGAGTAGCTCACGATCGAGAGCGTGTCGTCGGGGAGGAGCTGCTCGACGAGCTTTCGGGCGGCTTCTTTGGTCTCGTCCATCTTGTCGCCGCGCATCGATCCCGAGCGGTCGATGACCAGCGCGAGGTTCAATGACAGGCGGGGGCCGGCGGTCGGGAAGTCCGGCACGGCCGCCGCCAGCTCGGCGACCACCGACACCTTGCCGTCGCCCGGCATGAGGACGTGGGTGTTGGACAGCTCGGCCTTCACCGAGATGGCGCCCACGGTGGCAGGGAGTGCCGGCGCCGCGATCTCGAGCGGCGCGGGAGGCGCCGGAACCGGCGAGGCCGGGGCAACGGCCGGGTCGGGCGCGACGGGGGTGGTCGGCGTCGGTGCAATGCTCGGCGACGGTGCAATGCTCGGCGTCGTGACAGTCGGCGTCGTGACGGTCGGCGTCGTGACGATCGGCGGCGCGCCGGCGGGGCCGCCCGCGAGTGATGCGGCGCCTTGCATGGCCGCAGCCACGGGCTCGGCCGAGGGTCGGAGCTTCGGCGCGCCCGCGTCGGCGCAGCTCGTGCTCAGAGCGGCGACGATGAGCGCCGCGGGGAGCTGACGGGTCCACGAGCGGGAGAGCGAGGTGGTGAAAGTCGACAGGGTGGCCGGGCGTCGCATGGGGTTCTCCTCGATGGCCGCAAGGCGTGCGGTGCCGGCTGTAGACGCACCACCGCCCGGGACGATCTGACGACGTATGAAGAAGGGGACGATCAGCTCGCGGCCGCTGGCTTGGGCTGACCGCGGGTCGGGTCGGCGAGCCCCGCGAGCAGGAGCGCCAGCCCCGATAGCAAGGCGTTGCACGTGACGAAGATGACGAGGGGGACGGCGTGGAGCGTGAACCAGTGGTTCGACGTCTCGTACTCGAAGCTGACGAAGGTCGACCACGCCTGTAGCGCGAACACGCAGAGCAGCGCGGTCGTGGCAGCGCGCGGCCGCGAGACGTCGCTCGCGCCGGTGGCCGGCCGCTCGTCGCGCCACGACAGCACCAGGATCGACGCGACGATGAGCCACGGCCCGAGATGTTGAAAGAGTAGGAAGACGAACCCTTCGCCGAGGTTGATGGCGTCTCGAGTGGCGGCGAACGCGACCGTGACGTCGAGCGCCGAGAACGAGAAGCTGTAGCCGAGCTCGTGGAAGAGAGAGTGCTGAACGAGCGCAGCTACGAGCACGAGGGCCGCGGCGGGCGCCTTCCGGAGCGCTGGGACGGCGACGAGGCCGGTGGCGGCGATGAGGACGACGGCGACCACCCGAATGTCGAGCGCCAGGAGTCGGTAAACCGCCAGCGCCAGGACCACCAGGAGCCAGAGGCGTTCCGTGCGGGAGAAGGTGAGGCCGCTACTCGCGATCACGATGGCGAGGAGCACCCACGAGCCGAGGAACACTCGGACGGCGGGGACGACGTCGAGCGCCCGGATCACGAACGCCGACACGCTGAGGAGGAGGACTGCCGCGACGAGGAGTCGGCGTGGTCCGCTCCGGCGGTCGAGTCCGCCGGCGGCGCGGCCCAGCAGCGTGAACACGGCGAGCGTGAGGGATAGACCGCCGAAGGCCACCGCAGCCAAGACTCGGGAGGTGCCGTCGTCCTCGAAGCGGGCGTCGTCCGCTTGCAGCCACGTGACCGTGAAGGCGTTGAAGAGGCTGAGCCCTATCGCGGCGAAGAGCCGGCTCGACGTCTCGCTTCTACGTCGAAGCGCGCCATGACAGGCCCAGCCCCATGCGATCGCGAGGCTGGCGCTTCGGAAGACGAGCGGGAGCGGCCCGTAGGGGTAACGCAACACGACGACGGTCAGTGCTGTCGCGCCGAAGACGAAGAGCAGCCACGGCAACGCGGCCGTCGGGACGAGCCGGGAGCGGAGGCCGACCAGGACGATGAGGCCGATGGCGGTCCAGCCGAGAGTCCCGCTGAGCCCCGGGAGGTCGGCCACTCCGCTGGCCGAAAGCACGAGGTTGCGTGCCTCGCTGCTGAAGGCGAAGAGCGCGAGCCAGGCGCCCAGGACGACGACGAACGACGTCCGCGTGGCACGCGGGATCCGCAGCGATCTCAAGGTGCTACGAAGGAGCGCCAACACCAGGAGCCCGCCGATGAAGAGGCCAGCGAGCCGGAACCAGACGCGTGAGGCGTCGAGCGCGGCGAGCTTCTGACCGATGCGGTGAAGCTGGTGTACGGCCCACGTGTCGACGGCAAAGGGTGACGCGGCGACGGGAAACAGGTCGTCGGCGTCGTCACCACCCGGGGATCGCCCGGCATCGTTGGTGGCCGCTGTAACGATGGCACCGACGTAGGCGCGTCGTGCGGCGACGTGCGCCTCGGCCAGGCTTCGCTCGGCGGCCGGCGTGTGGTTCATGATCCCGAAGGCGGGCGGCGCCTCGGCCGTGGCGGGGGCGCGGACGCCGAAGAGCGCGCCGAGCGTGCCGGCCATCGCGGTCAGCGGCTGCTCCACGCGAGCGCCCGCGTTGATGCCGGGGCCGACGATCGCGAAAGGGGCCCGGCGGGCTTCGTCTTCACCACCGCCGTGATTGCCGAAGCGGGTGCAGCCGTGGTCGGAGATGACGAGCCACGTCGTCTCCGGGTCGTCAAAGCGCGCCCGTAGGCCTTCGACTTCCTTACCGATTCGACCGATCACCTCCGCGTACTCGGAGAGGTGTCCGTCGGGCTCCCGAAGGTGGGCGCCGTAGCGATGGGCGATCTTGTCCGAACCCACGAGGTGAATGACCACGAACGCGTAGCTCGGGTCGGCCAGAATGGTGCGAGCGCGCCCAAGGGTCTCGCGGTCTTGAGGCAGCATGCCGCCCTCGAGGTCGCTGTAGAACCCGGTGTCGCGAAAGGGGAGCGTGAAGTCGGCGTGGGCGCCGTAGAGCTGTGTCCAGGAGGCGTCGCCGAGAAAGGCGATCTGGCGACGCGGGTCGCCCGATCGGCTCGCGCGGAGGAGCGAGAAGAGGGTCTCGCCGTCGAGACTGGCCGCGTCGAAGTTCTGCACGGACCAGGCGATGGGCGGCGTCATCCCCGTCCCTATCGTCGCCACGGAGAGCGCGGTCAGCGTCACGGGCGGCGTGATGTTGATGCCGGAGGCACCTTGAGCCGCGAAGGACGAAAAGATCGGCAGCACCGTCGGATCCTGCGCGGCGTCTTCGCGGAGCGAGTCTACGAGCACGAGCACGAGCCGCTTCGTGAGCGCGGGTGCGACCTGGGCGGACGTGCTGGTCTGGAGCTCGGGATGTGGGAGCGGTGCGAGGTAGCGCTGGTAGCCCGCCGCCGCCAGGGCCACGAGCCCGACGACGAGCGTCAGGAGCCAGAGGCTGGTGCGAGCCTGAGAGCTCATCGGGGCGGGTGGCGCGGGGTGGCTCAGCTCATGCCTTCGCGGGCCATGAGCTCGGCCTGCGCCGTATCGAGGAGCGGCTGGAGGACGGGATCGAGGTCGCCCATCATGACCGCGTCGAGGCGATAGAGGGTCAGGCCGATGCGGTGGTCGGTGAGCCGGTTCTGCGGAAAGTTGTAGGTGCGGATCCGCTCGGATCGGTCGCCGGAGCCAACCTGCGCCTTGCGATCGGCCGCGCGTTCACTGTCGGCGGCGACCTGCTTCATCTCGAGCAGCTTGGCGCGGAGCACCTTCATGGCGCGCGATCGGTTCTTCTGCTGCGAGCGCTCGTCCTGGCAGGTCACGACGAGCCCGGACGGGATGTGCGTGATGCGGATCGCGGACTCGGTCTTGTTGACGTGCTGCCCACCGGCGCCGGACGCGCGGTAGGTGTCGATTCGGAGATCGCCGTCGTCGATGTCGACGTCGATTTCGTCAGCCTCCGGGAGAATTGCGACGGTGCACGCGCTCGTGTGGATGCGCCCCTGGGCTTCGGTCACGGGCACACGCTGCACACGGTGGACGCCGCTCTCGTACTTCAGGCGACCATAGACGTCTTGGCCCGAGACCGAGCACACGAGCTCCTTGACGCCGCCGAGGTCGTTCTCGCTGATGGAGAGCACTTCGATGGTCCAGCCGCGTTGTTCGGCGTAGCGCGAATACATTCGGAAGACGTCGCCGGCAAAGAGCGACGCTTCGTCCCCACCGGTGCCGGCACGAATCTCGAGGATGACGTTCTTCTCGTCGTCGGGATCGCGCGGGAGCAGCAGGACGCGCATGCGCGCTTCGAGCGCGGCGAGCTGTGGCTCGAGCGCCGCCAGCTCCTCTTTGGCCATGGCGCGCATTTCGGAGTCGCCGTCATCGAGGAGCGCCCGCGCCTCCGCCATGCCCGACCGAGCGGCCACGAGCGCACGCCACGTCTCGACGATCGGGGCGAGCCGCCGATGTTCGGACGCGAGCTCCCGGTATCGGTGGTGGTCCGACACGACGTCGCCGTCGCCCATTTGGGCGAGCACCGACTCGAGCCGCGTGACGGCATCTTCGCAGCGGCTATCGAGCATGGAGGGATCCGGCGCGGTGGGAGAGGCCTCGGTGGAGGCTCTTCCGGGTCAAGCCTCTCGAAGGCGCGACGCCCCAACTGGAGCGTCGCCCCTTGCGAGAGGGGGGCGGGTTCAGCCGGCGGCCGTCTGACCCGCTTGACCGTAGCGCTTGCGGAAGCGATCGACGCGGCCGGCCGTGTCCATCAGCTTCTGCTTACCCGTGAAGAACGGGTGGCTCGCGCTCGAGATTTCGAGCTTGTACAGCGGGTACGTGTTGCCGTCCGTCCACTGGGTCTTGTCGTTCGTCTTGACCGTCGAGCGAGACAGGAACCGGAAGCCCGCGCTCTCGTCTTCGAAGACCACATACCGGTAGTCGGGGTGGATGCCTTCTTTCATAACTGCGAGCTCCATGAGTGGCGCCGGGGTACGCCGGCGGCGGTAACGACTCGCCTGCTGCCGCGGCACGTTGCGCGCGATGCCCGGGCGATCGGGGCGAGGACCATAGCTGGCCGGCTTGTCGTTGACAAGGAGGAAGTGGTGAGTGGGCTCAGAGTGCGATCAAGAGCGCCGCCCGCAGCGGTAGATCGACACCATCGGGACGCCGTCGAGCGCGAAGGTCTTCACGGGGCCCTGCACGGCAAAAGACTCGCGGACGGCGATCTCGTCCTGAGCCATGGGGCCTTGATGGTGGAAGATGAAGAGGTCACCGGGGCGGCAGCGAGACGGTGGGTTTCGCGTCCAGCGGAGGTCCTCGCGGAGTAGCCCGGCGCGTTGGTACCAGTCGTGTGCATCCCAGGTGCTCTCGTGGAACGCGACCGTGGCGCCTCGGGGCGCGTGGGCGTTGACGTAGTCGACCGCGTAGCCAGCCCCGAATCCCCAGAACTTTCGCATCATTCGGGCGTCGGCCGCGCCCTGAGTCCCCCCGATGAGCTCGTTCCAGTAGCCGGTGCCCCAAGCGACGGAATGGACGGACGCGACGGCGCCCGAGGCGGTCACCAGAGCGACGAGCCCGATTGGGGCGGCGTTGCGAAGAAGACGTGCGGCCCCGGCGCCCATGCGAGCGGCCATCCGGTCCAGCGTGCGAACGAGGAGCCACTCGAAGGCGAAACCGCCGATCAGAGCACCGAAAGCCAGGGTCGCGATCCAGTGTTTGACGCCGCCGAAGATGGGGGTCGATGGGAGCGCGATGATGCCGATCGGCAGGAGCGCGCTCCCGAAGAGGAGCACCCGCTCGAACACGGGGACCGAGCGGCGGTGCGTCACGAAGAGCAGCACGAGGCCGAGCGCCATGAGCGCCTGCACTGGGACCGGGACCGTGAGGAGCGTCATCACGAAGGGGTAGCCGACCGGAAAGGGCGGCACGTTCAGGAGGTCGCCGAAGTACTCCTGCGGGTAGTGGACGTGTCCGACGTGGAAGGAGACGTAACGGCCGAAGTTCTCGGCCGTGTCGAACCACATCTGCGGCCAGAAGATGAACTGCATGGGGAGCCCGATCGCGAGCATCCACAGGAACGCGGCCGGCATCGGCGGCCAGAACGGTCGCGTCTCTGAGCCGCGCGTCGGCAGGAGTGCGACGCCGAGGAGGAGCACCACGACCGCCGGCAGCTTGCCGAGCGTGAAAGCGACGAGGAGGGTCGCCCCGAGGACGAGGCCAAGCTGCGCCGCGGGCCGCCAGTGGGCCGAGACGAGAGTCCCCGCCGCGATGTGCTCCCGCACGCGCGCCACGAGGCTGGTCGTTCGGTCCCAAAGCCAGGGGTAGAGCCACGCGACCACGAAGGGGACGGGGATGAAGTAGCCGTTCAACTTGGTGAGGAGCGACAGTCCCCACAAGACGGCGGTGCCGTAGACCCAGAAGCGGGAATGGAGCGACTTCCAGAAGGTATAGGTCGTCGCGACGATCATGGTCGTGACGGGCATATCGAAGGTGCAGAGGTGCCCGTGAAAGAAGTGGTGGGGCACCCAGAAGAAGGCGACGGCCGCGAAGAGCCCGGCCCGCCGGCCGAAGAGCTCGGTCCCGAACAGGTACAGGATGGCAATGAGTAGGGCGAAGAACACCCAGGTCGGGAGCCGCATGGCCTGATGCTCAGGGAGTACGCCCGCGGCGACGGCACGACACCCGACGACCCACGGCGCCGTGGTCTCGATTCGAGACTCCGCGCTGCGGACCGGTGATGCAGGAGCCCGACAGGTGCCCTCAAGCTGCGGCAGTGCGGCCCCGTCCATGGTGAGGACGGCTTCATTCTTGGTACGGCTGGCCACGACTGCCACCGCGAATGCGGCCGGTCGCTCCGGTGGGAGCGGGACACCGTAGCGGTTGTCCTCGTCCCACGGCGCCTCCGGGATGAGCGTCGGCGGGATGAGCTCGACCTCGTCGTCGACCTCGAAGCCGTCCGACTCGGTGAGGTCGACGATTGTGAGGCGAGCGCCCGGGCCGACCTTCAAGGGGCGCTGTCTCTCCGCGAGGAGTCGCCACGAGAAGCCGAAGAGGACCTTCATCAGCGGCGGGTGCTCGAAGTTCTCGCGCCACGTCGAAAGCACGTCGGCCCGATCGAGCGGGCCCTCACCGGGTGCCTCGTCGCCCGTCCGCTGGGCGACGCGACTGAACCAGTCCTGATAGATGTGGCTGTAGCGGAAGTAGAAGGATTCGTCCCGCGCGAAGCCCATCACCGCCGTGTTCCAGAGCACGACGAAGGCGACGACGCCGAGGACGAGCGCGATGACGCCGTCCACCCAGCGCAGTGGCGTCCTGCGATGGTCCACGATGGGACGAACTGTAGGGAGCGAGGACAGGGGGCGACTAACGGATGGTCTGGTTCGGCTTGTTGGCGTCGATCTTCACGGTTTTCACGCCCTTCTGTCCGTCCTTGATGATCTCCACGCGGTGGGTGCCGTAGGTGACCTTGTGGGTGCCCGACGAGATGCGTCGGCCGTCGAGGAGCACCTGTGCACCGTCAGGGGCGGCGATCGTGATGGAGCCGTACTGAGTGACCGGCTTCGGCGTCACGACATCGGGCTTCGGCGTCGCCACATCCGGAACGGCGATCGGGCCGACGTCCGGGACCGGAGCGGGGCCGGCGTCGATCGGGGGTGGCGCGACGTCCGGGACGGCCGGAATGTCGGGAACCACCATGACATCGGGGACTTCCGGTACGACGGCCACATCGGGCACGGGCGGCACGTCGGGGGTGGGCAGGACGTCGGGCGGCTGCGGTACATCGGCGATCACGGCGACGTCGGCCGCGGCTACCGCGACATCGGCCTCGGCCGTCGCTACGTCGGTGCTCGCGTCCAAGACCGACGTGTCGTCGACGACGAGCGCGTCAGGGGGGGCGACGTCCACGGCGACGGCAATGTCGGCGGCCAAGTCCACATCGACGGTAGGGACCACGTCGACGGCGACGACGTCGGCGGCCGCAGCCATCACCACATCAGGGGCGCCAGCGTCCACGACGGCGGCGTCAGGCGCCTCGGGTGCCGTGGTGCCCGCGTCCGGGGTCTCCGCGGGTCCCGTGATGACCGGCGGCGCGCCGTCAGTCCCTCCGGCTGGGGAGCCGGAGTCCGTGCCGTCCGCGCCCGCATCGGCGCCACCCGGTTGCACCACTTGCCCTGAGGGGGGCGCCTTGGCGGCCTCCTGGCCCTGATAATATTGCCAGCCGAACCAACCACCTGCAGCGAGACCGCCGAGCACCAGGACGAGGATGACCCACTTCCACGGACCAGCGCCGCGTCTCACGACGACGGGGTTCGGGATGGGCGCGACACTCGTCGCGGCGAAGTTCGGTCCGGATTGAGGCTGGGAAGGCGGCGGAAGTTTGGCGCCGGGGATCGACGGCTCCCGTCGGCCGATGGGAATGGAGGCGCTTCGCTTCGGGGTGGGCGTTCGCGACTCGGTGCCAGTGTCGATGGGGACGGCCTGCGTCCGATCTTCGCTAGCCGGTGCGCCGATGGCGGTCGCGTCTTCTGGCGACGGATCGCTTGAGAAGCCGCCGGTCTTCGGCGGAACGATGATGCGGCTGCGGATGCCACTCGCCATCTCGCGAAGCTCGTCGATCGCCGCCGTCTCTTCGGAGAAGAGCTTGCGGAGGTAGTTCCCGATGTCGCGGTCCGACAGGAACTCGCCGCGGCTGTGGATGAACCGTTCGAGGGAGATCCCCATCTCGTGGGCCGTGTCGTAGCGCTGGCCACGGTCCTTCGAGAGGGTCTTCGAGATGATCTCCCAGAGCGCTGCCGGGTAGCCTTCGACGAGGTCGGCGGCCGACTTCGGGGGATCGTTGACGATGGCGCTGACCGTCATGAGGTCGGCGTCCGATCCGAAGGGCTTTTCGAGCGTCGTGAGCTCGTGGAGCACGATGCCGAGCGAGAAGATGTCCGAGCGACGGTCGAGCCGCTTACCGGTCACCTGCTCCGGCGACATGTAGCAGAACTTGCCCTTGACCGAGCCGGCCTGCGTCTTCGACTCGTTGTCCCGCGCCTTGGCGATGCCGAAGTCGATCATCTTCACGGAGCCGTCGTAGCTCACGAGGATGTTGTCCGGCGAAATGTCGCGGTGGACGAGCCCGAGCGGCTGCCCATCGGCGCCTGCGAAGTGGTGGGCGTAGTCGAGCCCGGCGCAGACGCTGGCCACGATCTTGGCCGCGAGGTGCAACGGCATGTGCATGCCGTGTTGCCGGAGCCGCCGAATCACCTTCGCGAGGGACTCACCGCGGATGTACTCCATCGCGATGTAGTAGCTGCCTTCGGTCTCTCCGAGCTCGTAGATCTGGACGATGTTCGGGTGATTCAGCTTCGCGGCCGTACGAGCTTCGTCGAGGAACATCTGAATGAACTGCTCGTCGTTCGCGAAGTGCGGAAGGATGCGCTTCACGACGAGGGTCTTCTCGAAGCCGGCGGGGCCTTGCTGGCGAGCGAGGAAGATCTCGGCCATGCCGCCGATCGCGAGCTGCTTTTCCAATAGGTACTTGCCGAAGCGCTTCACGATCCCGTCCCCCCCGGTTACCACTGGCCCTGCCGCGACGGCGGCGAGAGCGACTCGCGCAGCCGGCTCGACTGCGGGTGGTGCCGCGCGAACCTAGCAGATGCGCGCCCGGACTCCAAACCAAGTAGCGCGCGGCAAATCGTGCCCCCCCTTGACGTAACCAGATCCGACCCGAAGGATATCGGGTTCAGGCGCACAAGAAGTCACCGACGAATCGTTCGTGGGGACGTTCGCGCCGAAGCCGCCGAGAGCGTTCACCGCGCCTCGGCTCGGAAGGGAGAATCCATGACTCGTCGTGACCTCGAGAAGCTCGTCCTCGCCGCTGCTGCCGGTATCGTCGTTGGCTCGATCGCCACCAAGGCCGAAGCTGCGACCAAGGACACTCAGACCAAGATGAAGGAGTCCTGCAAGGGCTCGGGCTCCTGCAAGGGCTCGTGCGAGGGTAGCGCCTCGTGCAAGGGCTCGTGCGAGGGCAGCGCGTCGTGCAAGGGCTCGGGCTCCTGCAAGGCCTCGGGCTCGTGCAAGGGCTCTGGCTCGTGCAAGGCCTCGGGCTCCTGTTCGGACAAGGGCGGCTGCGGCTGATCGAGCCGCTGCCCCCGTTGGGCGCGGCGTCAGTCGCGCCCAACGGCCCTCCGTCCCCACGCCGCCACCCCCGCAAACTGGGATCTGCCCGTGACCACCGACGCCGACCTCACCCGGACCGCGAGCAACCGATTCGGCCTACCGGACCTCGGCTTCGGGCTCGGGTTACGAACGAACCACTACAGCCACATCACGACCCATTGGCCGAACGTCGACTGGTTCGAGATCATCTCGGAGAACTTCCTCGACACCGGGGGGCGCCCCCTGCATTTCCTCGATGAAGTCCGCGAACGTTACCCGGTGGTCATGCATGGCGTGTCCATGAACATCGGGACGACGGACCCACCTGACGACACCTTCCTCCGGAAGCTCAAGGCGCTCGTGGACCGTATCGGGGCGCCTTGGATGGGTGACCACGTGTGCTTCACCGGCGTCAACGGCAAGAACGGACACGACCTCTATCCCGTGCCCTACCACGACGCGTCGCTCGCACACCTCATTGAGCGCGTGCGGCACGTTCAGGACGTTCTCGAGCGGCCGCTCGTCCTCGAAAACCCATCTACTTACGTGACCTTCGCCTCATCCACCCTGCATGAAGCGGACTTCATCGCCACGCTCGCCCGCGAGACGGGGTGCGCGCTCCTGCTCGACGTCAACAACGTCCACGTCACGTGCAAGAACCACGATCTCGATCCCGAGGACTACCTCGCACGCCTCCCGCTCGACCACGTCGTGCAGATCCACATCGCGGGGCACACCGATCGGGACACGCACTGCATCGACACGCACGACGACTTCCTCATCGATCCCGTGTGGGCCCTCTATGAAGGCGTACAACGTAAAGCGGGCCCTATCGCGACCCTGCTGGAGTGGGACGCGCACATCCCCGACTTTGCCGTCGTCTACGCCGAGCTGCAGAAGGCCCGCGGCTATCGCGAGCGCGCGCTCTCGGGGGCGCCCCGATGAACGATGTGACACCACTCGAACGACTCGAACGATGGTTACTCACCGCCGTGAGCGCTCCAGATGGTCTCGAACAGGGCTTGGCGCGCGCCCGCGACGTCGACGCTCGCGACCTCGACGAGGTGATTCTGCCGTCGCAGCGGGTCTCGGCAGCCGATCGGCTGCGCGTGTATTCGAACATGTACTTCTCGCGCCTGGTCGAGATCCTCTCGGAGGACTTCCCGGCGGTGACGGTGGCGCTCGGCTCGTCCGGTGATGCGATCTTTCGTGACTATCTGGATCGGCACCCGTCGACGAATCAGCGGCTGACGCCCCTCGGAGGGCACCTGCCCACCTACTTCCTCGAAAGCCGACCGGACCTCCCGAACGCCCATGTCCTCGCGGCGCTCGCACACCTCGAACACACCCGTGAGCTCGTCTTCGAAGGGGCACGCGGCACCCTCCTCGATCCGGCGGCGCTGGCGGCGATGGCGCCCGACTCCTGGCCACGAGCGCGCCTCAGCTTCATCCCCGCGTCAGCGCTGATTCGCTCCGAGTGGCCCGTGAACGACTATCTCGACGCCGTCCTGAACGGCGACGACGCGACGCTCCCGGCGCCGGGCCTGCAGCGCATCCTCCTCTGGCGCAAGGACTACAAGGTGAGACGGCTCGTCGTGAGCCCATCCCAATTCGCTATCCTGCAGTCGCTTCGTTACGGTCGCACGCTGATGGAGGCGATCGGAGCCGGCTTCGATGCCGCCGAGTCCGACGCGGACGCCGTGCCGGAAGACCCCGAGACCATCGCCGCCTCTCTCGGCGACTGGTTCCGCACCTGGGCAGAAGCGGGCGTGTTTGGCGCGCTCACCGTCGACGGCTGAACGGGTGCGTCGGCTCGCCCTCGCCCTGTCCCTCGCGCTCGGGTGCAGTGCCGGCCCCGATACCGACAGCACGGCGACCGTCATCGCAGCCGACGTTCAACCCGGCACCACCGACACTCGCGGCGACACGGACGACGACACCGCCTCTCCCGACGACACGCTCGTCGACGTCACCCCATCGCAAGACGCCGACCCGCCCGCGGACGACGTGGACGTGGCCGACCCGCCCGACGTCGGGTTCATCGACGGGGACGACGTCTCAGACATCGATGACGGCGTCTCCCCAAGCGACATCGCGGACAGCGAGACCACGTCCCCGCTCGACGATGTCGCTGAGGACACCTTCGACGACGCCCTCGAGGACAGCCTGGACACCCCGACGGACGTCGGCGTCGCCCCCGACGTCGACCCCGCGACTTACTCGTCGTGCCCCGGCTTCGTGGGCGTGCTGAACCCCGGCGCGAGCGTCTCCGGCAACACCCTCGACGCGAAGCCGAACGACGCGGATTGCCTCGGGAAGGGCGGAGCCTACGTCGGGGCGGCCTCGCGCGACGAGACCTGGGTCCTCATCGCGCCCCCCGGGGTCTACACGCTCACGCTTACGGCGACCTTCGACTCGCTCCTCTACGCCCGCGCGAGCTGCGGCGGGACGTGCCTCGGTGTCTCGGACGTCGTCGGCGACGGTGTGACCGAGACGCTGGCGGTCGCGGTCTCACCGGGTGAGGTCGCCTTCGTCGTGGTGGACGGCTTTGGGAGCGCGAGCGCCGCCGGCACCTACACACTCGAGGTCTCCGAGGTCTGCCAGCCGGAGTGCGGCGGCAAGGCGTGTGGCCCGGACGGGTGCGGCCTGACCTGCGGCACCTGTGGCGACCCCGCAGCGGGCGTCGCTGGCTACTGCCACGAAGGCGCCTGCGTGAGCTTCGACGACACCTGCGCGCCAATGGCGCCGGTGCACTGCGACCAGAGCGTCGGCCCACTCACGTCCACCATGCCCGGCGCGACCACCGCGTTCTCGACGTACACCTGCCAGCAGTTCTCCTTCGAGAGCTACTTCGCGGGCCCCGAGCTCACCTATACCTTCGATTCCAAAGCAGATCAGGTCGTCACCATTACGGGTGACGGGACGTACCCTCTCGACGTCTTCGTGCTCGAGGATCAGGGCGCCGGCTGCGCGGACGGACTCGGGGCGTGTCAGGGCGGCCTCGGCGACGTCTACACCTTCGAAGCCCGCGCGGGCCGGCGCTACTACGTGGTCTGGGACTCGGCGTCCCCGTCGACGCCCGTGGTCGACGCGTTCTCGTTCGACCTCGATTGTTGTAAGCCGGTCTGCGCGCCCGGGGCGTGCGGGATGCCCGACGGCTGCGGCAAGACGTGCTCCTGTGCCGACAGCGAGAAGTGCGGCGCAGAGGGCCAGTGCGAACCCCTCGGCCTCGGCGAGCTCTGCGAGACGCCCTTCGTCATCCCTCTGGCCGTGTTGCTGCCGACGTCGGTCACCGGCGACACCACCATCGGCAAGGACGGTCGCGCCATCCCGAAGCTCACTTGTGGCTTCTACTTCGCCAAGGGTGAAGGCTCGAACGACCATGTCTACCACTTCGTCCCGCCGGAGACGGCCGTCTACACGCTCGCCGTCGAGGCCACACACCCAACCGCCGTCTACGTTGGGACCGACTGCGACGCCATCGCTGCGACCTGCCTCGCCGGCGGCTACGGCGAAGCCGGTGCCGAGGTCGTCGTGCCACTCGATGCGGGCGTCCCGGTGGACATCGTCGTCGACGGTGCCGAAGCCGGGGCGGCAGGCCCCTACACCCTCCACATCAGCGCACCCTGCCAGCCCAACTGCCCGACGTGCGGCGTGGAGGACGGGTGCGGCGGCATCTGCGGGTGCCCCCCCGGCGAGCTGTGTAATCCCGAGGGGCAGTGCGGGCCCCTCCCCGAGCCGTGACATCACCCGGGCGTGAGCCCGAAGTCCCCCGGAGTCTCATGAACTACGACGTCGACCTCTTTGTCATCGGAGGCGGCTCCGGCGGCGTCCGAGCCGCCCGAATCGCCGCGAGTCACGGCGCCCGAGTCGCTATCGCTGAGGAACATCGGTGGGGCGGCACCTGCGTCATCCGCGGCTGCATCCCGAAGAAGCTCATGGTCTATGCCGCCGAGCTCGGCCACGCGCTCGAGGACGCCGCGGGCTACGGATGGACCGTCAGCGGCCGCTTCGACTGGGCCGAGTTCATCGCTCGAAAAGACCAGGAGATCACGCGCCTCAGCGGTCTCTACGTCTCGCTCCTCGAACGGAACGGCGTCCGGGTCATGGCAGGGCGCGCGACCCTCGAGGACGCCCACACCGTGGCGGTGGGAGACGAACGTCTTCGCGCCGCCCGAATCCTCATCGCGACAGGCGGCATCCCAACTCGTCCGGCCATCCCTGGCGGCGAGCTCGCCGTCACCTCGAACGAGGCCTTCCACCTGCCCTCCTTGCCGCGACGCGTGACCCTCGTCGGCGGCGGCTACATCGGGCTCGAGTTCGCCGGCATCTTCCGGGGGCTCGGCGCCGAAGTGACCCTCGTCCACCACGGCCAGGAGGTGCTGCGCGGCTTCGACGACGACCTCCGGCACGCCGTCACCACGAACTTGGGCAAGCACGGCGTCTCGCTGCGATTCGGCACCGAGCTGACCGCGATCGAACGCCTCCCGTCGGGCGCGCTGAAGGCGACCTGCAACACCGGCGCGCCCCTCGAATCGGATGTGATCATGTTCGCGACGGGCCGAACGCCCGCGACCACCGGGCTCGGGCTTGACGCCGCTGGCGTGGCGCTCGGGCCGCGCGGTGAGCTGAGCGTCGACGCGGAAGGTCGGACCAACGTGCCGCACATCTTCGGGGTCGGCGACTGCACGGGCGGCCTCGCCCTCACTCCGGTAGCGGTCCGAGACGGCCACGCTCTCGCGGACCGCCTCTTCGGCAAGAGCCCCGCTCCCGCCGCCCACGACGCCCACCCGACCGCCGTCTTCTGCAGTCCGCCAGCCGCCACGGCTGGGCTCTCGGAAGCCGCCGCCCTCGCGCGAGGGCACGAACTCGACGTCTACCTCGCGAACTTCAAACCGCTCTTCCACTCCCTCTCAGGGCGCGACGAGCGCATCATGATGAAGCTCGTCGTCGACCGGGCCACCGATCGCGTGCTCGGGGCACACATGGTCGGGCGTGACGCGCCCGAGATCATTCAGACGCTGGCCATCGCGATCGGGCTCGGCGCCCGGAAGTCAGACTTCGACCGAACGCTCGCCCTCCACCCGACGAGCGCCGAGGAGCTGGTGCTGATGCGGACCCGACGAGACAACCCCTGAAGACTACGGTTCTTTGAGACGAATCGCGGTGATGACGCGACCTCGCTTCGAGTAGTCGTCGAGGATCGTCGCACCCTCGAACGCGCCGGACTCAGCGATGAGGTCCCGCACCGCACCCGCCTGATCGGTGCCCGCAACCTCCATCGCCAGGAGCCCGCCGGGTTTCAGCACGCGGGCCGCGTCGCCGATCAGGGGCCGGATCATGGAGAGGCCGTCGTGGCCGCCCGAGAGCGCGCCATGGGGCTCGAAGTCGCGAACGTCCTTCTCGAGCGTCGCCATGAGCTCGGCGTCGAGATAAGGCGGGTTCGAGACGACGACGTCGACAGTCGCGGGATTCCTGAGCGGTGCGAGCCCGTCTCCACGGACCAGCTTCACGCGATCACGGACACTCAGCCGGTCTGCATTCTGGGCGGCGACTTCGAGCGCCTCGGGGGAGATGTCGATGCCCACGACCGTCGCCGCGGGGAGCGCGATGGCGAGGCTGATGGCGATGGCGCCGCTACCGACCCCGACGTCGACGATGCGGAGCGGCCGCTCGTCCGCCGTCGGCGCGGTCACCTCGGGCGCAGCGGGGGCGCCCTCCGGCTCGCCCGGGGTCACGGAGTCGACCGCCGCTGCGGCAAGGGCCTCCGACGCGGCACGGGCCTCTGCGTCGGCTTCTTCCACGGACTTCGGGGCGGGCTTCGGCCGCGCCCACCGGATCACGGCGTCGACGAGGATCTCCGTCTCGGGACGCGGAATGAGGACGTGGCGGCTCACGACGAAGACGTGACCGAAGAACTCCCGAACCCCGAGGATGTACGCCACGGGCTCACCCGCGACCCGGCGCCTCACCAGCTCTCGGAACTTCTCGAGCTCTTCCGGCAGCATGGGACGGTCGAACTGAACGTAGAGCTGAACGCGATCGAGACCGGTGACGTGGCCGAGTAGGAGCTGCGAGTCGAGCCGCGCCGACGACGCGCCGTGACGCTTCAGGTACTCCGCGGCCCAGCCGACGATGCGGCCCACGGTCCAAGTTTGCTCCGACATGGCCCACCCTGCCCGCCTCGCCCGCCGAAGCGACGAGGCTCACGACCCGAGATTTACGCGCCCTCGGAGCCCGACGTCGGCTCGAGGTTCATGAGGAGCGCGTCCTCCCCATTGTTCCGATAGTAGCCCTTGCGACGTCCGACCTGCACGAAGCCGGCGGACGCATAGAGCCCGATCGCGGGCACGTTCGACGCCCGAACCTCGAGCGTCGCGAGGGCCATCCCGTCGCGACGCTGCTCGCCCAGCACACCCGCGAGGAATCGCCGTCCGAGACCCCGACGCTGTGCGCGTGGGTCGACGGCGATATGCAGAATCTGGAGCTCGTCCATCACCCGCGATGCGACGAGGTAGGCGACGATGTCGCCCTCGGCCACGAGCACCCACGAGCGGCTCGTCGGTTGGCCGAGCTCCCCTTCGTAGTCCGACGCGATCCACGCGTCCGGGAACGCACGTTGGCCGACACGACACACCGCCGGCACATCGGCGAACGTCATGGGGCGGATCCGAGCGCCGCCGTCTACGCCGGTCCCCCCGCCGTTCACGCCGTCTGCCCCTTCAGCGCTCTCGTCAGCTTGTCCCACAACGGCTCGCGGCCTTCCCGGGAGAGCGACGAGGTGAGGAGCATGTCTTTGGGCGGGATCCCAAGCTGGTCGGCGAGCCGCTGACCGGCCGCGACGCGACGGGTCTTGGCTTCCTTGTCCGCTTTGGTAATGACCAGCCAGAGCGGGATGTTACGCATCTTGAAGCGGTCCGCGAGCGCCCGCTCTTCGTCACGGATCTCGCGACGGATGTCGACGAGGAGGAGGCCGAGCTTCAAGCTCGGGCGCTTCTCGAGGTAGCCGTAGACGAGCGCCGGCCACTGCTTCTTGACCTCCGCCGGCGCGGCCGCGTAGCCGTAACCCGGCAGATCCACGAGACAAAGCTCCTCTCCCACCGTGAAGAAGTGCAGCGCCTGGGTGCGTCCCGGGGTCTTCGAGACGCGCGCCGCCTGCCGCTGGTTCAGGAGGAGGTTGATGAGCGACGACTTGCCAACGTTCGACCGCCCCATGACGGCGACCTCCGGTAAGCCGGATTCCGGTGGCTTGTCTTTGGGGCTGAAGAGCCCGCCGAGATACTCGACCTTCATGTGGCCACCTTCTTGGCGGTGCCGCCCTGGCGTTCCGACTCACCGGGGCGCTCGACGCGCCGAATGAAGACGAGCACGAGCGGCTTCTTGCCGACGGTGCGCTTGAAGTAGCGCTTGACCACCGAGACGATGGTCCCCTCCACGGCGTCATCCGAGCTCTCTCTCGGGATGGCTTCGAGCGTGTCGAGCAGCTCCTGGAGGACCACGTCGAGGTGCTTGTCGCCGGCGGTGAAGAGCCCCGCCGATTGAAGCTCGACGTCCGGCGCAAAGCGGCCGGGCTTGCCGGGGCTGAGCTCGGCGACGACAGTGAGCACGCCGTTGTGAAACATGCGGCGGCGGTCCTCGAAGCCGAGCTCTTCCGGGCTGCCGGTGACCGTACCGTCGAGGTAGTGGGTCTCGAGCACGCGGCTGGCGACGCGCGAGAGCTCACCGTCCGGAGACACCTCGAACTCTTCGCCGTCTTCGATGACGAGGGTGCGCTCGACGCCGGCCTTCTTGGCCAGCGCTTCGTGGTCGAGGAGGAAGGCGTATTCGCCGTGGACGGGCACGAAGGCCTTGGGCCGAACGAGGCGGATCATGTCCGTGAGCTCATCCTGGCGCGCGTGCCCGGAGGTGTGGATGCCGGCAGCCTTCGGGTGGAGCACGGTCGCGCCCCGACGCCGAATGTCGTTGAACATCGCGTAGATCTCGCGCTCGTTCCCCGGGATGACGCGCGACGACATCATGACGAGGTCGTGTTTGCCGAGCTTCACCTGGGGGTGTTCGCCGTTGGCCGCCTTCCAGAGCGCGGCGCGCCGTTCGCCCTGCGAACCGGTGAGAACGAGAATGACGGTCTTCGGGTCGGCGCGTTCGACGGTCTCGGGGTCGAGGAGGAGGTCCGGGTTCACCGTCTGCAGCCCGTGGGCGCGCGCGATGTCGGTGTAGGTCTTGAAGGACCGCCCAACGAGACAGAGCCGGCGCCCCGTCGCGAGGGCGACCTCTTCGAGGCCGCGGAGGCGATGCAGGTTCGAGGCGAACTGGCTGATGACCACGCGCCCAGGCCAGGCCCGAACCTGCGCTTCGATCTCGACGATGACCGACCGTTCCGACGCGGTACGACCCGGCACCTGCGCGTTCGTCGAGTCGGACATCATGAGGAGCACGCCCTCGTCGCCGATGCGGCGGAAGGCCTCGGTGTCGAAGAGTTTTCCGTCGATGGGCTCGGGATCGACCTTGAAGTCGCCCGTGTGGAGCACCCGTCCGATTGGCGTGTCGATGAGGAGCGCCGCCGCGTCCGGGATGGAGTGGGTCACTCGGATGAGTTGGAAGCCCAGCTCCGGCCGTTCGGGAGGTCTGATGAACTCGCCAATGCCGCCGCCGGCCTTGGGCTCCATCGGGCGGAAGTCGAGGCCGTGGACGTTGTGTTCGTCGAGGCGCCGACGAGCGAGTGCGTAGCTGAAGGGAGAAGCGTAGATCGGGACCTGGAGCTCGCGCGCGACGAAGGGCAGCGCTCCGATGTGGTCCTCGTGTCCGTGGGTGATGACGATGCCGTCGAAGGATGCCTTGTTGGCACGAAGCCAACCGAGGTCCGGGAGGACGAGCTCAGCGAATCGGGACGTCTCGCCTGGGAACTTTGCTCCGCAGTCGATGAGGTACCGGCGTCCGTTCCACGCCAGCACCATGTTGTTCATTCCGATTTCGCCGACACCGCCGATTGGCAGGAAATTGAGGCCCATGGCGGCGGACCTTAGCGGACCCCCGCCGGGAGGTCACTCGATTCCTAACTAGGGACCGGCGACGCCCTCTCCGAGCGTGCCGCACTGGCCGCCGATGCAGTCCTGCTCGGCCTCGCAATCGCTCTTCTCGAAGCAGGAGGCGGTCGGCATGCAGAAGCCGAAGGTGCAGGTGTCGGCGGCCTCACAGGTCGCTTCGGCGCCGCACGCGTTCAGGCAACGACCGTCGACGCACGTGGTGCCTCCGCAGTCGCTGCTGAGCAGGCACTGCAGGATCGGGCGGTCATCGAGGACACAGAGCCCTTCGCCGCCGCAGCGGTTGCCCTTGGCGCAGTCGCCGTCGGCCGCGCAGGTCGTCCGGCAGGTGGCGTTGACGCAGATGGCACCCGCGCCGCAGTCCGCGCTGAGCTGACACTCGCCGGCCGGCGCCGAGTCGGGCATACACAGCCCGTTCTGGAGGGCCGAGCCCTCGGGGCAGGTGTCACTCGGCGGGAAGTAGCACTTGGTGTTGACGCAGGTGCCGTCCTTGCCGCAGTCGAGGTTGAACTGGCACGTGCCTTCCGGCCGGACGGGGAAGCTCTTCTCCACGCACGCGCCGGCCTTACAAGCCTCGCCGGACGGGCAGTCCGCATCGACGTCGCAGCCGGTCGGCGTCGTGCCGTCGGCGCCATCACTGGCGCCATCACTGGCGCCGTCCGTGCCGTCGGTGCCGTCGCTGGCGCCATCGGTAACGTCGGTGCCGTCACTAGCGCCATCGGTGCCACCCTCCACGACCGGCTTGTCGACGCAGACGCCGTCGATGCAGAGGAAGCCGCCGTCACATTGCGCACTGAGGGTGCATTCGGTCGCCGTACCGTCGCCGCCGGGGGTCACGCAAGTGCCGAACTCGCACGACGTGCCGGTCGGGCAGGTCTGGGCGCCACACTGGGCGCCGCCCGTGTTCGTGCCACCGCCGCCGGGGCTCACCGCGCTCGGCTTGCACTGGCCCGCCGCAGTGCAGCCATAGCCATCGGGACACTGAAAGTCGGTCGCGCACGAATACTCGTAGCAGGTGTAGCGTTCGCAGACGAGGCAGCCGTTCGCGTCGCACTTGAGCTCGGATCGAGCCTCTTCGTTCAAGCACCCTGGGAGCGCGGCGAGGGGCGCCAGTACCAAGGGGAGCAGCCACTGCCCTCCCATCCGCAGTGCTCCGAGCTGCATCGAGACCATCTTCGCCAGCGTCTTCATCATGACCTCCATCGCCCCGTGGGCCTGCGGCACTCGCTCGTGTTGCTGCCACGCCCTGGGGCCGGCGAGTGTGATCGCGGCGCGGGGGCGAGGCCGTGGCTTCGACGGCGACGGTGGATGGATATTCACGAGGGAACGCGTGGCCGCCCCATCGGGCGTTCAGAGCGTGTCGACGCCCCAGCCCAGGGAGACCGCCATGAAGAGCGGGCTCGAGTACTGACCGCCGTTGGTCGCGGTGAAGTAGGGGATCTTGAAGACGACGCCGAGCGTCACCTCCTCGGGGAGGAGCCCCGTGATGCCGACGACCGCGTTGAGGTCGGTGCGCCCGCTGTTCTCCGCCGGCACGCCGTTCCAAAATGACTCGGACTCGGCGTAGAGCTCCTGTCGAATGAGAAAGCGAACCGAGTCGAGACCGTAGCCGCTCGAGAAGCCGACGCCGAAGGTGCCGAAGGTGGGGGCCTCGTAGCCCTTCTCGGCCGGCCCGGTCGAGATCTGGCCATCGGCGCTGACGACGAACTGCCCCGCCGGCAGCGAGTAGATGAGCTCGAGCCCGAGCTGCGGGAGGTAGGCGCCCTGCCCGAAGAAGGTGTGGGTGTGCGACTTCCCTTCGGCGCCGAGCGCGTAGGGATCGTCCTCGACGTGGCCGGTCGGGAAGGAGACGCCGAGCTTCAGATCGATCGTCAGCCGCTTGACGTCGGTCGGCCGGATGAGCCCGTAACGGACGCCAAGGCGGAGATCGCCGATCCCGGCGATGGTCTCGTCACGATGATGGATGGACGAGAAGTCACCGATGCGGTCGCCGCCCTGG
Source organism: Myxococcales bacterium (assembly GCA_018780435.1). Classification (GTDB taxonomy): domain Bacteria; phylum Myxococcota_A; class UBA9042; genus SXOO01. Next base: position 32,803 of record JADMJS010000445.1, read on the forward strand.
TCGTGAAACTCGGCGTCGATGACCGTGATTCGGACCGGGAGCGCCACGTCGAGGCCGAAACGAGCGCCGAGACCGTAGGTCAGCGAGAGCTGAAAGCCCGTAAGCCAGGACACGATCTGATGATCGGCCGGCTGCAGAACCTCGTCGAGCCCGGGCTCATACTGCTCCTCGGAGACGCCGTGGCTCGCTTCGGCGCGCGTCGCCATGACGTCGAGGCCGAGGGTGAGACGACCGAGTGTGAGCCGGTCCTGAAACGTCGTGGCGCCTCCAACCTGGAGGTTCGGATTGCTTCAGGCCGCTCAGGCACGGGCGCCGCGCGGCCAGAGCGCGAGCACACACGACAGGGCGAAGGTGAGTACGAGCAGCAGGCGGCGCTCGAGCGGTGACGCGAAGGGATGGTTCATGGTGTCCCCGCCGTAGCCCGGTCGATCAGCCCGCGCAGGCCCGCTTCGGTGAAGCCGTCGAGGCGACCGATCTCGCGGCCGTCCTTGCCGAACACCACGAAGTACGGGAGCTGCTTCACGTCAGCGAGGTGCTGCTGAGCGACGGCGCTGTCCCAATCGAGGATGTCGATCTTGCGGATTCTGAGCCCGGGCACGTCCGTGAGCCACGCACTGAGCGCTTTGTCGGCGGCGCGACACGGCCGACACCACGCGGCCCCGAAGTCGACCACCGTGACGTGGCCTGCCTCGGCCAGGCTGGCGAGCTCGACACGTTCACCGCGGCTCACCCACCGGACGTCGGCGTCCTTGGGGAAGACGTGCTGCGGCGCGTAACGCCCTTGTCCGCCACCGAGGGCCACGGGCCAGCCGACCTCGGCTGCTTTGGCGAGCAGCGCCTCGGGCGTCACCCCGTCGGCGTCGTGGACGACGGAGAACTCGGCCGTCTGGCGGTTGAAGGTGACCTTCTTCACGCCCGGGACCGGCTGTAGCTCCTTCACGATCCCGTCCGCGCACGAGACGCAGTCGATGTCCTGAATCGAGATGACGGTCGTACGAGTGGACGCGCAAGCGGCCGCGCTCACTACGAATGCCGTGAAGAGGGACCAAGGGATGGAGCGAGACATCACGCCGGCAGTATCCGCGCCGATGGCGGGTTGGCAAGGCGGGAGTGGGCCTCCGATCAGCGGGTGAGAGACGCCCGAAAGTTATCCACAGCTTTTCTCCGATTGAATCACTCGGCATTTCAACCGGTTGCGAGATCGACCTCCTGTGTGGTGCCATATATGGTCGATTTGCCGTTGACGGGGCGCCGCGCCGCCCCCTATGCTGCGTGGCGTCGGTGGTTGCACGTGAAACTCCCGTGAAACATCCGTGAAACTAGATTAATTTCAGACACTTACGAGCAAGCGAGAGAACCAGTGGCCCAAGTCATCGCCATCACGAACCAGAAAGGCGGCGTCGGCAAGACGACCACCGCCGTCAACCTGGCCGCCGCGCTCGCGGAGCAGGGTTATAAGGTCCTCGTGGTCGATCTCGATCCACAAGGCAACGCCACCATGGCCCTCGGCGTCGATAAGCACACACTCGACCGTCAGACCTACCACGTGCTGATGCACGGAGCCCCGTGGCGCGACGCTCGCCGCACGACCGAGATCCCGGGCCTCGACGTATTGCCGACGAACATCGAGCTCACGGGCGCTGAGCTCGAGCTCGTGGCGGTGATGGCCCGTGAGACGCGTCTCCATCAGGCCTTGGCTCCGATTCGGCCCGAGTACGACGTCATCATGATCGACTCGCCCCCGTCGCTCGGTCTGCTGACCATCAACGCGCTGACCGCCGCCGACACCGTGCTCGTCCCGCTCCAGTGCGAGTACTACGCGCTTGAGGGACTCTCGAGCCTCATCAACACCGTTGATCTCGTCAGGGGCTCGCTCAACCCGAAGCTCCGCATCTCCGGGATCTTGCTGACGATGTTCGACAAGCGGAATCGGCTCAGCTTCCAGGTCGAGACCGACGTCCGCGAGCACGCGAAGGGCCTCGTCTTCAACACGGTCATCCCGCGCAATGTGCGCGTCTCCGAGAGCCCGAGCTTCGGCAAGCCCGTGCTGCTCTACGACGGACTCTGCTCCGGGAGCCTGGCCTACCGAGAGCTCGGTCGTGAGCTGATGGAACGCGAGAGCGGCTACTACACCGAAGCGGGCAATGACCCCTTGAGCGAAGAGGTGCACTGATGAGCTCCATTCACGCGAGCGTCCTCGGACGTGGTCTCGGCAGCCTGATCCCGGCTTCCAAGACGGCGGTCGCCGCTAAAGACGGCACGCCCCTCTTCGTGGCCATCGACAAAGTGAAGCCCATGGTCGACCAACCACGGCAACACTTCGACGACCGCGCGCTCCGGCAGCTCGCCCTCTCGATCCGCGAGCAGGGCGTGCTTCAGCCGCTGCTCGTCACGCCGGATGGCAACGGGACCTACGCCCTCATCGCCGGCGAGCGGCGCCTCCGCGCCTCGGAGCTCGCGGGTCTGACCGAAGTCCCCGTGGTCGTGCGGCAGCTTGGGCCGACGGAGTCCTTCGAAGTCGCGCTCATCGAGAACATCCAGCGCCAGGACCTGAACCCGCTCGAAGAGGCGTTCGCGTACGAGCGGCTCATCAGCGAGCACGGCTACACCCAAGACGCGCTCTCCAAACGCGTGGGTAAAGACCGGTCCACGATCACCAACGCGCTACGCCTCCTCAAGCTCCCGGCCGAACTTCGGGCCATGATCGTGCAGGGTTCCCTGAGCGCGGGCCACGCCCGAGCGCTCCTCAGCACCGAAGACGAGGCCTTTCAGGTCGAGCTCGCGGCGCGAATCGAAGCGGAGGGCCTCTCGGTCCGGACCTGCGAGAAGCTCGTTCAGGAACGGAAGGACGCGAAGAAGAAGAAGCAGAAGGAGAAGGAGAAGCCGCAGTCCGATCCCTTCGCCGCCGAACGCGCGAAGTGGACCAGCGCGTTCTCGGCCGCGCTTGGGCAACAGGTCGCCATTCGTGCCAAAGGCGACGGCCTCGTCGTGTCGATCCCAGTCAAGGACGAGAAAGAGCTAGCGGCCCTGCTCGCACGACTGCCCAAAGCCGCCTGAGCCGCGGGCGGCTCAGCGTCCCCCGTCCGGCGCCACCAGCACGTTGTCGAGCCGCCGTAAGGACTCGGCCCAACGGCGCTTGTAGGCCATGTCCATCCCGAGATCGTAGTGCTCGACCCCTTCGGAAGCGAGCGACTCGATGAGCACGCGCTGCACTTGGTTGCCGAGCCCGTAGCTCTCGAGCCCGGCTTCGTATCCGAGCTGAAAGCCCCGGTAAGTAGTGCCGAGACGGGCGCCGAATACGAAGGCACGGTCTTCGCCACCCTCCCGTGCGAAGACGGCCCGAAGCCGCCCATTCGACGCGGCACGGGCCAGAACATGATGATAGAACTCACGAAAAGACTCGGACGCGAGCATTCCGGCACCCGCGGCGGTCTTCCATGAACGGGTCTCTACGGCTTGGGCTCTCGCGAGGACTTGTTCCGAATCGGCATCACCCGGCATCACTTCGAACTCGTAGCCGGCCTCTGCAGCGCGCCGTTCCTCCCGACGAGAGTTGCTCCGCCACTTGGGCGCCCGCCGAGCGAGGTATCCCTCGGGACCATCGTCGATACGCGCAACGGCGCTCACGATGCCGTCGCGGCGTACGGCTCGAAAGGACCCTTTACAATGGCGGAGAAACGCGGTGGCCTGGTCGGGCGAGAGCCCCGTAAGAACGGCAATCTTCCAAGGGGCATCGATGGCCCTGAGCGTGGCGACCGCGAGCTTGGCGGCGACATCGGGGTCTCGTCCGAGGAGCGGCGAGCCGAAGCCCCAGTCGGACTCCAGGCTGCGGATGGTGAGGGGCCCGCCTTCTTCCTGCCCGACCGAGACGGCAAAGACGTGGTCTTGATCGCGGGACAGGACGACCTGTCGGCCGCGATGGAGACTCAACTGCGCGCCGAGGCCCCAGTCCGCCGCTGAGCAGTAGGTCGAGACCCCAGGGGTCTCCATCGCCGCTC
>JADMJS010000699.1 GCA_018780435.1 Myxococcales bacterium
TCCCCGACCTCGCGCAGCAGGAGCTGCTCGTGGAGCACTGCTACCCCTCCGACGCTGAGCTGCTCGGCACCTGGGCCAAGCGGGCAGGGCGGGTCCCGAACTTCACTTTCGTGGTCCCGAAACACTACGACACCATGCTGCTGGGCCTCGAGTGCGACCGCTTCTTCCCGGAGCTGCTCGCGCAGGGGGTGAAGCTCGCCGGCTACGACCGCGCGATCATGCACAGCAAGATCGCGGTGGTGGACCGCTGGTACACCGCGACCGGCTCCTACAATTTGACCTTACGCTCGGCCCGCGCGGACCTCGAGCTTGAGTTCTATGTACAGTGTCCGGAGTTCGGCGCGGCCGTCGGCAGCGCCATCGACGGCGACATCGCGCTCAGCACGCCGATCGCGCCGACCGCGATCGACCGTTTTCGCAGCCGGAGATCGTTGCCGATCATCGACGCGCTCGTTCGGTACCTATTTCTGTAGCCGATGAGGACGGCTCCTACGCGGGGCCGACCAACACACGCCAGCGGTCACGCCGCCAGGTCGAGCTCTCGCATCGGCCGTGTCCGCGGCTCCGGCAGCGGCTCGCCCGCCGCCTCGCGCTCGTCCACGTGGGCTTCGATGACTTCCACGAGCTGGCGGTACGCGTCGATAGAGGTCGATGAATGGCAGACGCCGCCCCACGGGAAGAGGTCGGGACAGAAGCCCACGTAGCACGCGTCCTCGTCGCTCCAGCGTACGAACGCCAAGTACCGATCACTCGACTTCATGGCGCAACCTCCGCGATGGCGGCTCGAATCTGCTTCTCTTGGTACGGCTTGGCGTCATCCCCAGGCTGTCCGGAGAGGATCACCGCGCCGACCCGGGTAGCGTGTACGAACTTCCGATGGCTCCCCTTGCCACCCACGATCTCTCGAAATCCCGCAGCGTGGAGATCGGCGATCAGGTGGCGGAGCTTCCGTGGCATCCTTCCATGTTACTTGGCGCTTAGCTCTCCGTCGACGTCGCGAGAAGCACTCCTCCCCTTAACCCAACCAAGATCCCACAAGTACGACTCGGCGACACGCATGAAGCTTCAGTACGGTGGGTCTCGGTCGACACGTCGAACGTTCGTCGGGAGGCGATTCCGTCAGCCGTCAGAGAGTGCCGAGGAGCTCGTTCACGAGGCGCTCGGCCCGGTAGATGACTTTCGCCGTATGCAGAATGGCGCGCGCGTCCACGGCGACCGCGCGGTTGACCGAGGCGTCGAAGCCGTAGTCGCCACCGAGGCTCTGGATGTTGCCGTCGAAGATGAGGCCGACGATGCGGCGCTCCTTGTCGATGACGGGCGAGCCCGAGTTGCCGCCGATGATGTCGTTGGTCGTGACGAGGTTGTAGGGCACCG
>JADMJS010000194.1 GCA_018780435.1 Myxococcales bacterium
CGCCAGTTCAGCAGCTTCGTGCTGCTCGTGGGCAAGATCGCGTCGGCCGACATGAAGCACGCCATCGAGTCGCTCTCGCACGAGGCAGCGCTTCGCCAAGGCGTTTCGGATCGACGACTGACGACGAAGCAGGCGAGCACGAGCGTCGTTGGCGCGCCGCGCCGTTCACTTCCAGTGCTCGCCCTCAGCAAATCACCCGCTCTTTTATCTGAATTGCATTCAATAATCGTCGCAGGTCTCTCAATCCGCAAACTTTGACTCGTGTCGCCTCTCGCCGCCGCCTCGCATGTCGGATGAGATTCCTTTGGATTTGATGAAAGAGGACGGCAGCGTCAGACAGTGGCGCGTGCCGATCGACGAGCCGCGCCTCTACGTGAGTCTTTTTCGGTTTGTTTCGTCGTCGCCTCACACGTCGCCTGTTTGCCGCAGCTGACCAGTCAACAACTCGTCGCCGTATCCGACAACGTCGCGCAGCTGACGCGCGTGGCCAAGCTGCGGGTTGGTTCGCGTTTGGCTTTTTGTCGCTCGATTGACGCCGTAGCGGCCAGCTTGACGTCAATGCCTTCGTCGAGATCCCCTCGGGCGTGCTGGTCATGACGCAGCTCACTTGGTTGGATGTGCGTCGCCGCTGCCGACTCGCTTGTTGCTCACGTGTCGCTGTGCAGTTGACCGACAACCGCTTGATCACGATTCCACGGGAGATCGGCCGCATGACGGCGCTGACGCGCCTCTACGTGAGCCACACTTCTTCGTCTCGCTAGTGTTGACCGTTTCGCAGATCAACAACAACTCGCTGACTGCGCTGCCACGCGAGATTGGTCTGCTGATCGCTCTCGATTTACTCGCCGTGAGTTGTATGTGGTCCTGTCGCCGCCTCACCCGCGCTCGCGCAGTTGACTGACAACGCGTTGACGTCGCTTCCGGCCGAGCTCGGCCACCTGACATCGCTTCGAGACCTATCTGTACGCCCTGCCTTTGGGCGGCTTACTCAACTGACGCGTGTGTGCAGTTGTCTTTCAACAGGCTCGACTGGCTGCCGATGGAGCTGGATCGCTTGCCGGCAACAACCGAGGTCTTCGTAAGCTGTCACTGCGACTCGTTCAATCTCACACCCTCTCAGCTCAACGGCAACCCGCTCCCGATCGACGTCGGCCATGCTGACGACCGCTACGACGCTGACTCGCGCGAAAAGTTGCCCGAAATCTTTGCCGCCACGACGGTGCTCGCCATGATCCGCGACGCCGCCTTCATCATCCTCACCGCCCTCCAGGACCTCGACCTCCCCGCCCTCCTGCTCGTCGACATCCTCGACGCAGCATTCCCCAACTCGATCCCGATGCACAAGAAGTGGGACCTGGTGGTGGCCGTCA
>JADMJS010000645.1 GCA_018780435.1 Myxococcales bacterium
CGCTCGGGGAGGCCGTGGAAGCTGAAGATGACGTGGTCGGGGCGCACGCGATCGAGGACGGGGCGCCCTTGGATCGCGAAGGCCTCGATGAGGCCCGGGTGGTCGTAAAAGGGCGGGACGGAGGAGAGCGTCGGCACGTTCCATTCGCTGGCGACGAGCTCGTAGACGCGCTCGAGGCTCGTGCCCGTGCTCGACGCCGCATATTGCGGGTAGAGCGGGAAGAGCACGATCCGGTCGATGCCCTCCTTCCGGAAGGCGCCGAGGACGTCCTTCAGCGCTGGGCTGCCGTAACGCATGCCGAGCTTGACCGAGAACTCCTCCCCGAGCGCCTTCGCCACGGCCGCCTCGAGCGCTCGACCGTGCACGAGCAACGGCGCCCCCTCGGCCGTCCACACCTTTCGGTACGCGCCCGCCGACTTCGCGGGCCGGAAGGGCAGGATGATGCCTTCGAGGAGGAGGAAACGCCCGACCGCGTTGATGTCGATCACGCGCGGATCACCCAAGAACTCGCGCAGATAACGGCGAACGGCCCCGGTGGACGTGTCGTCGGGGGTGCCGACGTTCATGAGGAGGACGCCCGTCTTCTGCCCCGTGCGGGCCGGGTTCGCTGGCGATGGCGCTGAGGGCGAGGGCGTGGGCGTGGGCATCGTTCAGCCCGCGGCCAGCGCGGCGTGGACGTCGGCGGCGTGGGTCTTCGTGTCGACCTTCTTGCCCTCGCTGGGCCAGATGTGCGTGATCGTGCCGCTCTCGTCGATGAGGAAGGTCGAACGGCGGATCCCCATCGAGGTCTTGCCGTACATGCTCTTCTCGACCCACACGCGATAGGCTTCGCAGATCGCGCCGGACTCATCAGAGACCAGCGTGAAGGGGAGGTCGTACTTCTTCTTGAAGCTGTCATGGCGCTTCGGGCTGTCTTTCGACACGCCCAGGATGACGGCATCGAGCCCCTGAAAGCGCGGGAAAGCGTCCCGGAAGCCGCAGGCTTCGGTCGTGCAGCCGGGGGTGTCGTCCTTCGGGTAGAAGTAGAGGACGACGCGCTTGCCGCGCAGGCTGCTGAGGGTGAGCGTGCCGCCGCCGTCGGTGGTGGCGGTGAAGTCGGGGGCCGTCGAGCCGACGGTGATGTGGGCCGGTGTGCTCATGGTCGTTCGGTCTCCCTGGGACGGGGTGGTCATGGTAGCCGGGTGGCCGTCGCCGCTACTGGGCGTCTTTCGCAAGATGCGCCGTCCTCGCCTTTCGCTGCGCACCGTGGTGCCGGTGGGCGAAAGTGGGCGCACGCTGCCGAGGATTCTGCGAGCGGTCAAGCGCTAGGAGGGCGCTGTTTTTCGGACCGAGCAGGCCGAAGCGATTCCCTGTGAGAGCAAGGAAGAT
>JADMJS010000705.1 GCA_018780435.1 Myxococcales bacterium
ACGCCCGGATCCTTTTCCTCGAAGAGCTTCAATTGGCTCTTCTTGTAGACGACGAGAAGTCTCGGGGTGCTCACCGAGCCAGCCTAACTCAATGACCCGCCTGACGACAAACGCCCCTGGGGCGGCTTCGTCGTCGGAGTCGCTCCGTCAATCCAGGCGGCCGTCGAGCGAGCTCGGTGCCGCAGCCGGGAGTACGGAAGACGGTTGCGGCGTGGTGGTCGGAATGGAGCCGGGTGAGGTCCCTGGCGCGGACGACGGCGAGACGACGCTGCCCGATGGCGCTGCCGGGAGCCCGGTGGCGGCGGGTGGAGACGGCGGGATCCCCGGTTGAGGCGTCGCCGCGCCGCCGCCGCTGTTTCGCTCCAGGGCGCGAATGCGATCGGCGAAGGAGCGAAGATCGGTCGGATCGCCGCGCCCGATCTCGGCGTCGCCGAGGCCCATGGCCTTGGAGCCTGCGGCGCCGGGCGTCGCGACCAGCGGGCCGTTCCCTTCGCGGGCGAGGCGCCGGTAGCCGTCTTCGAGCGCTGCGTCGACGGCGGCGCGCGTCGACTCCGGGAGTCGACCGAGCAACGTGGCGAGGCGATCGGCCTCAGCCTGGACGAGCGCCTTGGGGATGTCGGCCCGTAGCCGATAGGCATAGAGGGCGTTCAAAGTGCGCTCGGCGTCGCGGAGTACGGCGAGCTCGGCTGGGGAGCCGGCTTCGACGGTCCCAGTCTCGCGAGTCACGATGGTACTGCCACCGGCCGCCCCGCCGTCCTGCGCGACGTCGACGAGGATGTCGTCCTGCGCGGCGTCCTCCGTCGCATCCACCGTGGTGTCGTCCACGACATCGGCCAGCTCGGCCGCGTCGCCGGCCGCGGCGGTGACGATGTCGGTGAGAACGAAGGGGCGTTCGGAGAGGGTAGGCGACGTGTTCGTCGTCGCGTCGGCGGTGAGCCTAGCACCCGCGTCAGCGACCGCGACGGGTCGCGAGACGGGCGGGAGGATCGCTCGTTCCGGGTAGTCGGCCGCTTCTGGTGAAGGCGGGGCGGGGCGAGGCGCCGCCGGGCCGACGTCGAGCAAGTCACGGGGAAGATTGGGGATCGTCTGTGACTGCGCGAGGGTCAGGTCGGTCTGCCGTTGCAGTTCTTCGCTCTCGCGATGGCGCACGCGGGCAAAAACGAGGATGGCGATGACGGCCATGAAGGCCACCACGAGCAAGATCACGACTTCGGCCCATCGCGGCATCCCTCTTAGGTACCGGAAGCCGAGGGCGAATGGAACTTCCTCGGCGCTGATAGGTCCCGTGCCCGAACGAGGGACGGCGGATTCGAGCCGGATTGTTGGGTCCAGAGATTGCGGGAATTCGAGCGACTTGCTAGATCCGTC
>JADMJS010000219.1 GCA_018780435.1 Myxococcales bacterium
ACATCGTCATGCCGCCGTTGCGGCCGTAGAAGCGGAAGCGGCTGAAGGCGTAGGCGGCGGTGGTGGCGAGCGCGACGCCGACGACGGTGGTCGCGAGGCTCACGACGATGCTGTTCCAGAGCTGGGGCCCGAAGAGCCACTCGCCCTCCGAGGTCTTGGCGGAGGTGACCTCCTCGAAGTGCTCTAGGGTCCAGCCGCCCGCAAAGGGGTTCAGCTCGGTCTGAAATCCCTGCCCGGGCGCGAGCGCCTTTCGGAGCACGAGCAGCACGGGGAAGAGGATGAGGGCAGTGACCGGCACGAGGACGAGGTGCGGCCAGATGCGCGACCAACGCGACTCCTTGAGGACGGCGCCGTCCGAATGGCTCACGAGACCGCCCCTTCGCTGGCTTTGGTCACGCGGGTCGTCACCCAGGTGTAGGCCAGCAGGATGAAGAAGATGAGGACCGAATACGCCGCCGCGTAGCCGTGACGGTGCTGCTCGTGGAAGGTCCGGTAGGCCTCGGTGATGAGGATCTCGGTGTTCCCGGCGCCCATCGACACGAGGTAGATGACGTTGAACAGGTTGAAGGTCCAGATGGTGCCGAGGATGATCGCCGGCAAGAGTGCGGGCTTCAGTAGCGGCAACGTGATGGAGCGAAAGCGCTGCCAGGCCGACGCGCCGTCGAGCGAGGCGGCTTCGTAGAGGTCGCCGGGGATCGACTGCAAGGCCCCGAGAGAGACCACCATCATGAAGGGGAAGCCGAGCCAGGTGTTGGTCACGAGGTTCGGGATGAAGTTGGTCCAGAAGTGGTCGCCGAGCCAGCCGATAGGCGGGATCCCGATGGTGCCGAGGAGGCTGTTGATGGGGCCGTCTTCGCCGAGGAAGAGGCTGCGCCAGAGGAGCGCCGTGATGTAACTCGGCACGGCCCAGGGGAGCACGAGGAGGACGCGGTAGATGCGGCGCCCAGCGAGGCCCGGCCGGTTCAGGAGGAGCGCGAGGCCGAGGCCGATGGCGACGTGCAAAAACACGTTGGCGACCGTCCAAAAGACCGTGACGCCGAGCGTGCGCCAGAAGTGGATGTCGGCCGTGTCCGACGGCGCCACGATCTCCACGAAGTTCCCAAACCCGATGAACTCATAGGCGTTTCCTTCGAGGTGGTAGTGGTAGAACGCGAGGCCGATCCCCATCGTGAACGGCGCGACGACGAGCACGACGAGGCCCACGACCGCGGGCGTCACGTAGGCGTAGACGCCCGGATCCCTGACGACGTTGTGCACGAGGCGCAAGATCGGGAGAACCAGCACGGCGAAGAGCAGCGCGAAGCCGAAGGCCCAGGGCAAGAGCGCCCAGTCGTACGGCTCCGCGAGGGCGACGGCGACCTACGAGGAGCGACGTACTCAATCCTGCGCTCCCCGATCGGAGTCCGCGGACGCGGCGTTCCGGAGTGGCTCCCGAACGGCCCATCCCGCTGAAGCGTCCTTAGAATCTGACGTGGACGCAGCTTCTGGTTCGAACGTGCGGATGGCGAGTGACTGACATCCACTGCGAAGAAACCTCTCCATTCGTCGCCGTCATCCTCCCCGCGGCCGAAGGACAACTATTCCGATCAATCGTGCGATAGCCGTCTCGATCACCCGTCGCCGAACCGGGCGCGATACACTCGTGGCGGACGCGCCCAAATCCTTGGGGGACTCGAGCCTCGCCTTGACTTCACCTCGTCATGGCAGCACACCTTCGTCGATGACCGAGGACCACCCAACGACCGAAGCAGCGCTCGAGCCTTCGCCCCACGTCGGCGACGACGTGCTCGCGCGGGCCCTCCGAGAACTCGCGGCGCCGCTCTACGCACATCTCGAACGCGCCTTCGAGGGTGACGCCTACGCACGACTTGAGTCGCGTGAATCAGGTTCGTCGCGCCGCATCGTGCTCGGGGACGTGTTTGTCGACCTCCCGATACAGGGGCATGACCGCGGCTTCGTCAGCACCATCCTCAGCGAACCGTCACCACGCGAGACGTCACATGACGCACCGGAGCGGGCTCCGGCCCCGCGTGAGGTGCCTTGGGGCCGCGTAGCGCTCGTCGGCGGGCCGGGACAAGGGAAGACCACCCTCGGTCAATATCTCTGTCAGCGCCATCGCGTCGCGTGGCTTCGAGGTCGAGGGCGGGCCCTCGAGCCCAGGCTCGAGACGCTCGTCTCCTCCTTCGAGAAGGGCGCGGCGCGAGACGAGCTCCCTGTCGCGTTTCGCGCCCGTGTGCCCTTCCGAGTCACGCTCTACCGCTTCGCCGAGCGACTCGCTACCGGTGAGGTGGATGGACTCGCCGCCGAGTTAAGGCTGGGCCTCCTCGGCCCGGCGACCGGCGACGAGTCCCATGAACTGCTCCTAGAGACCCTGGCCTCCGTGCCGACGCTCTTAGTGCTCGACGGGCTCGACGAGGTCCCTGCGTCCAGCAATCGGGCCGAGGTGGTCGATGCAGTAGAGCACTTCCTGTCGAATGCGCGGGCTCCCAAGGTGTTGGATCTCCAGGTCATCGGCACGACCCGGCCACAGGGGTATCACGGCGAGTGGTCGCGCCGTCGGTGGCGTGAGGTGACGCTATCGACCCTCTCCACTGACGTCGCACTCCATTATGCCAGCCAGCTAGTGCAGCAACGACACCCCGGCGACTCCGACCGGCAGTACGAGGTGCTCGCGCGGGTGCGGGGAGCCCTCGAGGGCCCCGACACGGCCGGGCTCGGGCAGAGCCCACTCCAAGTGACGATCCTGGTCTCGCTGCTTGAGCGCCTCGCGCGGGCGCCGCGGGATCGCTGGCGCCTCTTTCGCGAGTACTTTCGGGTCATCTACGACCGCGAACGCGAGCGTGGGCTTCGCAGCGTCGAAGTGCTGTCGGACCACGAGGAAGTCGTGCGGCGCCTCCACTGGGAGGTCGGCCTGCGTCTCCACCTCGCGGAGGAGCATAACGAGCCGCCGCTGGGCGACGACGAGCTTCGCGCCATCATCGCTCGGCTGCTCGAATCAGATGGTTACGCGCAGTCGGCTCGCGAGAAGCTCACTGCCGAAATCTTGGAGGCGACACGCGATAGGCTGGTCTTCCTCGTCCCTGTCGCCGCCGACCGCGTGGGCTTCGAGCTTCGCAGTCTTCAGGAGTTCGCGGCCGGAGAGTGGCTCATGGCCGGGAGCGACGACGTGGTGGTCGAGCGCTTCCGCGCCGTCGCACCCGCTAGCCACTGGCGGAACGTCGCGATGTTCATCGTGGGTCACGTGGCCCTCGAACGGGACCACTTGTGGCCTCGGATCGAGGCGTGGCTCCTCGACGAAGGGACATCGGATCCCGTCGCCATGCTCGCACGGCCCGGCGGGCGGCTGGCGCTCGAGCTGGTTCGAGCGGGGGTCGGGATGCAACGGCCGCGCGTGGATGCGGGGCTCCGGCGAGCCGTGCGTCAAGTCACTCCCTGGCTCGGGCGACCGGGGGCTCTTGCTGCCGCGACTCGGCTCGTGCCGCCGGACCACGTCGATTGGGAACGGGCCGCGGCCGAAGGGCTCGACGCGACGGCGACGTGGGTAATGGCACTCTCGCTCGCCGACTCTGGAGATGAAGATGCGCGGATATGGGCGGAACGGCACTGGTTGGAGGCACCGTTCGAGGCGTTGGTGCCGTTCTTCAATTGGGCTGCTTCATCATGGGCTTGGCGGCTGTTGGAGGAGAACCCGTTCGTTGCGGCGCCCGAATTCTGGTGGCGGTTGGAGGCCCAAGAGGATGGACCAGTAGTCCTGCTCGGACCCAAGACGGAGTCCTGGAAACTCCTCGAATCGTGTATTTATTTTGCACACAATGACGGCGTCGACATGTACTCATCCGAGTGTGAGCTGACATCGCGCTATGGAGGTCGCCTACTCACCGGCGAGGTCTGGCTTGCACCGCGATACCATCGGCAGTGGGCCTTCCTCTTTGAAGAGGGGCGACAGTTCGCCAAGAGTCCGAGCATCAAGACGTTAACGTCGGCTCTGCGTAGGCTTTCGAGTCGCGTCCTGCTTCCGGACGAACCCCTGTCGAGTGTCCTGACTTGGCCATTGGCCTGCCTGCTCGGCCTAGCTCGCGCGCCACGGGACCTCGATGCGATGGCCGCGTGGGTCACCGAGGGGAAGCTTGGGGACGTCGAAGACTGGTTGATCTTGCAGGATGCAGTTGCTAACGGCGCTATCGAGGCAAGTCTTTGGGACCGATGTGCTGCCTTGGGTGAGGAACTGACCGAAGAAGGGATCCTCGCTTCGTTCCCCTTTCCAACCCAGTTGTACAGCAGAGAGCGTGCATCGGATGATACCTGGAAGCAGGTCCAACGTGCCCAGGCTCGCCTGCGGCGACTCGACCTCGCAGACCTCGTCCTTGCCGGGGCGCCGGGACAGTTCGCCTTCTTGAACGAGCCTCCCCTACCTCCGCGGCGCCCGACGGACCCGGAGGTCATCGCCTCCTTGGCGGCAACGAAAGGAATCGGTAGCCGCGGCGCCAGATTCCTCAACGTCCTAAGCGACATGCCAACAGCTGAGCGTCTGTCCCTCCTCGACGTGGTCGGCCGACGCGAGCGTGTGACCCTCGCCGACGAGACACGGTTGCCCTGGCTCTCACCCAAAGACGCCTTCGACCCCGGTCATCCCGGCCTGCTCGCGTGGCTTGCTGCGCTAGTGCGAGCGGCCCGTCCGAAGGTCGCGCTCGAACGCCCACCGCGCCTCCCCGACCCAGGCTTACCTCCACGTCTCCTCGCCGATGCGGTCCACATCTGGCTCGCAGTTCCCGACGTCACGATCGAGGAGCTGAGGGGGTTGGCCGGTATCGCGGCCACGCACGCGCTCAGTGAGCCGGACTTCCTCTCGGATCTAGACGACGTTCGCAACGGTTGGCTAGCGCCATTCTGGGTCGCGTTCGCAGCAGCGACGCCTGAGCGAGGTGACGTTCGTCGCGCCGCTAGCGACTTTCTCGCTGCAATCGTGGAGGAACGCCTATCGTTGCTCGGTGGCCCCGAAGCCCGAGAGCGGCTCGGGATCACGACCGTTCATATCGATGTGCCCGAGGACACCATGAGCACCGATCATTCCGATGCGACCGGCGCCATCTATTGGCTGTCGCGGGCCGAGCTCCGTGACTTTCGTGGCTTCGAGTCGCTCGAGCTCGACTTCTCGACGCCGAAAGAGGGGCGCGGTCAATGGATCTTTCTCGCCGGCGACAACGGTCTGGGAAAGACGACGATCTTGCGTGCCATGGTGCTCGCGCTTCTCCCGAGACCCGACTCGCAGAAGTTCGTCGCCGAAGCCACGGCGCCGTGGGCTCGTATCGGAGCGGTGAGCAAGGCCCTCGCGAGCGTCGTCGTCGCCGGCCCCGGCCCGTTCGAGATAAGTATTGACGGAAGGACCGTGGAGAAGAGCGCCAACGCAGAACTCCCATGTTTCGTGGTGGCGTATGGCTCGCGGCGCGGGACAGCCATCGGTGAGCGCGACCTCGACGAGCAAGGCACCCTCGACGCTGTCCGTAGCCTCTTCGATGACGACGCTCGGCTCATCGACGCCCAAGAATGGCTCAAGGACGCGGACTATCGCGCCATGAAGAACGGTGACGACGGCAGCACTCGTCGCCTCTTCGACAGCGCCGTCGCAATCCTTTGCGACTTGCTCGAGCTCGATGCTCTCGACGTGAACCCCGATGGCGTCGAAGTTTCATCGCCCAGCCTCGGGCTCGTCCCATTCAAGGCACTGAGTGACGGCTACCTCACCATAGCGGGCTGGATCGTGGACATGATGGCTCGATGGGCCCTGAGAGAGCGCAACGCGGGGCGCAGCATCCCGGCCCGCTTCAACGAGGTGATGACCGGGCTGGCGGTCATCGACGAGGTCGACCTCCACCTCCACCCCCGCTGGCAGCACCAGCTCATCGAATCGCTTCGTGGATCGTTCCCCAAGATGAGCTTCGTCGTGACGACGCATAACCCGGTCACCTTGATCGGGTCTCGCCCCGGAGAGGTGCATGTCCTCAGCCGGGCGTCGGCGACGGGTGAGCTTGTCGTGGAACAGAGGGATCTGCCCCCGGCCGCGAGCGTCGATACGCTCTTGACCGGCGACTGGTTCGGGCTCGCGACGACGATGGACCGAGACACCCTCGAGCTCCTCGAGCGGCATCGCCTCGCCAATCGAGAAGCCCCCGACTCGCCTGAGACGGCGGCGCTTCGGGCCGAGGTGGCGACGCGCCTCGGACGCCCGCTCTCCAAGGACCTCGCGCACTTGGCCTTCAGAGCGATGGACGAAGTAGCCGAGGCCGAACTCAGCGCAATGACCGCGGAGCAACGTGAAGCGGCGAACGCTCGACTCAAAGAGGCGCTACGGCGACGCCTCGCGGACAAACGAGCCGCGTCGTGATTCGATACCCAAGGCCACCCGTCCCCCCTGGGTTCCCGACGCCGGCGATTCGCGAGGAGCAGGTGAAGGTTCTCGCTGAGATCACGCTTAGCGGAACCGCCGACTTCCCACGGCGTTGGGACCCATGGACGGGCACCTTCGTCACGGCCCAGTGGAAGAAGTGCGGGTACTGTGAGTGCGAGCTTCAGGGCGGCTCACCGAACGTGGAGCACTACGCACCGAAGGGGAACGTCACGAGGCTCGCCGAGGACGGCGTCGAGGATCCATCGACACAGCGGGTGAACGGACGCAAGGAAGCTCCGGTACACGCGACGGGCTACTGGTGGCACGCCTATGAGTGGGACAACTGGCTCGTCGCCTGCGAGAAGTGCAATACCCGCTGGAAGATGAATCTCTTCCCGGTGGCGGAGGATCCGCACCCGCCGCCGGCACCAGGCACGGCGTACACCCCGCTACTCCTGAACCCGTACCAAGGCCCGGACCCCGAAGAGCACCTCGAGTTCGATTCAGCGGGTGGAGTGGTGGCTCGGTCTGGCAGTCAACGTGGGACGGATACGATCCGAACTTGCGGGCTTGATCGGCCGAGCCTCGTGGAAGCTCGGCACAGCGCCCTGGTTCGCTGCCTAGCGGACCTGGACCTTATCTCCACCGGGCTGCTCGATGAGTCCGCCATCGACAGGCTAATGGAGCCCGGACGGCCCTACGCGGCCGCCGTTCGTTGCGCCCTCTGGCGGCGCCTCCGGGAGCTCGCGACCCCATCGCCGAGCTAGCTGCCCTCTCGCTCTCGCGCCCCGCGTCGGCCCACGCAAACCCCCGTCGCCTTCTGGCGTCCCCGTGGGGTTCGGGTAGTCCCGAGGAGTTGACTCCCCGGCCCGGACTCTCGCCCTAACCACGCGCCCCTGCTCGTCGTCGCCAACACTATTGGCACCGACATCTTCATCGCTACCTGGCTGTCCTTGAATCGTCCGGCTCAACCTCAGCGCTGCTGCCCTTTAGCGGCGATGAAGGGCCCGCCTTAGACTGTGACGAGGCCTCGCAGCGAGACTACTCGTCGCAGAAGTGGTGGATTCTCAGCCCTTCACACTCCCCGCCGTGAGCCCACTCACGAGGAAGTTCTGGAGCCGATAGAAGAGCGCCATGACCGGGATGGACACGATGATGGAGGCCGCGGCGAAGCTGCCCCAGAGGGTCGACTTCGGGTCGG
>JADMJS010000369.1 GCA_018780435.1 Myxococcales bacterium
AAAGTTCAACGTTCATGAAAATGCTTGATGGCCACCACCAAATCCCATTTCTTGTGCATCGGAATCGAGTTGGGGAACGCTTCGTCGAGGATCTCGACCAATAACAGGGCGGGGATGAAGATGGGTTGAAGAGCGGTGAGGATGATAAAGGCGGACTCGCGGATGCTGGCGACCGTGGGCCAGGTCGTAGCGGCAAAGATCGCGGGCAGCCTGTCGCGCCAGTTGGTCAAGTCATCATCCTCGTCGCCGACGTCGATCGGGAGCGGGTTTCCGGCGAGCTGAGAGGGCGTGAGATTGGGCAGCATGCGGCGGCAGCTCACCAAGATCTCGGCCGTCGCGGGCAAGCGATCCAGCTCCATCGGCAGCCATTTGAGGCGGTTATACTCTAACTGCAGGGGCGCATGAGTCTGGGCGAGTCGCAACAAAGCGAGGGCGCACAGAGATCCCTTCGAGCGAGCTCAGCTGGCCCAGCTCGGCCGGCAGCGACGTCAACGAGTTGAGGCCCAGCTGCGCGCAGACGCGTGAGACAGGCCAAAGAGCAAGGGTGATAACTCACGAAAAGCCGCTCGAGAACGTGCAAGAGGCCAATCTCCCGAGGCAGCACGGTGAGTTTGTTGAAGTCGAGCTGGCGAAACGGTCAACATTGGCGACGCGACGAATCTGGCTCACGTAGAGGCGCGTCAGCGCTCTCAAACGACCGATCTCTCGAGGAACCGCGGCCAAGCGGTTGCGGCCCATCTGCACAGCAACGCGTTAGCAAAGAGCGAGTCGGCAGCGGCGACGCACGTCCAAGATCGTCAGCTGCGTCATCATCAGGATGCCCGACGGTATCTTTGTGAATGCGTTGCGTTCAAGCCGCAGTTCGGCCAAGCGCGTCAGCTTCGAGATGTTGTTGGAAATGGCGTTCAGTCGTTGACTTTCAAGCTGCGGCCAACGAGCGACGCGTGAGACGACGACGAAAAAAAAAAAAGGAAAAAAAAAAAAAAAAAAAAAATTAAAAAAAAAAAAAAAAAAAAATACGCACGACGAGCTTGGTCTCGCTCATTGACACATGCTTCCGCTGTGTCCACTCATCATCCGTCACATTCAAAGTGATAATTTTCGACATTGGGAGGTGGCGCGAAAGGCAACGAGTCAAAGTTTGCGGATTGAGAGACCTGCGACGATATTGAATGCAATTCAGATGAGAGAGCGAATGATTTGAAGAGGGCGAGCGCTGGCGGGCGCCAACGACGCTCGTACTCGCCTGCTTCGTCGTCGTCGTTCGGCGCCGCGTCGACCGAGCTGGCGCATCGCGCCGCGCCTCGACGAGCACCTCGACCTCGACGAGCAGGCGCTCGAGCTGCGGCTTGATCTCGACCACGGCC
>JADMJS010000190.1 GCA_018780435.1 Myxococcales bacterium
CACCGGATGGGTCTGCGAGTGTGAGCGGGAAGCTCTGCTCGGTCAGGCCCTGGCCGGACGGCTTCTTGAATCGGAGGTGGAGGGTCGCGAGGTTCTCGTCCACGTCGGCGACGTCGAGCGTGCCGGTGACGAGAGTGGCTTGACCGTTGAACGCGGCCTCCGGCGCGAAAGTGAGCGCACTCGCGAGCGGGACTGAGTTCTGCGGGCCTGGGACGCCCGTCACGACTAGGTCATCGGTGACGACGTTCGACGAGTTACCGTCGTCGTCGATGGCCCAGAGCTCGATGACGTGAGTCCCAGCCATGATGGGCTTATAGGGCTGGCTGAAGGTGTCGTTCGAGACGTTGGCCGAGGAGAACACCACGGTGTGGTTTTCGGAGACCCAGGCGTAGGTCCCGTCGGGGCGCCGTGCGCGTATCTGGAAGGTTGGGGCCGCCGTCACGTCATCGACGTAGTTCAGCAAGAAGCCCACGTTCACCTGCACGCCGGCGGTGGCAACGATGGACGGCACGCTGAATGACGACAGGATCGGAGCCGACGCGAGCGTCGGGACGACGTCGAAGGCCGCCGTCGCGACGTTCGAAGCGGCGCCGGCGGCGTCTTCGCACCACACCTCGACGGTGTGCACACCGAGGGCGGTCGGAATGAAGGCGTAGTCTACCGCGACCGTCGTCGACAGGGCTCCCACCGGACCACCGATGGCCGCTTCGGTCGTCTCGAAGGCGTCGCCATTCGGCGCGACAACGCGAACGTAGCGGAGCGCGAGATCGCCATCGAGATCGGCGGCGGTGAAGCTCCCGGTGAGCTGAACGAAGGTGCCGACGGGCGCGGTCTCGGGCGCGACGACCAGCGCCGAGGCGGTCGGGAGCTCGTTGTTCGGAATGAGGGGGGCGCCGATAGTCACGGTCTTCTGGAGCGCGTTCGACTCCTTGCCCGCGGCGTCGACGATCCAGCCTTCGACCGTGTAGTCGCCGGCGGTTCCGGCCACATAAGGGAGGCTGAAGAGGGCGCTGCCGGCGAACTTCGAGACGAGGCTGCCGATCGGGAACTCGGCCACCGGCTCCCAGGTGAGGTCGGGCCGGCGGAAGCGCAGGCGCAACGTCTTGACGTCGCCATCGGCGTCCTTGAACCCGACTTTGCCGTTGTAGGACACGGTGAGGCCGGTCTTGGCCGTCGTCGGAGTCACTTCCATGAGCGTGGCGGTGGGGGCGCTCGGGACCACGGCCTCGACGGTGAGCGTGGTGGTGGCGACGTTCGACGTGGCGCCGTCATCGTCCTTGACCGAGGCTTCGACCGTGTACGCGCCGGGCACCGTGAGGGCGAGCGTCGTGCTGAAGGGGACCGTGACGGACGTCTCGCCGGACACGCCGGGGATGACGCCGGAGAGCGACTTCGTGACCGCGCCGTCCGGGCCCTTCAGGACGAGGAGCCAGGTGGCGAGGTCGCCGTCGGCGTCGGACGAGTCGAAGGACCCGGCGTAGTAGACGTTCGGGCCGACGGTGACCGTGTCGTCCGAGAGCACGAGGTCGCTCACGACCGGGGCTTGATTCGCCGCGGTGCCGCCGTCGGTGACGCTAATGGTGCCTTCGAGGACGTTCGAGCTGTTTCCAGCCTCGTCCTTCAAGAAGGCCTGGAGCTGGTGTTCGCCAACCTGGGTCGCCTTGAAGTCGAAGGAGAACTGGGCGGCGCCGGCGTTCTTGCTCGCGAGGTTGATGAGGGGCTTCGATACCTCGGCGGCGTAGGTGCCATCGGGTTGTTTGATGCGGGTCTCAAGCGTAGCGGGGTCGCCGTCGCCGTCGGTCCACTTCAGGGAGCCGTTCACAAAGGCGTTGATGGTCGTCTTGGCGACCTTCGGGTTGAATTCGAGCGTGTCGACGGTCGGGATCGGCGACGGGGCGGCGACCTCGATGGTGCCGGTGATGACGGCTGACTCGGCATCTTCGGTGTCACTGGCCCAGACTTCGACGGTGTAAGTGCCCGCGGCGTCGGCGTCGAAGGACTTCGTGAACGTGATGGTGGCCGAGGTCTGGCCCGACGGGCCTGAGATGAGCCCCGAGCTCGCGGCGTCCGAGGTGCCGTCCGGGCGCTTCACGCGGACGAAGCGGGACTTCAGGTTGCCGTCGACGTCTTCGGCGGTGAAGGAGCCGGCGATGTTCACGCTGTCGCCGAGGTCGGCGGTGGTCGGCTCGAAGGTCAGGCCCTTCACGGTTGGGGCCGAGTTGCCGGGCGTCACGCCCTCGGTGACGTCAATGGTGCCGGTGACGGCCGCCGAGGTGTTGCCGGCGGCGTCTTTGGCCGTGACGGACAGGGTGTAGGTGCCCGGGGCCGTCGGGGTGAAGGCGACGGCGAAGGCCGCGTCGCCACCGGTGATGGCCCCGCTGACGGCCGGGAGCGCGGCGCCCGACGGCGGAGAGACCTGCGCATGCCACGTGGCCGCGTCGCTATCGGCGTCGGCGACCTTGACCGTGCCCGTGAGCTCAACGGCGGTGCCGACGACGCCGGACTGCGGCGCGTAGCTGAGGGCCGACAGCGTCGGGGCGCTTCCGGCAGCGCCGTCGGTCGCCGTGAACGTGCCGGAGAGGGTGGACGAGACCGACTTCGCGCTGTCCTCGAGCCACATCTCGACCGTGTACTCGCCCGGGAGCGTCGGGGTGACGGCAAACGCGAAGGGGACGGCGCCCGACGTCTTCCCGGCGGCGTCGGCGATCGGTGTCGGCGACGCGGGCGTCGTCGTGCCATCCGGGTTTTGAAAGCGGATGTACAGCGTACTCAGGTTGCCGTCCGGGTCGGAGAACTGGAGGCTGCCTGACACTGTCACGCTTTGACCGACCGGGGCGGACTTGGGGGCGAAGGTCAGCCCACTGGCAGACGGCGCCGTGTTGGGGGCCGACGTGCCGCCGTCATCGCTCGATTCGCACCCCGCGAGGACGAGACCAAGGGCCAGAAGGAAGTTCGAAAGGCATCGCATGGGACATCACCTGACTACGTGGGTCGGCCCGGAGGGCGTCCCGTGAACACGCGCGGACGGATCCGACGTCGTGGAGGAGGGCGTTCGACTCGGGCAAACGAGGAAACTATCACCCGCTATTTCGGTCGAGCAGCGTTCGTGATCTAACACAGTCTAACAGCAGGGCGGAAAGACCTCGCCTGGACTCAAGGCCAGACCTCGATACGGCCGCCACAGTGCGAGACGATGACGGTGCCGTCGGCGCGTGGGGCCAGCGAGGGCATGCAGCCGTCGCCGAGCGTCAATCGTTCGACCGCGTCGCCTCCGCCGAGGGGCGCGGACCAGAGCCAAGCGCGGCTGGGCGCTTCAAAATCACCCGTAGTTCCATAGACATCACGGTCGGTGATGGCCAGCCGCCCCGCCGCCCCACGCGCGGGCTCGTACTCGACGAGGGACGCGCCGTCGTCGAGCGAGAGTGTTAACACCGTGCCCTTGGCGTGGTTCCAGAACGTCAGCCCCGCGGCCCCCCGGAAGAGGTCCATGGTGTTGTCCCCCGGCCAGAACGCGGCCATCACGGGCTCGGCGCCCGGGGTGTCGAAGCGCAACAGCTGTGCAGCGAGGCGCTCGATGACCCAGGTGCGCGCGCCATCGGTCGCGACACCGCTCGCGAACTCGACCGTCGCAGTGGCTAACGGGGCCGCGCGGTCCGTGAGTCGAGTCGAGTCGGTCCACGTGACGAGGCCGGCGTTGTGGTCCGTGAAAACGACGAGGTCACCCTCGGCGTCGAGGTCGGTCACGATCGTGGCGAGCGCATCCAACCCGCTGCCGTCTGGCCTCAGAAAACGAAGTTCGTTCCGCGCCGGGGGTGACCAGAGCCAGAGCTCGTCCGTGTGTGCGATGGCGGCCTCCGTTCCCCAATTCGGGTCGGGCAAGGGCACCGAGTCGAGCTCGACGGGGGTGGCGCTCCCGGCCTTCGAGAGGAAGGTCACCCGACCATCGAGCAGGCGCACCCACGCGACGTGGCTCGGATCGAGCTCGGCGACCGCGAGGATCTGCCCCTGATCCGTGGCGATGATGCCGCTCGGAGGGGAGGTGTCCGCTGTGGCCACGAGGGCGTCACTGGCGCGGGATTCGTCGGTCTTGGAGCAGCCGACGGCCAGAACGGCGCACGCGCAGAGCGGGTAGAAAGACATGGTGTGCATTGGAGGGTTGTGACGCGGTCCGGGGCGGGCGTCAATCTGGCTCGGTACCCAGCTCACGGAGGCGACGCCAGAGGGTCACGCGGGACATTCCGAGTCGACGAGCGGCTTCACTTCGGTTCCCGCCGGCCTCTAGAACGGCGCGGTCGAGGCGGGAGCGCTCGCTCGTGTCCGGAGCGATGGAAGGCGGTGGCGCGTTGGTGACGATCGGCGCCGCTGGTGCGACGGCTGGCGACGACGGACGTTCGAGGATCTCCGGCGGGAGGTCGCTGAGCTGCAGCTCCGGACCGTCGCCCATCGCGTAGGCGTAGGCGACGCAGTTGAAGAGTTCTCGCACGTTGCCGGGCCAGTCGTGGCGTTCGAGCGCCGCGAGCGCCGCGGGGGAGATGCTGTCGATTCGGCGGCGGCGGCGACCATTGGTGACATCGATGCGCTTCTGAACCAGGAGCGCGATGTCGGAGGGGCGCTCTCGGAGGGGGGGAATGAAGACCGGAATGACACGTAGTCGATACATGAGGTCGGCGCGGAAGCGGCCAGCCTCGACTTCGCCCCGGAGGGCGCGGTGGGTCGCCGACACGATGCGGACGTCCACGGCGATGGGCTCGCGCCCGCCGATGGGGATGACGGTCCGCGTCTCGAGCACCCGGAGTAGCTTGGCTTGGAGCTCGAGCGGGAGCTCGGCGACCTCGTCGAGGAAGAGGGTGCCGCGGTGGGCGAGCAGGAAGTGGCCGGGCGTGTCGCGGTGGGCACCTGTGAAGGCGCCGCGGACGTGGCCGAAGAGCTCGCTCTCGAGGAGGCTCTGGGGGAAGGCGGCGCAGTTGATGGCGCGGAAAGGGCCATTGCGGCGCGCAGATAGCTCGTGGAGGGCGCGCGCGACGAGCTCCTTGCCAGCGCCGGTCTCGCCGCGAACCAGCACCGTGTCATCTTCGGGGCCGACGCGTTCAATGACCCGGAAACACTCAAGCATTCTCGCGTCTTGAGTCCACATACCATGGAACTCGACCGGGCCGACGCGGGCGTCCGATGAGCTTCCGGCGGGCGAGAAGACGATGAGCCAGCCGTCGCGGGGCGAGCCGGGTGAGAGCCGGTGCGTACGTACCCAGAGCTGGTGGGTGGTGCCGTCGCGCCGTGCGCGCGTCACGATGCCCTGAGCCGGCTGGCCGGCGAGCAGCGCCTCTTCGATGCGCCGCGTCTGGCCGTCGCCGCAGAGGACATCGGGAGCTCGGACACCGACCGAGAGGGCTTCGTTCAGGAGCTCGCGTGCGCGTGGGGTCGCTAGCACGATCGCGAGGTCGGGTCCGACGACGACGGCGGCGCCAAGAGCCGTCTCGAGGGCGCTTTCAGCCAGAGTGCGAAGGGAGTCGCTTTCCACGCCCCTTTCTAGCGCGTGACGGAGGAACTTGCACCGTGACCGTCGCGGGGTAGCTTCACGGGATGCAACATCGCTTGGCGCCTCTGCTCTTTCTTGTCTTCGCATGCACCGACATCAACGTCGCCGAAGACGACGACGCGACGCGGACCCCCATCTGCGCCCCCGACGCCGCACGGTGCGACCCGAAGGGAGAGGTGCAGCGCTGCACGGCCGACGGGCTCGGCTTCGTCTTTGCGCAGCAGTGTCAGGCGGCCTTCGTCTGCGACGGTGGCGCGTGTGTGCCTCGTGATCCCTGCACCACGGGCGAGGCCCGGTGTTCGCAGGACGGCGAAGCGAGCCTCCGGTGCGTCGATGGCGCCTGGAAGCCCGTGGAGATCTGCTGGGGAGCGTGCGTGAACGGCGCGTGCACGTGACGTGTTCGACCGCCGCAGTGGCCGGTCCGCTTCGCAAGTGGTAAGCCACGCGCGTGATCCCGCGCCTCGCCGAACTCGAACCCGCTCACGCACTCACTCGCGACTACCTGACCGCACTGAAGGCCGCTGGCTTTCGCGGCGAGGTCGCCGCCGACGCCGCCACCCGGCTGGTCACGGCGACCGATAACTCGGTCTACCAAATCCTTCCTCAGGCGGTCATCTACCCGAAAGACGCGGGGGACGTCGTCACCGCCGCTCGTATCGCCGGTGAGGCTCGCTTCGCAGAGCTGACCTTCGCGCCCCGCGGTGGCGGTACCGGGACCAACGGGCAGTCGCTCGCGACCGGTGTCGTCGTGGACGTCTCGCGCCACCTGAACCAGATCCTCGAAGTGGACCTCGCTCAAGGCGTGGTTCGTGTGCAACCGGGGGTGGTGCTCGACCAGCTCAATCGCGCGCTGAAACCGCACGGCATGTTCTTCGCGCCGAATCTCTCACCATCGAGTCGGGCCACCATCGGCGGCATGATCTCGACCGACGCGTGCGGCGAGGGGTCACGGGTCCACGGTCGCACCAGCGAACACGTCCTGGCGCTCGACTGCGTCCTGCTCGGCGGCGAGCGGTTTCGCGCCGAGGGGCTCGACGCCGCGGCGCTCGAAGCGCGAAAGGCGCTGCCGGGACGGGCCGGCGAGCTGCACCGCGTCGTGGACCGGCTGGTCACGGAACACGCCGAGACCATCACCGAGGTCTTCCCCAAGCTGCGCCGCTACATGACGGGCTACAACCTCGCGCACGTGCGGGGCAATCGGCCACGCCAGCGGCCCGAGCACATCTTCGACCTCACCTACCTCCTTTGCGGCTCCGAAGGCACGCTGGCCTTCGTGACCGAAGCCACGCTGCGCCTCACGCCGCTGCCCGCGGTGCGGCGACTCGTGGTCCTGGAGTTCGGGAGCTTCGACGACGCGCTCGCCTCGGCGACCGTCGTCGCGGCGTCCGATCCGAGCGCCATCGAGAGCATCGACGAGCGCGTGCTGGGGCTGGCCCGCGGCGACGTCGTCTGGCACGAGGTCGGGCATATCTTCGACCGCCCGGAGCGTCAGCACGGGCCGCGCACCCGCGCCGTGAACCTCGTCGCGTACGACGGCGCTACCGCCGCCGAGCTCGAACCCAAGGTGCAGGCGCTGGTCGCGAGCGCCAGCGCTGGAGGCTCGCAGCCAGGGACCCCCATCGGGGTCTACGTCGTGCCGGACGGTCCCGAGGCTGCGGCGCTCTGGAACCTTCGGAAGAAGGGCGTCGGTCTGCTCGGCAACACGCCTGGGGCGCGAAAGCCCATCCCCTTCGTCGAAGACACCGTCGTGCCGCCCGAACACCTCGCAGCGTAC
This sequence comes from Myxococcales bacterium, assembly GCA_018780435.1. Classification (GTDB taxonomy): domain Bacteria; phylum Myxococcota_A; class UBA9042; genus SXOO01. Next base: position 7,311 of record JADMJS010000190.1, read on the forward strand.
GTGAAGGAGTTCCGGGCGCTCCTCGACGCGGCCGGCCTCACCTACGGGATGTTCGGCCACGTCGACGTCGGATGCCTGCACGTGCGCCCGGCGCTCGACATGAAAGACCCGGACGACGAGCGCCTCCTGCACCTCATCTCGGAGCGGGTCGTCGAGCTCGTGCGCAAGTACGGCGGCGTCATCTGGGGCGAACACGGCAAGGGCTTCCGCAGCGAGTACAACCCGCTCTTCTT
>JADMJS010000662.1 GCA_018780435.1 Myxococcales bacterium
TTTTTCACCGTGCATCGGGCCTGGCTGCCCGAGCGGGGCCGTAGCTAACACGCAGGCATCCGGCAGTCAACCCGTTCCTCACATCATCGTCGTGCGCGGGTCGCGCGACGGAGGACGAATCGCGCGCATCGACAACGCCCGGTCCGTGTGCTACCACGCCCGCCGTGAGCCTTCCTGAGCATGTCGCCATCATCATGGACGGAAACGGACGCTGGGCCGAACGGCGTGGCCTCTCCCGACTGGAGGGGCACCGACGCGGCGCCGACAGTGTCCGTACCATCACTCGCGCCGCCCGGGCGCTGGGCATCAAGCGACTGACGCTCTACGCGTTCAGCGAGCAGAACTGGGGGCGCCCGGTACTTGAGGTGAACGGCCTCATGCACCTCCTGAAGGACTACCTGCTCAACGAGCGCGAGGAGATCCTGACCAACGGCATTCGCCTCGAAGCCATCGGGCGCCTCGAGCGGCTCCCGGACATGGTGCGCGAGACCCTCGACGAGCTGCGCGCGGCGTCGTCGCACAACACCGACATGGTGCTCTGCCTCGCGCTCAGCTACGGCGCGCGTGAGGAGATGACGTACGCGGTGCAGCGCATCGCCGAGCGCGTCCGACGCGGCGACTTGAACCCCGATCAGATCGACGAACACGTGCTCGCGTCTGAGCTCGACACCGTCGACGCCGACCTCATCATCCGCACAAGCGGTGAGCAGCGGCTCTCGAACTTCTTGCTGTGGCAGAGCGCCTATGCGGAGTTCTACTTCACGGACGCGCTCTGGCCGGACTTCGGCAAAGCCGAGCTTCAAGAAGCCCTCGCGGTCTACGCGCGGCGCAACCGGCGCTTCGGGCTCGTGGCCTGATGGCGACGCGCATCGTCACTGGGCTCCTCCTCGCGGCGGGTGCCATCTTGCTGCTCTCCCTCGGCCCGCCGGTAGGGGCCTACGCGCTCATTCAGCTCGCGGCGCTGCTCGTCGGCGACGAGCTCTTTCGCATCGTGCTCGGCGCCGAGCGTACGCGCGAGCGCTATGTCGGCACCACCCTGCTCGCCGCGGTGGTGGCGCTCGGCTGGTTCGCGCCTGCCCAAGCGCTCCTCGCGCTCTTCGTCGCGGCGCCGATTCTGCTGTCGCTGGTCCTTTTCTCCCCAGACGACGTCGAGACGCTCGCACGCCGTGCCGCGTTTCTGGTGGCCGGCTTTTACTATCTGGCACTGCCGCTCGTGGCGCTCGTGTTCATTGGCGCGCGCGAGAAGGGCCCTCTCGAAATGCTTGCGCTCTTCGGCGCCGTCTTCGCTGGCGATTCCGGGGCTTTCTTCGCCGGCAAGTTCCTCGGTAAGCACAAGCTCTACGAGAAGATCTCGCCCAAGAAGACCTGGGAAGGCGCCGTGGGCGGTGCCGTCGCCAGCGTCGGCGGCTTCGTCCTCATCAGCACGCTCGGTAACCTCTCGTATTCGCTGCCCGTCGCGATCGGTCTCGGGTTCGCGTGCGGCGTGGTCGAGCAAGTCGGCGATCTCGTGGAGTCCTTGTTCAAGCGCGCGGCCGGTGTGAAGGACTCGGGCAGCATTCTGCCGGGACACGGCGGCATGCTCGACCGGGTCGATGGCCTCCTCTTCGCAGCCCCCGTCCTCTTGGCGCTGACCGGGTTCTGAGCGCCGTGCCGTCGGACACGGCGGGGAGACCCGAGAGCGTTCGCCTGGAGCGGCAGGGAGCCGTCCTCACCGTCATCATCGACCGGCCGGCCGTACGAAACGCCGTGGACCGGGACACCGCGGACGCGCTAGCGGCTGCCTTCCGTTCCTTCGACGCCGATGATGGTCTCGCCGTCGCGGTTCTGACTGGCGCGGGCGGTCACTTCTGCGCGGGCGCCGACCTCAAGGCCGTCCACGAGGCCCGGGGAAATCGCCTGGAACCGGCGGGCGACGGCCCCATGGGACCGACGCGGATGCTCCTCAGCAAGCCCGTTATCGCCGCCATTGAAGGGCACGCCGTCGCGGGCGGGCTCGAGCTGGCGTGCTGGTGCGACCTACGCGTCGCTGCCGACAATGCGACCCTCGGAGTCTACTGTCGGCGCTTCGGGGTGCCACTCATCGACGGTGGGACGGTGCGCCTCCCGCGGCTCATCGGCCTCTCACGCGCGCTCGATCTCATCCTGACGGGTCGCGGCGTCAGCGCGCCCGAGGCGCTGGCGATGGGCCTCGTCAATCGCCTCGTCCCGCCGGGGACGGCGCTCGCCGCCGCTCAGGCGCTCGCTACCGAGCTGGCAGCGCTTCCTCAGGTGTGTCTTCGGGGAGACCGCATGTCGGCCTACGTCGGGACCACGCTCCCGCTCGAAGGCGCTATGGCGCGGGAGTTCGAGCTCGGTCAAGCCGCGCTGGCGGCGGAGACTCTCGCCGGGGCGACCCGCTTCGCGAGCGGAGTGGGGCGTGGTGGCCGGCCCGCGTGACGATGGTGGCTCAGAACAGCGTGTAGATGAAGGGCGCGAGTGCGCTGGTCTGCGTGAAGAAGGCGAGGGCGCCGAGCGCGAGGATGACGACCAGCATCGGCGCCAGCCACCACTTCTTCCGAACGCGGAGGTATGCCCAGAGCTCGCCCATGGCGCCGCGCTGCTGGACCTCGATACGCTCGGGTGCGTCGTTGCTCGGTGAAGGGGGTTCGCGTCGTGAATCGTCCATGCGGGATAGGTTCCTCGTGAGGCTCTCTCTTGTCCAGTCGGGGCGGTAGTGCGAGAAGGTCTCCATGCCAAGACCCGACCTCAAACCCATGAACCTCGGCCCTGGGCCGAAGGACCACGGACCGAGCTTCATCACCCGCGCAGGCAAGGCCCGATTGCAGGCCGAGCACGATCGGCTCTTCGCCGTCGATCGGCCCCGGGCGGTCGATGCGGTCGCCGAGGCCGCCGCGCACGGGGACCGCTCTGAGAACGCCGAGTACACCTACGGCAAGAAGAAGCTGCGTGAGATCGATCGCCGCCTACAGTTCCTCGCGAACCGGCTCGGGCGTGTTCAGGTCGTCGATCCAGCGACCCAGCCGCGCAACCGGGTCGGCTTCGGCGCGACCGTCGTCATCGAAGATGAAGATGACGGCACCGAGAAAGCCTGGACCTTGCTCGGTGAAGACGAGGTCGACGTGCCCCGCAGGCGCATCTCGCACAAGTCCCCGGTCGGTAAGGCACTTTGGGACAAGAAGGTCGGCGATGGCGTCGTCGTGCACACGCCCGGTGGGGTGAAGCATTACGAGATCGTCGAGATCCGTTACGAGCCGATCACCGATGCGCCGCCTGACGACGCCGGGACGACCGACTGATCATGCGGCCCTCGCGCGTCACGCTCGCGAGCGACACCATCTGCGCCATCGCTTCGAGTGCGGCCGTCGGCGGCGTCGGCGTGATTCGCATCAGTGGCCCGCGTAGCCTCGAGGTCCTCCGCCGGGTCGCGCCCTTCATGGGGGAGTGCCCGGAGCCCAGTCGGCTCTCGTACGGGCGCTTTCGCGACGGGCAGGGCTCGGTCATCGACGATGGCTACGCCGTCTACCTACCGGGGCCGCGTACCTTCACTGGGGACGACGTCGCCGAGGTCCATGGCCACGGCGGCGCTGTCAACCTCGCTCGGCTTCTGCGTGCCTTTCAGGCTGCAGGCGCGCGTACCGCCGAACGCGGTGAGTTCTCGCTACGCGCCTTCCGCAACGGCCGACTCGACCTGGCACAAGCCGAGGCCATCGCGGACCTGGTCGAGGCACCGACCGAAGCGGCGCTCGAGCTGGCCCGTGCGCAGTACGACGGCGAGCTCTCCAGGATCGTCCGCGCCGTTAGAGCGGCGCTCACGGACGTCTTGGCCGCTGTCGAAGTTCAGATCGACTTCGTGGACGAAGACCTCGGTGACGCGCTTACCGCACGTGTCGTGGCGCCACTCCGAGACTCTCTCGCGCGGCTCGTGGCGTTGAAGTCGACATGGGCGAGGGGGCGGCTGATGCGGATCGCCGCGCGGATCGTCCTCACGGGCCCTCCAAATGCCGGAAAGTCCAGCCTCTTCAACGTGTTACTGGACCGGAGCCGCGCCATCGTGAGTGCACGCCCCGGGACCACCCGAGACTTCCTCGAAGACGCGCTCGATCTCGGTGGCTACCCAGTGACGCTCATCGACACCGCGGGTCTCCGTGACGAGACCGACGATGACATCGAGAGCGCGGGGATGCTTCGTGCGATTGAATTAGCACAGTCCGCCGATGCCGTTCTGTGGCTTCACAGGGAGGGAGAGCCGCCGCCGTTGGCGCTCTGCCGCCACCCCGGCTTGATTCGGGTTTGGACGCAGCTCGATCGGCAGCCCGCGTTCGCGTCCATGCCGTGGGACGGGGACGTTCGAATTAGTGTCGTGACCGGCGAGGGGCTCGACGCGCTACGAACGTTGCTCTTCGAACGCGTAGTTCCGGCTGGGAGTCGAGAAGGCGGGACGGCCATCGTGACGAGTGAGCGTCACCACGCTGCACTCGACGCCGCTTGCGTCGCGGTCTCGGACGCCATCGCCGCGGACGAGCGGCGCTTGCCCCCCGAGCTCATCGCCATCGACGTCAAAGAGGCGCTCGATCAGCTCGGCCTCATCGTCGGAGACACCACGACCGAGGACGTACTCGACCGCATCTTCTCGCGATTTTGCATCGGGAAGTAGCGGAGGCCAGGACGGCCGGACTCGGGATGGGGAGAGGAGCGACTCGACCAGGGGGCGAGCCGAGGAGGGGTGGCGGTCCCTGCCGAAGCAGGGACCGCGCTTCAGATCACTCGCACTTGGCGGCGACGCAGGCGTTGCTGCCCGTCGCTTCGCCGGCCTCGTTCTCCGCGGCGACACAGGTGGGGCCGGCGCCGGCGCCCGAGCAGTCGCCATCGGTCGTGCACGTCGGCATGCAGCGGAGGTCCGCCGTCAGGCCAGTGCCGCCGATGTTGGCGCAGGCGTAACCGTCGGTGCACTCGTCGTCCGAGGCGCACGGGATGCAGGGCTTGGCCTTGATGCAGAACTTGGCCGTGACGTTCTCGCCCGACGCGCGCTCGCGGAGGGTCCGGGTGTCGCAGACCATGTCCGGCGTGCCATCAGCGCAATCTGCGTCGACGTTGCACGGCTTCGAGCAGTAGCCCTCGCCGTCCTTCGCGTCCGGGTTGCAGTAGAGATCCTCGCAGCTGTTGGCGGCGGTGGGGGAATCGCTCTCGATGTCGCACGACTCGCCGAGCGACTTCAGGTACGGGTTGCCGTCGGCGTCCGTCGCGTCCACGCAGCGGTAATCGATGCCCGACGGGCCGGACGCACCGAAGACGTGCGGGAACGCGATACACGCTTCTTCGGCGGCGTCGCAGACGTAGTCACCCGAACAGTCGTCGAGCGAGTCCGCGTCGCTCGAGGCGACACAGAGCGGGACGTAGATGTTGTCCTTGGCTTCGTCATAGGTGCCGCCGAGGCTGTAGAGGAGCGACTGACAGAGCTGGTTCAGCTTGACCTCGGTGCCCGGCGGGGTGATGCCCTGCGCGCAATCGTCGGTCGAGCCGCAGAGCGACGTGCAGATGCCCGCGCCCGAATCGAAGGTCGGGAGGCAGAAGCCGGACTTGCAGAAGATGCCCGTGTCGCCGCCACAGAGCTCACCCTCATTGGCGCCTTCGGCCTCCGGCTTGGTGCAGTAGCCCACGCCGTCGTACGCGCCGTCGCCCGTCCAGATCTGGTAGAATTCGCAGGCTTCGCCGTTCGAGCAGTCCGCGTTCTTGAAGCACTCCGACTTCGAGCCTTCGACGCTGATGCAGAGGCCGTAGGCGTCGATCTCTTCGTCCGTGCCGTCCTCGTCGAAGTCATAGGTGGCTTCGCTGACGTTGCAGAACATCGGGAGCGTGCCGCCCACGCACTGCTTGTCGTCGGTGCAAAGGGTGCTGCAGGTGTCGTTGCCGAGGCAGAGCCCCTTGCAGGCCTTGCCCGGGACGTCGTCGGACGGGTCGCCGTCGCAGGCTTCGCCGAGGCCGACCGCACCGGCCGGGGTGGCCGCGCAGCTGTTCTCGAACTGGAAGGCAGCGCCGTCTTCGCCGTTGCCGCCGAGATTACAGGCCGAATCGCCCGGGCAGTCCTGATTCGAGTCGCAGATCTTGCCGAGGCAGATGTCGCCCGTGATGGTGTCGCCGAGGGGGACTTCTTTCTCGCAGGTCATGAAGACGTCGCCGCAGTCCGCGTTGTCCACGCAGAAACCCGAGCAGCTGCCGCTGGTGAGGCACAGACCCGATTTGCAGCCAATGAGGTCACCGAACTCCGGGTCATCGTTGCAGTACTCGCCCGCATTGACCGAACCGGCGATCGCCGCGGCGCAGCGCTTCTGGTACTGGCCGTTGACGAGGAGGAGCTGGCAGCCCTCACCCGACGGGCACTCGCTGTCGTTCTCGCACGGCTTGAAGGTCGTGCCGGCCTGGCAGGTGCGCATGTTCCCCTGGGCGGGGTCGGAGTTCTGAATGCAGTACCAGGTGGCGCCGTAGGGGTTGCCCTCGACGGGGTCGGCGCAGTCGCTGGCGACGGCGTCCGGATCCTCGATGCCGTCGGGATTGGCGGTGCCGTTCCAGTCGACGGTGTCCTTCTTCACTTCGCAGTTGCGAGTGCAGACACTGCTGAAGCAGAAGCCGTTGTCGCATTGCGCGTGGAGGCAGGACGGGTAACCCGCAGTCTCCGGGGTGCAGGTCGCGGTGTCACCGCAGGCCTCGCCGAACTGCTTGAGCGGGGCGGGCGGGGCCTCGCAGGTGCGCTTGACTTGGTCGCAGATGTCGCCGCCCGTACAGGTGCCGCACTCGCCGCCACAGCCGTTCGAACCACACTCCCAGCCGGCTGCGCAGAAGGGCTCGCATACGCCGTCGGTGGCGTCGGTGCCGTCGCTGGTGCCGGGAGTACCGTCCGTGCCGTCGGTGTTGGTCGTGCCGTCGGTGCCGTCGGTGTTGGTCGTGCCGTCAGTGCCGTCGGTGTTGGTCGTGCCGTCGGTGCCGTCAGTCGCGTCTGCGCCCGTCGCGCCGTCGTCGCCGTTGCTGCTGCCGCCGCTCTCGCAACCCAGAATCAGGGCGCTGCCGAACAGCAACGCCATTTTCAATCCGCTCGCCTTGAACATTCGCATCTTCCGCTTCCTCCATCATCGTCGTCAGCGCCGCTCCGCCCACTCGGGAGTGACGACGGTACGACAGGGCATGACCAGCGCTCGAAACGTCGACGCTGGCGCTGGCCAGTTCAGCTGTCACCAAGCGGATTCCGGGTAGCTACCCAGCCGCCATGAAGCGGGGGAGGCTACAGAGTCGACCGAAGCGCTGTCAACGAGTTTTCCAGACGTTACGGCACAACTCATGCAGCGCGCGGCGCAATCGGACAGTTGCGCGAGAGCCGCTCATCCGTTCAGGGGCGTCACTCGGGTGCAGCCGGACTTGGGGCTCGGTCGTAAATAGGTGGTTCGGCTTGCCTCGCGCCGCATCCCCGCCCTGCCCCTTCCAAGTCCTCGAAATACGGGGAGTATGTCTTCGGACTTGGA
>JADMJS010000450.1 GCA_018780435.1 Myxococcales bacterium
ACCGCCAGGACTCAGGACGCCCCATGGATACCGGAATTCGCGCCATCAACGACCAGGTCCGAGAAGAGAGCGCTTTCGTCGACGGCGTGATGAGCGAAGTCGGTCGCGTCATCGTCGGCCAGAAGATCATGGTCGAGCGGATCCTGATGGGCATGCTCACGGGCGGCCACATCCTGCTCGAAGGGGTCCCTGGACTCGCGAAGACGCTCACCGTCAAGACGCTGGGTCGGGCCATCGACGCGGACTTCCAGCGTATCCAGTTCACGCCGGACCTCCTGCCCGCCGACATCATCGGCACGATGATCTACAATTCGAAGACGGCCGAGTTCTCCGTGAAGAAGGGGCCGATCTTCGCTCACCTCATCCTCGCCGACGAGATCAACCGCGCCCCTGCGAAGGTGCAGTCGGCGCTCCTCGAAGCGATGCAGGAGCGCCAGGTCACTATCGGCGCCGAGACTTACAAGCTCCCCGAGCCCTTCGTCTGCATGGCGACGCAGAACCCGATCGAGCAGGAAGGCACCTACCAGCTCCCCGAAGCCCAGGTCGACCGCTTCATGTTCCACGTCAAGGTGGGCTACCCGACCCGCGAAGAAGAGCGGCGGATCATGGACAGCCAGACCGAAGGCGACACCGTCACCAGCACGGCCCGCGGTCTCGTCACGCCCGCTCAGCTCGTCCGGGCGCGGGAGGTCGTCCGCAAGGTCTACATCGACGACAAGCTCAAGCAGTACATCGTGAACATCGTGTTCGCGACGCGCGAGCCGGCGTCCTTCGGCCTCGGTAAGCTGGCGGACCTCATCTCCTTCGGCGCGTCGCCGCGTGCGACGATCGCGCTCAACATGGCGGCGCGCGCTCACGCGTTCATGCGCCACCGCGGCTACGTCATCCCAGAAGACATCAAGGCGGTCGGGCTCGACGTGCTCCGCCACCGCGTCCTTCTCTCGTACGAGGCCGAGGCGGAGGAGCTCACGAGCGAGAAGATCGTCCAGCAGATCTTCGACAAGGTCGACATCCCCTGATCGCGACCGGGCTCGTCGACGGCGGTTCGTTCGGAGACTCGGGCTCTCCGAAGGGCCCCAAAGTCATGGTGCAGCACCCCTAGTCAGGAAACGCGACTCGCTTGGAACCTCGGGACCCCAAAGAGACCCTCCGGCGCATCCGGAAGATCGAGATCGTGACGCGGCGGCTGGTGAACGACCAGCTCGCGGGCTCGTACCACTCGGTCTTCAAGGGCCGCGGTATGAACTTCGACGACGTGCGCCTCTATCAAGCCGGCGATGACATCCGCGCCATCGACTGGAACGTCTCCGCGCGCACCGACGAGACCCACATCAAGACCTACGTCGA
>JADMJS010000740.1 GCA_018780435.1 Myxococcales bacterium
CGCTCCCGAACACATTGAAGCGGATCTCCTCGCCACCATTGATGGTCCACCAGCGCCCCGGCTCGCCGCGCGCCTTCGTGACCCAGATGGTCATGGGCTCGGACGTCGTGTTCGAGACGCGGTAGCCGTAGGGCCGGTTGTACTCGGCAATCGGATCGCAGGGGCCGGTCTCGAGCGGCACGACGCGGGCGGTGGGCCAGGTGTTCTCGTAGGAGTCGGGCCCAGTGCAGCTCAGGAAGTTCGACGAGGCGCTCAGGCGCTCGATGAAGTCTGCCACCGCCGGCATCGTGCAGACGTTGCCGAGGCAGGTCGCCGGGGAGACGCAGTCTGCGGTGGTCGTACACGCAGTGGCCGGCACGTTGTTCTCAGGCTTCGCCAGCTCGTTCAGCGTGCCGTCGACCGTGCCCGCGGCCGTCGTGGTCAGGAGCGCGGGATAGATCCGGCGGCTCAAGTGGTGATACCAGCGATCGCCCAGGCAGTTGAGCCCGCCGTTCGGCTCGTCGGCGTAGCAGCCGAAGAGATACGAGTTGAACTTGGTGGCGCCAGAGGCAATGGGACATACGGGGGTGAAGCCGCACGCCGGTCGAGCGGGGTTGGTGTAGGTCGGGCCGGGGTCGACGAGCGAGGAGGTCGGGCGGAAGTCGGGGTCGCACACGTCGCCGACCCCGTCGCTATCCGCGTCGGCCTGGCTGGTCGCCGTCGTGGCTGGGCAGTTGTCGCAGACATTGCCGATGCCGTCCTCGTCACCGTCGAGCTGACTGACGTTCGCCACGGTAGGGCAATTGTCGGAGTCATCGCAGCGGTCATCCGAGTCGGTGTCGCCGGTCGCGTCGTCACCGATGCAAAGGTCGATCGCGTTCCTCACACCATCGCCGTCGCTATCGCCGCCGTTTATGCACACGCCCGAGCTGCACGTGTCGCCCGTGAGCGCGCTATCGCCGTCGTCGCACGCCGTGCCTACCGGCAGCACGGGATCGCTGCAGAGCCCCGAGAGCGGATAGCAGACGCCAGGCGCGTGACACTGGTCCGTCGCTGGGCATACGACCCCGGTGCAGAGGTTCTGCCCCGCCGTATTCACCCGGAACGTCGTGTTGCCCGCGCCGCTCGCGTCGTAGTTGAAGACGCACGATGAGGCGGCCTCTGCGCACGCGAGGTATTCGGTGTACGGGTGCGTCAATTGAAGCGACGCATTGCGAAGCCGGATGAGGCCGTCCCCGACGCGCTCGACCTCCCACTGACATGCCGCGCTGTTCCACTCCGTGGGCGCAGCGGCCCCGGCGGCGCGGAGGACCCGGTCGACACGGAAGCCGCTCGAGTTCACCACGCACAGCCGGTACTGGTCGGTG
>JADMJS010000169.1 GCA_018780435.1 Myxococcales bacterium
GGCTCGAGGCCGAGCGAGCGGTTCATCTCCTGCTCGACCCGGTAGAGGAGGTCGATTTCTTCGACCCGACGCTTCAGCTCGACTTGGGCTTGCTGGAGCTCGATGTTGCGGTTGGTGACGTCGAGGAAGAGCTTCTGGCTCTCGATGCTGACGGCCGCATGCCCGGAGATGGACGCGAGCAAGGTCTCGTCTTCGGTCGTGAAGTAGCCGTCGCGTTTGTTCAAGACTTGAACGACGCCGATGATCTTCCGCCGGTGGTTGCGAATGGGCTGGCAGAGGAGGCTCGTGGTGTGGAAGCCGCTGATCATGTCGATCTTGGCGTTGAAGCGAGCGTCTTTGTAGGCGTCCTTGAGGTTCAGCCGTTGCCCGGTTCGTGCGACCCACCCGGCGATCCCTTCACCGACTTGCACGCGAATGATCGACGGCTCCGGCGTGCCAATGCGGTCGATAGGCCCGGCGCTCGCGAAGGACGGGATCTTGGCCCACAGCTCGCCGCGGTCCTCGTCGAGTAGAAAGAGTGTGGCCTGCTCAGCGTCGAGGAGCGAGGTGATCTTCGACATCACGATGTCGAGGACGCGTTCGATGTTGAGCGTGCTGCCGAGCGTGACGCCGATCTCGGTCACTGCGTCGAGGCGCTGACGCTGACGATCGAGTTCGCGTTCGAGGAGCTCGACGCGCTCGTGCAGGTCAGACCGGATCAGCGGGTAGACGCTCATCGACGGCGACCGTAGCACGGAACTTCATGGGGGTGGTCGCTCCTTCAGCGGCGGGCACGCAAATTGCGTGGCGCGCTCCGACGCCGAAGGGAACGACTACGGCGTCCGAGCCACGTCGGGAGGTGCACCCTCGCCATCGGGCGCAGGCATGGCGCCTCCTAGCCGCCGGGTCACGTCCGCGAGCTGGCTGAGGAGGAAGGCCTGCGCCTCCATCAGATCCGTGTTGGCGTCACTGATGGCCCGAAACTCGCCGGCGAACTGAACCGCGCCCGGCATGGGGGTGCAGACGAGCGCGTCGGCGCCCGCCGAGCAGCGACGGACGGCGCCCTTCTCATCGATGTGGAGCTCGCGCCCCGGCCCCGGCGAGAAGGTGTCCTTTACGCTCCGTTCGAGCTCGCCCACGACGCGCTCGAAGGCCAAGCGCCGCTTCTCGTAGAGCTCGTGCCACGACAGGAGGCTCGTGAACCCGAGGTCGAGGCGCGCGTTCTCCGAAGGGACGAGTGTCATCAGCTTCTGCTCGAACTCGCGTCGATGGGTCGTGAGGTCGATGAGGGCCGTGCCCTTGGGGTCGAGCAGCGCCAGCGTCGGGAGCAGCGTCTCGCCGCCCGGGATGGTCCGGTCGGTGGTGTTGGGCCCGCGCTTCTTGGACACGGAGGGGATCTCGGAGATGGGTTTTCGCGTGCAGGCGGCTGCGAAGAAGACAGCACAGAGACAGAGAGCGAGCAGAATCGGGGCGCGGCGCATGGGCGGCATCATCGGCAGGCGAGACCAATCGGTAAACCCCAAAGGTGTGGAGGCGCGTCACTCACACACAGAGGGCACTCGGACCGGCCTGGGTCGAACACGGACGCCCATGCGGCGCGTCACGACGCCCGGAGTCGCGGGCGAGCTCGGGAGGGTTGCGCTCGCGCGACGGCGTGGGACAGTGGCGTCGGCGTCGAGTTCGCGAGGGGAGGAGGGTCCATGCACGTCCGTTCTATCGGTTTCGTCCTTTGCTGCTCGCTCAGTGGCGCTGCCTGTAGCGAGTCCACGACGGCCAGCAAGGCTAGCGGTCCGGTCGACGACACGTCCGGGGGCGACATCGTCGACGACGCGGATGTATCGACCGGCACCGACATCGACGACAGCGCGGTAGTAGACGATTCGCGGCCACCCGCCATCTGCCGAGCCGGCCCCTTTTGGTCACCGGGGATGCCGGCGTTCAGCGACGTCTCCGAAGCGGCCGGGCTTCGGAAGCTCGGCGTGAACGGGATCCGGCTCTCCAGCGCCGACCTCGATGGCGACGGCGACCCCGAGCTCGTCACCCGGTCGATGGTTATCGGTGGACGCGACGACTTCGGCGGCGCCGGACCGCGCCTCACCTTCGTGCTCCGAAACGACGGCGGGGTCTTCACCGACATCACCGAGGCCAGCGGCTTGCTCGCGCCGAGGTCGGGGGAAGGTGGGCGAACTGCGCATATTGCCGTCTTCGGTGACGTAAACAACGACGGCCGAGTCGACGCGGTCATGGGCGTCAACCCCGGGACCGACCCCTCGAAGGACAACGGCGACCGGACCGAGGTCCTTCTCGCCATGAGCGACGGGCGCTTCGAGCTGGCACCGGGAGGCGACCTCCGCGCCGAGAATCAGCTCTGGCCCGTGAACTCGGTCGTCCTCACGGACGCCGACCGGGACGGCTACCTCGACGCCTTCGCGGCACTCGGGACCGACGCGGAGGGCTATCCTCTCCCCGATCGACTCTACCGAGGCGACGGCCAGGGGGCCTTCGAGGACGTCACGACGGACTTCGGTTTCGTCTACTCCGGATCGCAGTCGCTCATCGACGCGCTGAACTCCGCGAACACCGACAAGAACTCCTGGGGGGCGCTCGCGGCCGACCTGAACGGAGACGGGAGCGCGGACATCGTCACGGCCAGCTACGGTCGCGCCATGAACGGCCTCTGGCTCTCCGAAGGCAGCACGGCCTGGCACGTCCCAGCGCCTCACTTGACCGTCGCGATGGACGACGACCTCGACTGGACGACGAACTACAACGCGCAGTGCTACTGCACCTTGAACCCGAACGCCGAGGACTGCGAAGGCGTCCCTGCGCCACCCGACGTCTTCGGATGTGCCCCAGGTGAGTCGCTGCGGTGGAGTCATTCGACCGACCGCGAGCCCTATCGGCTGGGAGGAAACACCTTCACGCACGCCACGGGGGATCTCGACGCGGACGGCGATCTCGACCTCGTCGAGACGGACATCGTGCACTGGGACGTCGGGTCGTCGTCAGATCCCTCGCAAGTACTGCTGAACGATGGTGACGGTCGCTTCACACGCGCTCAGGAGTTGAGCGGCGACCACACCGAGATCGCGTGGAACGACGGCGACATGACCGCCGCGATCTTCGACTTCGACTCCGACGGTCGAGAGGACATCTACATCGGCAGCTCCGACTACCCCGGCACGCGAGGGCGACTCTACCATCAGGGTACGGACGGTTCGTTCACGCTCGCGGCAGACGACGCCGGCCTCAGCCCGGCCCGCTCCCAGGGGCTGACCACGGCCGACTTCGACGGCGACGGCGATCTCGACGTCGCCGTGGGCCACGGCACTGCGCGTTGCAGCGGCGACCCGTCGTGCCTCCCGACGGCCGAAGTGCGCCTCTTCCGTAACGACACGCCCCGCGCCAACCAGCTCGTGGTGCGGCTCATCGGGGGCAAGGGCAGCAACCGCTCGGCCATCGGCGCGAGGGTCCGCGTCACGACCGGCGACCGCACCCAGACTCAGGAGCTCGGTGGTGGATACGGCCACTACGGACTCCAGAACGACCTCTCTCTCCACTTCGGCCTTGGAGGGGCGTGCGAGATCGATGTCATCGAGGTCCGTTGGCCGGATTTGCCCAATACGATCGAGCGCTTCGAGGCGGTGCGCGGCAACTACCGCGTGACCCTGACGCAAGGGGACGGGCTGCAGTACGGGGCGCCGCTCTGAAGACACGCCGCGCGGGCAGGTGCGTTCGACTCTGCGGTTAACTCGGACTCGCCTTGCACCGAAGTCCGATCGGAGCCGAAACAGAGGCCGAGTGAGGCAGGAATGCCCTCTGGAGGGCGTCGACCATGAGCGAGGCAACGAGACCAGTCGCGGCGCGAGGGCGCGGTCAGACCCCGGCGCCGACCGTTGAGGTCCAGCCCCAGGGCCTCGCGCCCGGCGATGTGCTCGACCGGCGCTATCGCATCCTCGGTCGGCTCGGCCAGGGCGGGATGGGCACCATCTACCTCGCCGAACACCTTCAGTTCCAGCGACAAGTCGCCATCAAAGTGCTGCCGCCGCCCGATCCCGGCGCACGCGACGAGAGTGGCGCGGTGGCGCACGAACGTTTCCTCGTGGAGGCGCGCGCGGTCTGTCACCTTCAGCACAACAACCTCGTCACCTATCACGACTTCGGCGTCGAGCTCGACACCGGCCGGCTCTACCTCGTCCTGGAGCTCCTGAAGGGCAAAGACCTCTCGCGCGTCCTCGCGAAGGAGCAGCCCATTCCCCTCTCGCGGACCGTCCACATACTCGGACAGCTCTGTGACGCGCTCACCGAGGCCCACCGCGGCGGGGTCGTCCACCGGGACCTCAAGCCCGCGAACATCATGCTGGTGCGCCGCGGCGACGACCCGGACTTCGTGAAGCTCATCGACTTCGGGATCGCGCGGGCCGACCACGTCGGCGACGGCGGCTCCCTCACTGGTGAACACAAGCTCATCGGGACGACCGGCTACTTGGCGCCCGAGTACATCGCCCGGCAGGAAGTGAGTCCCAAGGTCGACCTCTACGCCGTCGGTGTCATTGCCTACGAGCTCATCGCCGGCCATCGGCCCTTCCGCGACAAGGATCCGCAGCGCGTGATGGTCGCGCACCTCACCCTGGCGCCGGAGCCGCTCGATCACCTGCAGGACGGGCGCGTCGTGCCGCCCGCGCTCTCCCGCGTGATCATGAAGGCGCTGGCCAAGGACCCGCGGGAGCGTTGGGACAGCGCCTCACAGCTGCGCCAACACCTCCTGGCCGCCGCACGGCCGTTGCTGGAGAAGGACGTCAGCGAGCCGACCCGGTCGTCCAACTTCGAGGGGATCTCGTCGACGACTGCGATCGAGTTCGCACCCCAGGCGTCGGCGTGGGAGGAGACGGACGCCGAGACGCCCACCCCCGCCGCCGGGCCGCCGGGCCGCTCCGACTCGGCCGAACGCCAGACGTCACCCGCGTCGACCCGGCGCCAACGGGCGCTAGGCTCCCTCGCCCTCGATGAGGTCAGCGCCAGTCGCACCTTCTCGCGCGGGGCGTCGCGCCGCTCGTGGGCGCCGTGGCTCGTTCTCGGCGGTGCCGCCGTCGTGGCCGCGGCTGCGTTCGCCATGACCCGTGCGCCCTCGCCCGAGCCCGCGCGCTCGCCTACCGTGGCCGCAGTCGACGTCGAACGTCGCTCGACCGAGACCGAATCGGCACGCGCCCGACACGGGCTGCAGGTGGCGGGCGGTGGTCCCGACGCCGAAGACTCCCGCGAACGGCGAAAGATCGAACTCTACGAAGCGGCGCCTGCTATCCGCCCGGCCCGCGCCGTGGGAGCACGTCCCACGCCGAAGCCTCTGCCCGCGCCCGTCGCCACCGCCCCGACGCCGGCCGCCGACACGCTGGTCTCCGTCGTCGTCACGGTGAAGCCCTTCGGCGAGATGAGTCTCGAAGGCCGTTCGCTCGGCAAGAACCGCGCGACCGTGTCGCTGCGTCCGGGCCGGCACTGCTTCCGGGTCTCGAACCCGAGCCGCGAACAAACGTGGTGCCGCATGGTCTCGGCCGAGACCCGGTCGATTCAGTTCGACTTGGCGCCTCCAGTGGACTCGCAAACTCCCTGATTGTGCTGGACAATGGGGCCCGCCTGAGTACACCCATCGGGTATGCGAAACCGACTCTTCGTCGCCCTCTTACTTTTTTCGAATCTCTTGTCGTGCGCCTCCGAAGACGCCGGCGAGGCCACCGCCGACAAGGAGACGATCGCGTCCGAAGCGAACGTCGGTAAGGCCGACTGGTCCTTCGACCCCTGCACCCGAAACGGCTGGTATGGCGACGGTGAGTGCGATTGGTTCTGCCCTCAAAAGGACACGGACTGCGGTCCCGCGACCCTGTTCTCGACGCCCTCCGGTGAACACGCACGGTACCCGGTCGTTCTGCATCACGGCTTCGCAGGCGGCCACAAGTGGATCTTCGCGTGGGACGGCGTGAAGGAGGCGCTCGAGTCGGACGGCAACATCGTCGTACAGACCGAGGTGCCGCCCTTCGACGCCATCGAGATCCGCGCCGAACAGCTCCGTAAGGTCGTCGACGATGTCCTCCTCCGGAGTGGCGCCGCCAAGGTCAACATCATCGCGCACTCGATGGGCGGCCTCGACGCGCGTTACCTCATCACGACGCTCGGCTACGGCGACCGGGTGGCCTCGCTCACGACGATCTCGACGCCGCACTACGGGACGAACGCCGCCGATCTCGGGCTGCGCCTCGTCCCCGGCGTCGCTGATCCGGCCGTGAACGCGCTCGCCGAGCTGCTCGGGACCTCGATTAGCGACATGGGCGAACGTGCCGACGTGCGCGCCGCCCTCGAAGACCTCTCAGAAGCCGGCAGCGTCGATTTCAACGCGCAACACCCGAACGACGAACGAGTCGTCTACGAGTCCTGGGCCGGCGTCTCCAGCGTGCTCGGCCTCACCCGCTACGCCTCCGACAAGGAGCTGCTCAGCGCCTGCGACAACGTCTTCATCGCCAACCCCGGCACTTTCGATCGCGTCCGCGCCGAGTTCATCGCGCTCGCCCCCGTCATCGGGGCCGGCAAGAACGGCAAGTGGCACGACGGTCTCGTGGCTGTGAAGAGCTCGAAGTGGGGCCGATTCCGCGGCTGCATCCCTGCGGACCATTCGGAAGAGGTCGGTCAGTTCTCGACGCTCATCCCGAACCCGAACACGGGCTTCGACCACCGCACCTTCTACCGCACGCTCGTTGGGGAACTTGCGGCGAAGGGCCTGTAAGATCCTACTTCTTCTTTGATTTCGAGGGCTCCGGCGCGGGCGGCTCGTCGATGGTGGCGACGCCCTCCGATGCCGGCAGACGGGCCTTCAGCGCGTAAATGATGAAGCCCACGCCGGTGAGGAAGAACGGGATCGAGAGGATCGCGCCGGTCGTGATGTTCCAATCGTCCGGCACGCCGCCCTGCTGCTCCTTCACGAACTCCACAGCGAAGCGCGCGCCGAAGTAGAGCGTGAAGAAGGTGCCCATCATCAGCCATCGGGGCCGCTTCTCCCCGCCAGCGAGGCGGTCGACGAGCGTCAGGATCCCGAGGATCGCGATGCCGATGAGCACCTCGTAAAGCTGACTCGGATGTCGCGGCGTCAGCGGCAAGCCGTGGTGCGCGTCGTATTGCGGAAGGCACACGGCCCACGGGACGTCCGACGGGCGACCCACGACTTCCGAGTTGAAGAAGTTTCCGAGGCGTACGAAGGCCGCGGCGGACGCGCACGCCCACATGAAGCGGTCGAACATCTCGCCGATCGGGATCCGGAACTTTCGACCGAACAGGATGAGCACGGTGATGCAACCGAAGGTCGCGCCGTGCGACGAGAGGCCCGCGATACCGCCCCGGATGTCGATGAGGTAGAGCGGGTTGCTGACGACCTTGTCCCACTCGTAGAAGAGTCGGTGGCCGAACCAGGCGCCGACGAAGACGCCGACGATGCCCCAGTTGACGAAACGCGCGGCGATCTCCTTCGAGCGGCCGGCGCGCGCAAACTGCCACGCTTGCAGAAGATATCCGAAATAGAAGACGCCCAGAAAGGCCAGGCCATACCACCGGATCTGGATCGGTCCCGCGATCGGCAAAATCACGGGGTCGACGTCCCAGGTCCAACACGATGCCAGCATCACCACCTCGAGGCGCCCAGAGGCGCGTCACTTGGGCGCCCAGTGGCGCAGCTACGGAGTACGGTGCCCGTCTGGGCGCTACCGGATGGTCGAACGACGGCGTTCGGTCCGGCGCCGCAGGACATACAACATCAGCACGATGAGGAACAACCCGGAAGCGGGGACGAGGAGAGCGCGCCGGGCACGTTCGGCGTCTTCGTTTCGAGTCTCGGGAGTGTCCCCCGGACGGCCGAGCGCCACAGCGTCGGGCGCGATGACGATGTGACCTTGGGGTGGGCGCGAGAGGGCGTCCCGGGCCCGCCGTGCAAGCTCGTCCGCCGAGCCGGCGCGAATCCAGGCCGCGAGCACCGCGGGCGGCGTGTCATCGCCAGGCGGGGGCGACGTCTCGTATCGGAGCGTGACCGCGGGCGGGACCCGCCAATACCACCGACGACCCGACGCGCCCGCGTCGTCGGTCCATTCGAGTGCGGTGAGCGTCTCGCCTTCGATGGAGGGCTCGAACTCGAGCTCCACGGCGATGGTCTCCGGCGCGCCCTCGTCGGCCATGAAGCCCTCACCGAGACCGGGGAGCTCGAGCGCCAGGTGGGACCAGCCGCTGCCGGCGGGCCGCCTTACGTCCCCGTCTGTGGAGTCGGAGACCGTTTGTACGGCGATGGCGAGGGTGAAGACGTGATCGCCCTTGGGGAGGGTGATTCGTAGGCCGACCGAGTAGCCGTCGGAGTCGTCGAGCACGTGGTCTCGAATTCGAATATCGGTCTCGTTCAGGACGGCGCCGTCGAGCCAGGCCCGCGCCGCGAGGGGGCCCGACGTGCGGATGGGGTTGCGCCCACGAGAGAGCGCCGCCTGATCGACGCCAACCCAGAATGAGGTTCGGTCCCCGTTGTTCGTGAGCGTCAGTGTCTGTTCGACGATGGCGAAGTCCGCCATGATCCGGGCGTAGGCCGAGGCCCGTTTGACCGCGACGTCCACGCCTCGTGGGATTGGGCCGGCGACGTAGGCGTATGGGCCGCGGAGCGCCGAGACGACGCCGCCGGGGTAGGTGGCGGCGTTCGACGCGATCGGGAGCGCGACGGCGAGCGCCAGCGCCAATCGAAGGCGGGTGATCAAAGGCGCTTCTTGCCCCAGACGAACTCGAGATCGTCGCCGCTGAACTCTTCGGCCGCCTTCTCGCGGGCCGTCAGCTCTCGCTTCGGCTCGAGCTGATTCTGTTTGCAACGCGCCCACATCCACTCCACGCGGTCGTCCAGCTTCTTGCCCATGTCTAAGTAACGCGCCGCGACGGCGGCCAGCCCGCGCAACGAAAGCGGGCGGGCGCAACGGATTCGGACGGGGTCGAGTCGTCGGCGCGAGGTCACCGGGCGGAAGGTGTCAGCCGGCCCGCCCGCGCTTCGGAGCAACACCTCGATAGCGTCGATGAGGGCGGCGATGCGAGCTTGGCGGTCGTCGTCGACCTGGGGGGCCTCGTTGTCCTCCTCGAGCGCGGCCTCGAACGCGAACGCAGCACCGAGGAGTCGCCGCGCTTCGGCGCGTTGCACCTTCGGGACGCGCTTCTGGCGTACGGCCTGGTTCAGCGCATCGCATTGCGCCGCGAGGACGGGGTCTTGCACGGCTACTTCAGAACGGGCGGGTCGGCCTTCTGGGCCGAGTTCAGAAAGCCCAGGTAGAGGGGGCCTGCGCGTTCGTCGTCGAAGATCGCGAAGTGGTCCGCGTCCGCGAACTGCGCGACGGCCATGGTCCCTTTCCCGAACGCGTTCAGCATGTTGCCTTCGAGCGGCGTCGCAACGATGGCGATCGATTGCGAGTCGTGCCCGGGCGACGGCAAGGGGCCGGGCGCGAGGATCGGCATCGCCGCGGTCGAGGCCAGGTTGAGCGCGGTGACGGCTGGGGTCTGAGCGTCATCGACCCCGGAGGTGAGGAGCAGGTCGAGCGGGGGGCGGTCACCGGGTGGGTTCCGGAAGTGGCGCGCATAGGCGAGAGGATCGGTGGTCTCGACGAGCGCTTGCACGAGGGCCAAGACCGGGTGGCCGATGATCAGCTCGTTTGGGTCCGAGATCTGGAGCAGCGTCTCGACGAGGAGCTTGAAGTCCGCGGGATCCTTGCGGAGTCGTATCGTGTAGGCGATGCCGCCCCCCGCTCCGGAGAGCACGAAGGAGCGGATTCGCTCTGCGAAGGGCGCCAGCAGCGCGCCCGATAGTCCGCCGTGGCTGTGGCCGAGGAAGTGGATGTTGTTTGGGTCGAGCTTCACCGAGACGCCAGCGCCCGCGACGGTCCCGACCTCGGCGACGAAGCGGGCTTGAAAGAGCACGTCCACGGCCGACTGCCGGAAGTTGCACCGGAAGGCCTCGGGGTTGAAGACGTTGAACGAGGCGACGTCCGTGTTCGTCCCCTCAGGGGCGCGCGGCCCGTGGAGGGGTTGGTCGATGCCCATCACCGCCATGCCGCGTTTGGTGAGCTCTTTGGCCACCGAATACTTCGAACCCGTCAGCATGGACTTGTAGTCGCCGCCGGTGCCGTGGCCATAGAGGACGACGGGCCAGCCCGCCGCGGGCGCCTCGCCGGAGGGCACTGCGAGGGCAAAGCGCAGTGACTCGGTCGCTTGCACCTCGGGGCCTGCGGCGCCGATGACGAAGGCGCCGCCTTCTTCATCGTACGGCACGACGCCCGCTTGCAGATTCGAGCTCGTGTAATGGCCTTCGACGAGCTCGAAACCACTCACGTTGTCCTCGGAGACGGCCACGTCGACCAACGCGGGCGCCGGCGCGTCGTCGTCCACCCATGTCGCGATGTCCTTCAGCTCCTTCGTGGGCTGCCCCGTGGTGAAGACGGTGGCCGCCGCGACGTCGCCGTGTTCGATGCGGGCGCGTGCGAGCCACTCGCGGAGGGGCGCGTACAGATCTGCCAGGGGGCCTTGATCGGCGAGGCCCGCCGCGACGACCTGCGGCTGTCCGAGCGCCTTACCTTCGGCGTCCATCACCGAGCGGAAGACGACGACGCCGTAAGTCGTGCCCCCTCGGAGGGCGCGGCCGTAGAAAGGCTGTACGATCAAGGTGTTGTCGGGCACGTACTGGTAGCCCTCCGTCCCGATCCACGTCGAATCGGCCGGGATCAGCTCCCCAAACGCGCCGCTGTCTTCGTCGAGGTTGACGACCATCACCGACGCCGTGCCTTGCGTGCTCGCTTTCGCGTCGGGCAACGTGGCCGGATCGATCGCCGACGCGAAGGTGAAGTAGGCCGCCGACGTGATGCCCCAGCCGTCGAGGTTGTCCTCGGCCGAGGCGATGTAGCGCCCGAGGAGGTCTATCTGGCCGGGATTCGGGAAGCCGGTGAGGTCGAGCCGGCCCGTCACGGGGTCTCGACGGAGGTCGGTCGGCCACGGGGCGTCCATGAGCGCCTCGGACGCGAGGTCGAAGTTGACGAGCGTGCCGGGGATGCCCGTCGCGGGTGGGGCGTTCGTTTCCGCGCCATCGGTGACCTCGTCCGCCGTGCCTTCGGTGCCGACCTCGGCGTTTGCGGCGTCGGCGGCGGGGGCCGCGTCGTCGCTCTCGCACGCCGTGAGCAGGAGGGCAGCGGTTGCCAAGGCGACGCAGGGACCCGAGTGGCCGCCGCAAATCGACGCGATCAGAGAGTGGCGATGTGGCAATCGAGGGCGAAGTTGCATCTTCTCAGATTACCATGACCGGCACCGAACGTCCTTCTGCGTTCAGCCGCGACCCCACACGCCCGGCGCGCCCGGGACGAGGCCTCCGAATGGTTCGACTCAACCGCATCTACACCCGTACCGGCGACAAAGGCACGACCCGGCTCGTGGGCGCTCAAGAGGTCCCGAAGGACTCGCTCCGAATCGAGGCCTACGGGACCGTGGACGAGCTAAACACCATCATCGGGCTCGCACGAACCTTCCTCGAACAGAGCCCCGCGCCGGACGAGGTGAAGGCCATCCTCGCGGGTTGGCTGAAGTCGCTCCAGCACAACCTCTTCAACCTCGGGGCCGACCTCGCGACCCGGATCGAAGACCGCTGGGCCACCATGCCGCTCATCGATCAAGGCGACATCGACGCGCTCGAACAGCTCATGGACCAACTGAACGAGGAGCTGCCGGACCTCACGAGCTTCGTTCTGCCGGGCGGCGGTCCCGTCAACGCCTTCTTGCACCAGGCGCGTACCGTGTGCCGGCGGGCCGAACGCATCACGATCACGCTGTCGCGCGAGGAGCCGATTGGGGAGCTCGTAGTGCCTTACTTGAACCGACTGTCCGACGCGCTCTTCGTGTGGAGCCGGTGGGTGGCCCGGAAGCTGGGCGAGTCGGAGTGGCTCTGGGAGCCAAAATCGTAAGCGAGTTCAGTCGTTTGGGGATGGGTCGCTGAACGCCGGGTTCGTCGCGAGCGTCGGGTCGGTGAGCGATTCGAGGAAGGCGAGCAGGTCGGCGCGTTCCTGATCGGTGAGCGTGAAGCCGGGCACGAACTGCGACTTGTAGGGGTTCGCGCGGCCATCGCCGGCATTGTCGCCCGATTCGAGGTGGCGCCCGCCGGCCTCATAGGTGCGCACCACGTCTTCGAGAGTAGCGATACTGCCATCGTGCATGTACGGCGCGGTCAGGGTGACGTTGCGCAGCGTTGGGACCCGGAAGCGGCCCATGTCGTCGGCCTTCTTCGTGAACTCGATGAGCCCCGTGTTGCCGGCGGGGTAGCTGCCCATGCCGTCGACGTTGTAGAGCCCATTGTTGAAGAAGCTCGACTCGTTGAGAGTGACGCCCGTGTGGGTCGAGGCGCCGCTCAGGTTGAAGCCGCCATGGCAGTGAAAACACTCGGCTTTCTCGCTGAAGAAGAGGTCGAGGCCGCGCTTGGCGCTCGCCGAGAGGGCGCTAGAGTCACCGCCGTAGACGTACCGATCGTAGGGGGTGTCGCCGGAGACGACGGTGCGCACAAAGCTGGCGAGCGCCCTCACCACGTTGTCGAAGTCGATGGGATCCGAATCGTCCGGAAAGGCCGCCACGAAGCGCGCCGCCATATCAGGGTCGTCGCGGAAGCGCTGGAGCACGGTCTCTTCGTTGCCCGTGATGCCGAGCTCGATGGGGAACTCGCCGAACATCGGGACCTTGATCTGCTGCTCGAGGGTCTTGAGCGATGGGTTCGCCCAGGTCAGCGTCGTGTTGAACGCCACATTCGTGAGGCCCATCGAGTTGCGCGGCGTGGACTGCCCGGTCGAGCCCTCGGAGACCGTCTTCCCGTCCGCGAAGCCCTTGTCTTGCAGATGGCAAGATGCGCACGCCTGCATTCCGTTGCCGCTCAGGCGCAGGTCGTAGAAGAGGTGCCGCCCGAGTTCGACGCCTTCGACCGTGAGCGGGTTGTCGGTCGGGATGGGCGGCTGCGGCAGTCCGAGCGGCAACGTGAGGGTCAGCGGAGTCGTGCCTGAGGTCCCTGAGTCGGCGGCGCATCCGGCCAGCGCGACTGCGGCGACGTGGAGAAGAGACGATTTGAGTGACGACATCGGGACTTGGCGACCTCCGCGCGGAGTCTAGCTCAGCCAAGCGCCGCTTGCACTCCGAGACCCGCGAGGATGAGAGCGCCGACGAGGCGTAAGACCTTGCCGCTATGGGCATTTCGGCTCAGCGCGTCACCGGCGAGGAGCGCGGCTGCGGACAGCACTGCGGTGACCACGCCGGCGGCGAGGCACACGGGCCAGACAGCTTCGCCCACCAGCCGGACAGCCGCGCCGATGGCGAGCGCGTCGATGCTGGTCGCGATCCCGATCGGGAGCAGCGCCGCCCAGGACGTGTTCGAGTCCGAGGTCTCCTCGGGCGCGAAGGCTTCCTTGGCGAGCTTCAGCGCGAGTACGAAGAACACGGCCGCCGCGAGATACGGCGCGATCCCCGCGACACGTTCGACCAAGCCACCGCCGAGGGACGTGGCGCCGTACCCGAGCGCGGGCATCAGCGCCTGGAAGCCGCCGAAGACGACGGCGACTCGAATCGCGGCGGCCTTGACGTGGGCGCCGCTCGAGAGCCCGAGCGCCGCGCTGGCGGCGGCGGCGTCCATGGCGAGTCCGATGCCGATGCCGAGAGCGTTCATGGCGTGGCGTTATCCCGGAGACGCGGGCTTGGCGCAATGGTCACTAGACCTCACCCACGCTGTGCGCGCATTCCCTTGGCCACGGCGCGCCATCGCGGCAACGCGCCGCGCAGCGTGCTCACGTACGCCGGCAGCTTGCCGTCGGCATCCGCGGAGTTCACTGCTCGGTCCAGGTGATTTAGGGCCGATTCGGACCACCCAGCCTCATGTAGCGCCTGCTCGGCGCGTTCCCAGACCAGCCGCCGGTTCGACTGGAGACGCCATTGGTTCAAGTTCAGCGTCAGAACGTCGGCTGCGGCCGCCGCTGACGTGCCTTCGACCCGGCCGGAGCGCGAGTACTTCACTTCGCCTGTCACTGCCGGCTTCAGGGGATTCAGCGAAAGCAACGTGTTGCGCTTGGATGCGTCGCAGTGTTCTGACCGTCCTTCCATGGGATTGGGTAGGGCCGGGAGGTCACGCGGTCGCTCCCCAGAGTGCCCAGAACACACGCCGAGGAGGTTCGTCCACTCGTAGGTCTTCGTGGACTCGACGCTGCGGGGTACCCAGTGTTCGATTCGCCAACCGGCGTCGAGGCGACGGTTGCAGTAGGCGCAGAGCCCAAGCTGGTCGGCTTCGAGGGCTTCTCGGACCTCGGTGGTCGCGGGACCTAGATCCCACCCCGAAAGATCCGGAGTACGACGCCGTTCAGCTAAGCCCGGTGGCTCGGCCCTTCTCTTGGCGAGGTGGATCACGGCTCGGCGTCGGCTTCGACTTCGGACGGGTCGGTGTCCCGTTCCACTTCGGCCATGCGCAACGACCACTCGGCTCTCGTCACATCCGGGTAGTCCGACCCGAGGTCATCTCGTAACGCCGCCACGGCTAGCTTCGCCGCGTCGAGCTCACCGTTGTCGATGAGCACGTCGAGCGCCTGCAGACGCGCCTGCATGTCTGCACGTCGGGATGGCACGCCCATGATGTCCTCGAGCACGTGGCCCACGTCCCAGCCCTTGCTATGCTCGACCTTGTGAACCTGGCGATCTGCGCCGAGCACTCGAAGCGCTGATGCGTCGACGCTCGCGATGACCTGCGGCGAATGGGTCGTTACGATGAACTGCACCTTGGGAAACGCTCGATGGAGGTCATCGAGTACTCGCCACTGCCAGCTCGGGTGCAGGTGCAGGTCGATCTCGTCGATCAGGACGACGCCCGGTGTCTCCCGTGCGGCGTCGGCGCCGAAGTGGGGGTTCAGGACGGCACAACGCCACGCGATGTCCGCGACCATCGCGACCAGGCTCCGAATCCCGTCGCTGTACATCGAGAGCGGGAGGGTCAGGTCGTCGAGGGTCAGCAGGAGCTCTCGGCTTCGAAACTGGTAGATGAAGGAAGAGGCGCCCTCGAGGCAGTCCAGTACGGCTCGCTCGACCGCACCACGCTCCGGGACCTCGCGACCCTCTTGCAGCTCGATTGCGGTCATCTCGCCGAGCCACTCGCGGAGTGCACCCACGTCGACTGTCGCACCCATCGAGCCGATGTAACCGGAGGCTCGGGAAGTGACCTTGAACGTTCGACCCGGTTCCTTGGTCGCGCGCCGGACAGAATAGGCGGCATGGACGGGCAACGTGACCCCTTCTCCGTCCCTTATGGACGTCACGGTGCCCGAAATCATCGACCACAGAGCGGCGTCAGCCGTGCCCGGGGTGCTCACTTCGGAAGGCATGACTCGGAAGTCAACTCGGCCACTTCCGCTTGGAAGTTCGAGCCACAAGCTGAGCTGCGCGGCTTCCTCTGGAATGGCGGCCTGCAACGGAGCGGCGTCGTCTGCTCGCTGTCGACGTACGACTTCTCCGCGGATGCTGGCCCCAACACTTCCGGGATCGGCGTGGCTGTCCACAATGGCCCGACCCCACAGCCCGACCGAAGCCGAGAGTGCCTCTAGTATCGAAGACTTACCCGCGCCATTCACACCAACGAGCAACGTGATCGGAGAGGCAAAGTCGAGGTCGAGCTGCCCGAAACATCGGAAGTCTTTGAGGACGAGGCGGGTCAGTTTCACGCCCCCAAGATGCCTTCGGGGCTCGCGCTTGGCAACGAACCCTTCCTAACGACGACTCTTTGGCCCCACTGAGGTACGCTCCCACCTGTATCGCGGCTAAGGAGGAGCAGATGCGCACCTACGCTCAATGGATGGACGCCTACGGCGAGAGCCACCAGAACCCGCAGAACCAGATGATCCACAAGATCTGCGTGCCGCTCATCATGATGAGCGTGTTCGGGATGCTCTGGGCCATCCCGATCCCGTGGGCATCGAGCCCCATCTCCTTGTGGGTGAACTGGGCCACCATCGGTGCCGCCCTCGGGCTCGCGTTCTACTTCTCGCTCAACGTCGTGATGGCGCTCGGCATGATCGTCCAGATCGCCGTGATGCTCGGCGTCGTGCACGCGTTCGAGCGCTTTGGGGTGCTCCTGCCGGCGTCGGTCGGTGTCTTCGTGCTCGCTTGGATCGGCCAGTTCTACGGGCACAAGATCGAGGGTAAG
This sequence comes from Myxococcales bacterium, assembly GCA_018780435.1. Taxonomy (GTDB): domain Bacteria; phylum Myxococcota_A; class UBA9042; genus SXOO01. Next base: position 16,223 of record JADMJS010000169.1, read on the forward strand.
AAGCCGTCTTTCTTCGATGATCTCGCCTTCCTCCTCATCGGCCCGCTCTGGGTGCAGCGTTTCCTCTACGCTCGCATCGGGATCAAGGCCTGAGCGAGCGCCCGTGGACCTCGCCGTCACCAGCGTTCACCTCGATCTCGGCGCCGGCCGTCGCGGCACCGACATGGGGCCGAGCGCCATCTACGTCGCTGGACTGCTGCCGGGCCTTGCGCGCCTCGGCCACGACGTGAAGCGCATCAGCCACATCAGCGTCCCGCGTGCCGAAGAACTTGAGTCTGGCGACACGTGCGCACGTTACCTGCCCGAGGTCGCGGCCGCGTGCCGTGACCTCGCCGATCGCGTCGAGCGTCAAGTCGAGGACGGCCTCTTCCCCGTCGTCCTCGGCGGCGACCACTCGCAGGCCATCGGGACCATCTCGGGCCTGGCGCGCGCGTTGCGCCGCCGGGGGCAGAAGCTCGGCGTGGTCTGGGTCGACGCGCACACCGACATGAACACGCCGGACATCTCCCCCTCGGGGAACATCCACGGCATGCCGCTCGCCGTCCTGCTCGGCCACGGGCCGCGGGAGCTCGTCGAGATCGCCGGGGGCGAGCCGGCCCTCGACGTTCGCAACGTGGTCGTCATCGGCGCTCGCGACGTCGACTCGCGCGAGGCCGAGCTCGTTCGGCGGCTCGGGCTGCGCGTCTACACGATGACCGAGATCGATACGCGCGGCCTCGCGACCTGCGCCCAAGAGGCCTTCGAACGCACGACGACTGGCACGGCCGGCGTCCACTTGAGCTTCGATATGGACGGCGTCGATCCCGACTACGCGCCCGGCGTCGGCACCCCGGTCGCGGGCGGCCTGACGCTCCGGGAAGCCCACCTCGTCTGCGAATACGCGCACCTCACTCAAGCGCTCCTGGGCGTCGAAGTGGTCGAGGTCAACCCGACCTGCGACCACGAGAATCGCACCGGTAAGCTGGCCTCGGAGCTCGTGCAGTCTGCGCTCGGCCGGCTCACGCTGCCCACGGGTCGGGCCGTGCCGCCCTGAGCGAAGCGGTGGAGCAGCCACTCACGCGGGCGTTCGGCGAGTCGGCTCACGGAGGGCGCCTCGCGATGCACCTATTCAGCGACGCGCTCGATACCGCGCACCAGCCACTCGAGCCCGCGTCGCCCGAGCGTCAGTCGGTACCGGTGCCCACTCGGGGCGCTCCAAAGGGCCGTCGCTTTCTCGGCATCCGCGCCACGTGAGAGCTGCGGCTCCGCAGTCGCGCCATCCGTCGCGTGCGACTCTGCCAACCAGCGCGACACAAAGGCTTCGATGCCGGCCCGCCGTGCGGCGTCTTTCTCGCCGTCCCGCGCCCACGTCTCCCCTAGCGACTCGCCAAAAGCGACCAATTCAGCGGTGTCGAGGTGCGCCACCAGTCCCGCACCGTCACCGTTGGCGGAATGACGTGCGAACGCCGTCGCCGACTCCAGCGGTGACGTACAGCGCGTGAGGCACCCCCCAACCAAGATCGGGCGTTTGGGGCGCGTCAGGGCGGCTGGGTTGGGCGGCGTCGACGCCGACACGATCGGAGCCTCGACGGACGTCGAGGGCGACGGCCCAGCCACTGGGGCCGTACACCCCGCCAACGTGAGCCAGAGCACCCGCGACCGCATCACGACGCTTTGCTCTCCGCGTCGGCGACGTCGAAGTCGGCGTCGAGGTGAGCGTCGCCGAGGCTCGGTCGGTCGATGAGCCCGGCGTGGTAGGCGTAGTTCAAGATCTCACCGACCGTGCGCACACCGAGCTTCTCTCGGATCTTCGCGAGGTGGGTCGACACCGTGCTCGATCGAACGTCGAGCTCGGCCGCGATGTCTCCCACGGCCCGACCGTGCAGGATGAGCGTGAAGACTTGATGTTCGCGCGAGGAGAGCTCGAGGTGCGGCGGGCGGGCGCCGGGTGCCGGGGTTGGGAGGCCGCCGGGGGCTGGCAGGCCGGCGCGAGCTGCCCGAATCGTCTCGACGATCGCGTCTCCGGGTTCGTCTTTGGACAAGTACGCGTAGGCGCCCGCCGCAAGCAACGCCGGCGCATATTGCGAGGGCGGGTACATCGAGAGCACCACGACCTTCAGGGACGGGCGCCGCTCCCGTAGGCGCTTCAGCACTTCGGGGCCGCTGATCTTCGGGAGCGAGAGGTCGAGCAAGAGGACGTCCCAGCGATCGACCGAGGTGGCGTTCAAGACCTCCCACCCGTGTCGTGCTTCGCCAACGACCTCCATACCGGCGTCTGTCAGCAGCTCTCGGATTCCGCGGCGAACGACTTCGTGATCGTCCGCAATGAACACCCGAATGGGGCTCTGGGCGGCGGCAGTCAAATTGGACATGAACTCACCTGATCGGTCCTCTACCTGTTGGATGATCCGCCCGCCCTGAAGTACGCGGCTTCGGTATCCTCTCCTGGAAGACTACCGCCCCCGCCGTGTCGACGGATACCCAAGATTTTCCCAGACACGTCTCATCTGGGCGCACGGGCACGTCGGCGGTCATGTTAGCCTGATGCCCCTTGTTCGGCGGCGCGGGACACGGCGCCGCGGTCCGGGAGTTCCCGTGCACCTGCAGGAGTCGCTGTGATCTCGAGACGGAAGTTCATCAAGGGGACCGGGTTTGCAGCCCTGGCTCATGCGGTCGCCTGTGAGTCGAGCTCGGACTCCGCGCCGACGACTGACGCGGCTGGCGACGCCACGAGCGACTCGGGCGACCTCGGTACGACCGACGGCACTGAGGACGTCCTCGATCCGGGCGACCTCGGCGGGGTAACCGACACGAGCAACGACGTGGTGGAAGACGTCACCCCCGACGCCGGCCCGAAAGAGCCCCTCCCAGAGTACGCGTACGACGGCCCTCTCGGCCCTGAGGACCTCTTCCGGCACGGCGTGGCAAGCGGCGATCCACTCGACGATCGCGTCATCCTCTGGACCCGCACCTCGGCCCCCGGCGCGGACCCTCTCGACGTCTTCTACGAGATGGCGCTCGATGCTGAGTTCGTCGATCGCGTCGCGGCCGGCTGGACCCAGGCTCACCCCGACGACGACTTCACGGCCAAAGTCGACCCGACGGGGCTCGCGGCCAACACCACCTACTACTACCGCTTCAAGTCACTGGGGCGGAGCTCGCCTGTCGGTCGCACGCGAACGACCGGCGGTCGCACGCGTCTCCGGCTCGCGCTGGGCTCCTGTCAGGAGTACCAGAACGGCTACTACTACGCGCACCGCCACATCGGCAGCCGCGCCGACCTCGACGCCGTGGTCTTCCTCGGCGACTACATCTACGAGGGCGGACCTCGAAGCGGCGCCGTCCGTCCCATCGTCCCCGCGAAGTCGATCGCGACCCTCGAAGAAGTGCGTCAACGCTACGGCCACTACCGCCTCGATCTCGACCTCCAAGAGTCCCACCGCCAACACCCGTGGTTCATCGTCTGGGATGACCATGAGTTCGGCAACAACGCCTGGCAAGGCGGCGGTTTCGGGCGTTCCGGCGCTGCGTGGGATGCGCGCCGCGAGATGTGCGAGAAGGCGTGGCGTGAATGGCTCCCCGTGCGAGGCAAGCTCGGCGATCCCATCTACCGCGCCTTCGAGTTCGGTGACTTCGCCTCGCTCGTCATGCTCGACACCCGCATCGAAGGGCGAGGGGAGCCAATTAACCCCAATGCTCCCGAGGGCTTCGACGCGCCCGAACGAACCCTACTCGGAACCGAGCAGGAGGCGTGGTTCGCCGCGCGGGCCGCCGAGGTCGGGGGACGCTGGTTCCTCGTCGCCCAGCAGGTGATGTTGGCGCCGCTTACAGATGGCACCTCGCCCCTCAACTACGACCAGTGGGACGGCTTCCCCGCCGCCCGAGAGCGCCTCTACGACGCCGTCGCCGAGAACGGCATCGACTCGATGGTCGTCTTCACGGGCGACATCCACAGCACGTGGGGAAACGACCTTCCGCGCGACTTCCACACCTACGACCCCTCGACCGGCGACGGCTCCCTGGGCGTCGAGCTCGTCACACCCGGGATTACGTCGTTTGCACCCAACTTCGAGGGTGTCGCCGACATCGCACAGCAGCTCAATCCGCACATCCGGCACGCCGAGGTCGGCAGTCAGGGCTACACGCTCGTCGACATCGACGCGTCCCGAGTAAAGGCGACCTGGGTCTACGCCAAAGACATTCAGGGGCAGGATCCCGCGATGCACGACGACACGACCGTCACGTGCCCCAAGGGGGATCGCAAGTGGACTGTCGGTGGGAGCGCCGATCCAGCCCCAGACGCGCCGCCGCTCGCGCCCTAACTCAGAGGCACGTCCCCACGGCATCGCACGCGAGCCCCGTGCCACACGGCGAGCCCACTGCACGCGGATCGTTGGCGCACGCTCCGGTCGCCGGATCGCAGGTGTCCACCGTGCAGGCGTTCTGGTCGTCACAGCTCTGCAGCAGGCACCGGCCCGCGACTCCGCAGGCGGTCGCGCCCAACGCGGTCGTCCGAATCACGCGCCCTCGCGCGCTTGAGCTATCGCTCAAGGTTCCGGCCACGATAGACCCGTCCGGTGCCGGCAGGAGCGCTCGCGCCGTGAAGAAGACCGTCCCTGCGTCGTCGGCCAGGTCGGCCAACACGTCGACGTTCGGGCCGTCGAGGCGAACGATCGTCGCGAAGTCGGTGAGGACACGCGGGCGGCCATCTGGACCCATCGCGATCGCTTTGGGTGCCGCCGTGAAGACGGTCTCGCTCAAGACATCGCCCGAGCTCGGGTCGAGGAGCACGACGGCGCCTCGTTCCGTTGGAGCGCCAGGCCAGCGCTCGAGGCCCATGAGCACGCCGTCCACGACCTGGAGGTCGATGAGCTGACGCGTCACGTCGGTCGTGCTCAAGAGCCGCGTCCAGGGCGACGAGCCGTCGGGTTCAATGCGCTGGACGACGGCGGGCGCGGTCGCGTTGCCTTCTTCGACAGTGTACCCACCGACGAAGAGCGCCCCGCCGGTGCTCTTGACGCTTGCCCCTGCGTCAAAGGTGCCCCAGTCGAGTGGAACGGAGTCGAGCTCGGATGGACCCAGGCCCCCGACGTCGACGATCAGGAGCCGCGGCGCCGTCGTGCCGAGGCCGTCGACGTCCTCAACGAGCACGCCCCAGACGTCCTCGTCGAGAGGGGCGACGTCGACGGCGCGAGAGCCGCCAAGGGCGCTGGAGAAGGCCGCGTCGCCCGTGACGTCCCCCGCCTCGGACAGTGCGATGACGCGTGCCGTGACGCCGCCGTCGCTGCGGGTCCCCACGGCGACGATGCGCGTTCCGAGTGTTGCGACTGCTGCGACGGACTCGGTCGCGTCGCCGACCTTGGTCTCCCACCGGACAAACCCCGACGCCGACAACCGGCGTAGCCAAAGCGTGGTAGCGCCTCCGCTCGGCACTTGCCCGCCCGCGAGGAACAGCTCCCCGTCGTCGCGTACCGTCGCCGCCGTGATCGATTCGACCACCGGCTCCGTGAGCGTCGTGGCGACGGCGCCGCCAGCGAGGCGCAGATCGCGAGCGAACGCGACCTGTTCGGTGGGTGCACAGGGAGCCCCGGCGCGCGTGCGGTCGCCGCCGCCGAGGACGTCGCCGCCCGATCGCGCCCACCCGGGTCCGGGACCACCAGCGCGCGTTTCGACGTCCCGCAGCGCCGCGAGGGCGACCCAGCGCGCCCGCCCGTCTTCTTCGACGAGTGGGCTGGCGGGGCAGGGTGGCGTTTCGGGCGCCGCCGCGGTCACGGCGTCGAGGACGACCGACTCCGGCGCACCGCCGAGGATGTCGAGCGCCACCATCGTGGCGTCGTTGCCTGAGCGCCGCATGGACAGAATGCGCCCATCTGCGAGGGTCGCGAGCCCTGTGACATCCCCGGTCACGACCTCACTCGTCACTACCGCGCCCGTGAGCAGATCATAGATCGCGAGGAAACCGGCGCCGCCGACCGCCACGAGCCCATTCGGACACCACCAGTGTGAGCTGCCGTTCGCCGCTGGGTCGAGACAGCCGTCGAGGACGACGGGCTCGGCGAGCGCTGCCCCATCGAGGGTCGCCACGTCGAGCGTCGTCAGCGTGGTCCCATCGAAGTGAAGGCGCACGAGCCGGTCGCCGAGGCCGGCGCTGACGTCGGACGAGCGGCCCAGCGCGAGGACCAGCCCCCCTTCGCCGGTCACGATGCGGGTAATCTCGGTGAGGTCGACGTTCGCGCTCGCCAGCACGGTGAGGCTGTCCGAGAGCACGGAGACGGTCCCGCCGTGGCCCACGGTGAGCTCGCCCGACGCGAGTCGGCTCGGCGTGGTGGTCGATGGGCCTGGGAGCGCGGCCACACCGACCAACGCGCCGTCGATGGTCGACCGCCGCTCGACGCGCGCGCCCTCCGGGACTGTGGTGCCCAGGACGACGCCCGACGCCGATGACGCGAGCGGCGAACATGACAGTGCGGAGAAGCCGACGTCGAAGACCACGCCACCGCTGGCGTCCAGCCCGACCACGCGGCATTCGGCGCCATCGGAGGTCGACGCGAGCACTTCGGCGCTGCCGATGACACCTGGGCGAGAGAGTGGGGCGCCGGTCAGGCCGGGCAGGCCTGGGCCGAAAGGCGACAGCGTGCCACCTTCCGAGTCCCACATGGCCAGCGCGCCGGCGCTTCGGAGTAGGACCCGGTCGTAGAGACGACGCGTCTCGAAGTGCCCACACGCCGCTTCTGCGGGTGGCGTGGCCTCCGTCAGCAGAGTGACCGTGTCGTCGGTCGCGTCGCTGCTGTCTTCAGACGTGCTGTCTTCAAACTTGCTGTCTTCAAGCTTGCTGTCTTCGAAGCTGCTGTCTTCGAAGCTGCTGTCTTCGAAGCTGCTGTCTTCGAAGCTGCTGTCTTCGAAGCTGCTGTCGTCGGTGTCGAGCGCGTTGTCACTGTCCGCGCTCTCGGCCGAGTCGGCTGTGTCACTCGTGAGCCCGAGATCGGCTCCCGCCCCGGGGGTCGCGTCGTTCGAATCCACCGATTTCGTGTCGTCCGTCGTCCCCGTGGCATCGAGGACATCCGGAGCGCCTACGACCTCCTCACTTACGTCGCTACAGGCGCCGAGTGTGCCCTCGAGCACCAGAATGGCGAGACCAGAGAGGGCATTCAGCAGTCGGTAGCAGGGACGGTGCATGGAACGGAGACCTCGACGCGATCAGAACCAGAACGTGACACCGAGACTGCCGAGAAAGCCGCCCGTGCCGAGTCCAAGCACGAAGCTCGAGTCTTCGTAGGCGATGCCCTCCACGTTGAGGAAGGTGCCTTGCTCCGGAACGAACACGAGGAGTATCCCGGTCGCGAGCTGTAATGATACGGAATCGCTCAGGAAATACTCGATGATGAGCGGGATCTCGAGGTTGAACTGGAACGTCGAACCGTTGAACGCTCCGGCTGCAGGGGCGGTACGAACATCGACGGCGTCTTCGAGGCGCGTCGCTGGCGCGTCACTGGGCGCGTTTCGCACACCGAAGTCGCCACGGACCCCGACGAGCAGGTTCGCCGTGCGGTGTTGTACCGCGGCGTAGAAGACGCCGAAGGCCCCGACGAACGCAGTGGCGTTTTGTCCGCCTGTGCTCGTGGCGAAAGCCACGCCGGTGTCGAGCTCGAGAGCGACCGAACGCGAGAGCCAGTAGCGGAGGGAGAGCCCGCTCACGCCACCGAACGACTGCATGAAGCCGACGCCGAACTTGCCCTGCATGTCCTTCGCAGGCGCTGGAACGGACAGGAGGATGATGGCCAAAGCGACCCAAGCGGGGAGGGAGCGACTCGGTGGTCTCGCGAGCAGGCGCATCATTGCGGCCGCAGGCTAGCCGGAAAGATCACCTTTCGCCACCGAAGTGAAACGCGACACTTGCAACGCGACACTAAAGCTGTTACGTTGACCCTCGTGACCGACGACGCTTCCACGACCGACTCACCCGCCGACTCCGAGTTCGACATCACCGAGCTCGAAGCGCTCTCCGGCGTCACGCGTCGCACGATCCGCTTCTACATCCAGCGCGGTCTCGTTCGGGCGCCTCACGGCACGGGACGTGGCAAACACTACGACCGCGAGCATCTGCAGCGGCTCATCGAGGTGCGGTCGCGCCAGGAAGCTGGCGAGTCGCTCGACGCCATCGCCGCGCTGAGTGCCACGTCCTCGCCGGACCAGACCATGCCGTGGCCAGCACCGGCGGTGCCGCCCGGAGTGCCTCCGCTCCCCGAAGCCTGGCTACGGCTCCCAGTCGTGCCCGGCCTCGAGCTCCATGCCCAGGCGGGGCGCCTCGACGTCACCACGTTGCGCCGGATCGCACAGGTCGTGCGGTCCATGCTCACTCCATCCAATCAAGGGGCGCCGAACGACGACCGCCCAGAGGAGCCCTGACATGATCACTGCCCAGACCCTCGGCCTCACCACCGCAGCCGGCCTTCCGGTCTCCCTCGTGGGCGTTCGTATGGAGGCGACCCTCACGGGACCGGTCGCCGAGGTCGCCATCACGCACTCCTACGTCAACTCCGAGGCGATCCCCATCGAGGCCGTCTACATCTTCCCGCTCCCCGAAGGTGCCGCACTCTCTGGCGTGAGCGCGCTCGTCGATGGACGGGTCATCGAGGGGAGTGTCAAAGAGCGCTCCGACGCGTTCGCGAGCTATGACGACGCGATGGCCGATGGGCACGGCGCCTTCCTCATCGACCAGGAGCGCGACGACGTCTTCCGGATCTCGGTGGGCAACCTGAACCCGGGCAAATCCGTCGAGATCACCATGCGTTATGCGCTCCTGGTCGGTCGCGAAGGTCCAGCGCTGCGCCTCCAACTCCCGACCGTCGTCCCGCCTCGTTACGTGCCGGCGAGCGGTATCGTGGGTGTCGTCGGCGAGACTGACGATGAACGACTCAACCCCGAACGCCGTGCCCACGTCCCGTACGGGCTCACTTTGGCCGTGAACGCGATCCTCCCGGGCGGCATCACGGCCCTTGAGTCGCCGTCTCATCCGATCCGTGTGGAGCATCGCCCGGATGGCGCCTTGGTCTCCCTGTCGCGACAGGGCGCCCCGCTCGACCGCGACCTCGTCCTGCTGATCGAACCGCGTCAGAAGAACCAGCCCTTTGGGGCGGTGGGCCTCGACGCCCAGGGCCGCCGTCATGTGCTCGTGAACTTCGAGCCCGACGTGGAGAGCTTCCGCGGCGCCGCGGGCGCGCCCATCGAGGCACTCTTTCTGCTCGACTGCTCTGGTTCGATGGAGGGCGACTCCATCACCCAGGCCCGCAGAGCGCTCGCCTTGTCCATCCGCACGCTTCAGCCGGGCGACACCTTCGACATTGTTCGTTTCGGCTCCACCTTCGACGCGATGTGGGGCAAGTCGCGTGAGTTCACCGAGGCCACACTCACCGACGCGTCGGCGTGGCTCGCCAAGGTGGGTGCCGACCTCGGTGGCACCGAGATCGCGCCGGCACTGGCGTCGCTCCTCTCTCGGCCCGCGTCGTCCTCTCACGCGCGCCAGGTCATCCTGCTTACCGATGGTCAAGTGAGCAACGATGACGAGGTGATCGCGCTCGCACGCGGTTACGCCTCTACCGCCCGCATCTTCTCGTTCGGGATCGGCGGCGGCGTCGGCGAAGCCCTCGTACGGGGTGTCGCGCGCGTCAGTCGCGGCGCCGCCGAGCTCATCGGGTCGGGTGAACGGATCGAGCCCAAGGTGCTTCGCCAGTTCGGGCGGCTCCGAGAGCCGGCCCTCACCGACGTGCGGGTCGACTTCGGCTCGGCGACGGTAACGCTCTCCCCCGCGGCCATTCCTCCTGTCTTCAGCGGCGACCGCCTCGCCATCTTCGGGCGCCTCGACGCGGGCGCCCCCACCTCAGCGGCCCTGCGGGTCTCGCTCCCGGGAGGCCGAGAGATGGCGTGGTCGGTCCCCATCGACTTCGAGCGTCCGACCGCGACCAGCGCCATCGCGACACTCTGGGCCAAGGCCAAGCTCCGAGAGCTCCTCGACGGGCAGGGGCGACGCACTGGGAGCGCCCAGTCGAAGCGAGCACGTGAGCGAGACGCACGACCGGTCGACCCGGCTCTGGCGTTGGCCCTCGACTACCAGCTCGCCTACGAGGGGGCGAGCTGGGTGCTGGTCGAGGTCCGGCAGGACGCCGACAAAACCATCATCTCGCCGCAGTTGCGGCCCGTTCCGGTCGAGGATGAGCTCGCGAACCCGGCCTTCCTCCGAAGCGGCGGCCCTGCTTCCAGGGCAACCTTGGCCCGCTTTGGCCTCGCTCCCTCAAGCGCCCTGAGGGCACAGCCCACGGGTGCGCCGGTGCCCCCGCCCCCGGCCTCGCCGCCCTGGATGGCGGCGCCCGCTGGCGCCATGCCGCTCCCGGCGCCCAAACGAGCTGCGCCGGAGTCCACCCGCCAGAAGGGCGCTGGCGGCCCGCTGAAGCGTGCGATGGCAAAGCTCTTCTCGCGGGACACCAGCGACTCGGAGTCCATGTCGATGCCGCCGAACTACGACGCGGCCCCGTCCGCCGCGCCGAGTGGCGGGGCCGTCGGTGGGGGCTACGGCGGTCCGTCCGGTTCACGGCAGCGGGAAGAGGCCGTCGACGATCTGCTCTACGACGTGCTGATGCTTCAGCGCGCCGACGGCAGCTTTGCCGACGGGCCGGCTCTGCGAAAGGCGTTAGGGCTGGCGATGGAGCGACTGGAAGCGGCGGGTGGTGGTGCGTACCGGCTGACCCAGGCCGTCCTGTACTGGCTCGCCTCGGTCCACGGGGCGCGTCGAGCCGAGTGGCAAGGCGCCGCCGACAAGGCTCGGACTGTCCTCCTCGGTCACCTCGCGGCGACCGACGCCGAGGTCGCGGCCTGGTTCAAGTCTTAAATGAAAAAGCCCCGGCAGTGCCGAGGCTTTTCCTGGTGGAGATGATGGGGATCGAACCCACGACCTCAGGCTTGCGATTGCTGCTGGTCCCGTTGCGGCATGTATCGGCAAGTAGGCGCTACGCTCAGGAAGCGCAGTAGCCACCGGGGTTCATGCAGCGGCATCTATCGGCGCGCATCGGCTGGCTTGTGGACTGGACCGGTTGCCGCTACGGTTGCCAGGTCCGCGTGTGTCACTTCTGGCAACCGGACTTGGCGCCCTTCCGACCGGGCGCGAGGGGGAACGGTGCCGAACGTGAAGATCTCGAAGCGGAGCGTCGACGGCGTCGAACCGGAGCCGGGCCGTGACGTCTACCTCTGGGATACCGAGTTGAAGGGCTTTGCAGTCAAGGTGAAGCCGTCCGGCTCCAAGACGTTTGTGGTTCGCTATCACTCGCCGGTACACGACGACGCCCACGGTGGGAAGTCGCGCACCTACACGATCGGCCGGTACGGTGCCGCACTGACGCCCGAGCTCGCCCGCGCGGAAGCAAAACGAGTCCTGGCCGAGGTTGCGCTTGGGCGTGACCCTGCCGACGAGAAGGCTGCTGCGAAGGGGGCGGGAATGACTGTTGGCGAGCTCTGCGACCTCTACCGGGCGGAGGGTTCTGCGCTCAAGAAGCCGGCCACGCTCAAGATGGACCGGAGCCGCATCGACTGCCATATCCGCCCGACCCTTGGGACCATGCAGGTCTCGGCCGTGAAGCGCGCTGACGTCGAACGGCTGCTGCAGCGCATAGCTACCGGCGGGACGGCGACGATGGACCGCCGGAAGGGTGAAAAGCCGAACGCGACCCACTTGGTGCGGGGGGGGACGGGCGCGGCCACGCGGACCGTGGCGCTGTTCCAAGCCATTCTCGAGTTCGCGTGCAATCGGGGCATCCTCGCCGTGAACGTTGCAAAGGGGGTCAAGCGGTTCAAGGGAAAGAAGATCGAGCGGTTCCTGTCCGAGCTCGAGCTGGCGCGGCTCGGTGACGCCTTGGCCGACCTCGAACGCTGCGGGGTCTACAACGCGGCACCGCTGCAGGCGATCCGACTCCTCACCCTTACGGGCTGCCGGCGGAACGAAGTGTTGGAACTTCGATGGGAGTACCTCGACGAGGAGCGGTCCCTGTTTCGCCTGCCCGACTCCAAGACGGGCCAGAAGATCGTTCAGATTGGCGCCGACGCGCTCGGTCTCCTGAACCGGCTGCCGCGGGACCCTTCGGGATGGATCTTCCCCGGCGACGTTCCCGGCGAACACTACAAGAACATTGCCCGCGTGTGGGAGGCTGTGCGGAAGCGTGCCGAGCTGCGGGACGTGCGTTTGCACGACCTCCGGCACACGTTCGCATCCCGGGGGGTCTCGGACGGCGCCAGCTTGCCGATCATCGGGAGGTTGCTCGGGCACTCGAACCCCTCGACGACGCAGCGATATGCGCACCTTTCGGACGATCCGTTGCGGGCTGCTGCGGATCGGACTTCCCGAACGATCGCGGCTGCGATGCTCTCGACGTCGACACCACAGAGTCCCGTACCGACGACATCGGCGGTACGGGAGGAACCCGACGTTGGCGTGCCCGAGCTGTCCAGTTCACCCTCGCCGTCGGCCCGGTCGGTCTGCGGCCCGATGCGCGCGGCACGGCCGCGGAACGCCTTGCGCGGTCAGCGTCCCGGGGCATAGTCACGACTCGGGCAGGGATAGGCCGGCCAGCCGACAAGCCGTTCCGCACCAACGGTTTCCCTTGCCTGACCTTCAAGGTGCATGAATGCCCGGTGCCGGGGGTCGCAACAATGCCGAGAGCCTATCTGCCGCTGAAAGAACTGGTGGCCGCGTTCTTCGAGAACGGGAGTCGAACGCAGGGGTATGTCTGGCGAGCCATTGCAGAACACGCCAGCCCCAACTGTTGGGATTGGGTTCCCGATAAGTACGGTTTGATCGATGGCGAGTGGGGAGACTCGCGCTTCCCTGCGGACACCTTCGAAGATGGCTGGACTGGCGAGGTCATCGCGGCCGGCGCCGTTGCTGAAGGCATTGTGACTCGACGCCTGGACCACTTTGACCGCCTAAGCCCGGGGTTTCAATTCGCTCCTGATCCCGACCATGTGTGGGTCAAGCAGTCCGCGATCGATGCGTGGTGCACTGCCTTCCGCTTCTCGTCGCCTCTCAAACCCTACAACGAGATCAAGGCTGGTTTCTCGTCGGGCCCGCTCTGGATTGCGGATCTGCCGGATGACCTCCGCGACAAAGTGCCCGACTACGGATCGGAGCATGTGGCCGGGCGCACTCAATCGCGGAATGCCTCTTTGCGGGACGTCAAGGACGTACTTGGCGCCCTCGTAGCCTGGGCCAAGCCCAACGGCGAGAAGCTGAAGGAGGACGACGCGAGAGGACGCGTCGAGAAGAAGCTGGGCGGCAAGGTACCGAGGGAATTTTGGAGGAAGCTCTGGCGAGAAGATGTGCCGGCCGAATTGAAGCACAAAGGCCGACCGAAGAAGCCTGCCGAGACCCCCGCGGAAAACCTCTCGACAGGTTGACTCCGAAGACCCCCGCAGAAAACCCGCCGAAAACCCCGCAAAGAACCCCGCAGAGAACCCCGCAGAAACCTGTGCGTGGCACGGTTTTCCTTCCTCGACTTGCAAGCTCAACATCCGGTTCTCTTCCCGGGTAGCCGCACTCATGCAGCTACCCAACCGGGATAGGAACGACCATGCAAATGCAAGCAACGCCAGGGAAGCGGCTCCGCACCGCAGCGGCGGCGGAGTACCTCGGGCTCAAGCCCGGGACTCTTGAGAAGTACAGAATCTACGGGGGCGGCCCCCTGTTCGAGAAGCTCGGGCGCCGGATCGTCGTCTACACGGCGGCTGCACTCGACGAGTGGGCGGCGCGAGGCCGGTCGACCTCGACCAGTGACCCGAGCGCGACGGCGCTCCGGCCGCGATCTGCCCGGACCCCCCGTCACCCGAAGGCAGCTGCAGCGGTGGCGCCGTGAGCACTCGTGCGAAAATGGCGTCGGGGTACGCGGCAAAAGGGTGGGTCCCGGTCCCGATTCCCCCGGGAGAAAAGGGACCACGATTCAAGGGCTGGCCGTCTCTTCGGGTCGAGGGGGAGAACCTCGTTCACACGATCGGGGACGGGTGTCGGCGCCAGCCCCTGGTGGACGCCTTCGCCGGGGACGGGAACATCGGCATTCTCATGGGCGACGCGTCCGGTTCCCTGGTTGACGTCGACCTCGACGACAAGAACGGCGATGTGGAACGGCTCGCGCCGCGGTTCCTGCCGCCCACGCCGTTGACCTTCGGGCGGGCGAGTAAGCCGCGGTCACACTGGCTCTACCAAACGGAGCCGGCTCACAGGGTGGGCTTGCAGCTACCGAAGGATCTCGGCGGCATGATGCTCGAGATCCGGTCCACCGGTTGCCAGACCATGGCCCCCGGTTCGGTTCACCCTTCGGGCGAGTGGGTGCAGTGGTCCTCTGGGGCGGAGCCGACGGCGCCGCCGGCCGCCGTCAGCCGAGGCGTGCTGGACGATAGGTGCCGGCGCTTGTGCGCGGCGGCGCTCCTGGTCCGCGGTGGTCTCCTCGACGACGACGCAACGGCCGCAGGCCTTGACCTGGACTCAGCGGAGCTCTGCGCGAGGGTCCCTGCCGAGTACCAGGCGACCGTGCGCCAGTGGTTCGGTCTGTCGGTCGAGTCGTCAGCGGGCCCCCGCGGAAAGGTGGACGCATCGAACGACGTTCGGGAGGCTATGGCGCGGTACGTTCGCGAGCGGACTCCCTCCGATTGGCCCGAGTCGTCACCCGGGCCATGCCCCGCGCATTCCGACGATGGTCCGCAGGATCGGCACTTCAAGCGGGCACCGGACTCGCACCGCTGGTTGTGCTTTGGGACGCACCCAGCCGACTGCGGCAAGCCTACTGCGAAGGGTGACGCCTACACGGGCGACGTGCTCGACCTCGACGCCTACAGGGCCGGCCACCGCGGTCAACGCGGACTGGTCGACTACCTCAAAGCCCAGGGGTACCTCTCCGAGCGAGCGGTGTCGGAATGGGCGCACAAGCCTCCGCCGCTGCCGTCCGTACTGACGCCCCCCAAGGGGCCCGCGGCGCCGTCGCTTGAGCTGCCGACACTCGGTGCGACAGTCGACGAGTCGTTTCGGCGCTTCAAACGCCGGGGGGCCGGCGAAGAGACCCCGATCCCAACACCCTGGCCGAGTCTCAACAAGGCACTGAACGGCGGATTCTGGCCCGGGATGCACGTCCTGGTTGGGAACACCGGGAGCGGCAAGAGTCAGTTCGCGTTGCAGATCGCGGTTCACGGCGCCGAGCTCGGAGTACCGGTGCTCTATCTCGCGCTCGAACTGGGCCACGCGGACACCGATGCACGGGTTGCAGCGCTTCTGACGGATGCAGGTTGGAGCGATCTCTATTACGGCCGGAACCTGCAGCCGCTGTGTGACGACCTCGCGGAGCGTATCGCGGCGCTCCCTTTCGTCCGGATCGTAGCCAAGCCCTACGGCTGGCCCTACGGCGACGCTGAACCCCTGGCGCGGGCGATGCTGGACAGATACCGATCGGCAGTCCGGGATGAGGCGGGCCATGTGACGAGGCCATTTCTCGTTGTGTTGGACTACCTACAGATCGTTTCGAGCAACCAGCCAAACGAAGAGCTACGGGAGCGGATCGGCAAAGCCTCGGGTGCGTGCCGGGCCATCGCTCGCGAGCTGGACGCGGCGGTGTTGGTAGTTTCCAGTACCTCGCGAGAGAACGGCGGCGCTCTCGCGGGACAGCCGGTCCGGTCCGAGGGTAAGGGCGACAACAAGGGGCCGGTATTCGCTTGGGATGAGCCGCCATCGTTCATGGTCGGCAAGGGGAAGGAAGCGGGAGAGATCGAGTTCTGCGCCGATAGCGTGCTGGTCTTGGCGAGAGAAGTTCTCACCGACGCGGCCCGACTGGCTGGCGACCCGACGCCAATTCATGTTGCGGTTGCCAAGCAACGTGCCGGGGCACCGTCATGGGTCTCTGGGATGTACTTCAACGGGCACCGGTTCACCGAAGGAAAGCCGGGGCCGGGCGCGGTCAAGTTTGGCGCCTGGCTGAACCCGCTATCGCGTCCCGCCGTACCCTCGCCCGGCCCCGCGCGAAAAGACGACTGCGGCTTTACGCTGCCGTGAACGATTCCGTCGCCATCGTTCGCGAATCCGCGGCCGTCACGGCAGCGGTCGGCGCTCCCTGGTACGCGGCGCACGTCCTCGCGGTCGAGGCGGAGCGGGCCGAGTCCATCCTGGCCGGGCGCGGCGGCGGCTCGCAGGACGTGGCGACGCTCTGGCCCCTGGTGGCCGAGCTTGCATCGAAGGCGGCGGAGGTGCTCGACGGCGACCGATCCCCCGCTCTGGCGGCGTCCGTCCTCGACGACGTGATCGGCGTGTTGGAATGCAATCCGCGGTTGAAGTGCCCCGACGCGGTGCGCTTGGTGGTCTACGTCGTCCGCCTGTCTACGGTCCTGGCCGAGCTGGCGAAGCTGCGGAAAGCCCCCGGCGAGCTGCCCGAGATCGGCTTTCGTTTTCAGAGTCTCGACGCGCTTGCGTTTGCCGTGACTGGCAGTCGGCAGTCGGCGCGAGCTGCGGCACTCAGGCGCGTGGTCGAGGCCGGCCGCTGGCGTCTCTGGACGGTCGACTTCCGAGGACGCTCCGTCGCGATCGTTCCAGTGATGAGGCTGCGCCCCGGTTTCGCGCGTGAGCTGCCGCGCGGCCGTGGCCGATCCCTGGTGCCAGTTCCGCCGTTCCCGCCCCTGTTCGGCTCGAGTAGCGTCCATTTTCGCGCGGCGGTCCTGTACCTCCGCGTGTTCGCTGCGATCGCTGAAGGGCGGAACAACCTCCGGGGGCTGGAGCCGAGGGGCGCGGCCGTCCGCTGGGCTGTCCTCGCGGAGCGGTGTGAGCTCAGTGCCAGCGCCCTGCAGGCCCACGTCGACGGGTGGCGTGGCGAGCTCTACAAGCCGGCAGACGGCGGCGGAATCTGGCCGGCGGACCGGGGCGCCCTGGCGCTCCTTGCGGCCATTCCAAAGGGCGCGTTGACCGGGAAAGCCCTTCGGTCAGATCGGCGGAATCCTTCGGTCAGAAGCCCGGATTGCTTCGGTCAGAAGCCCGGATTCCTTCGGTCAGATGCAACGCAGTCGCACGATCCGCGTTGCCGGATAGGGACAGGGTAAGGGTCCCTACGGCGCCCTTCCCGGACGCCGTAGGGCCAGGACACTCACAAGAGCGGGCCGGTGCGGCGCCGCGGAGAAAGGAAGGTGCGTCATGGGATTCGCGTCACAAGTGAAGCGGCGGCACTCGACTAAGACAGGACAGAAGCACGGGGCGGCGGTTCCGCATGAAGATGTCGGAGCCGCGACGTCGGCCAGGACACCCGACCGAGGCAACCTCTCAGCGGGGGACCAGGCCCGGCTCCTGGCGGCGTACCAAGAGGTACGGTTGGCGGCGGCTGCGGGAACTCTGCGGTGCGTGCTCTGCAACGGCCGGTGTGCTGCATTCTCGCTGTTCGCACCGTTCGACTCGCGCAACTTCGGCGCCGCGGTCGGCAAGCGTCGGTTCCTGTTCTACGGGATGTGCCACGCGCACCAAGCGAACGAACACGCGCAAGCGTGCGAAGACAAGCTGAGCCGGGACCTGGCGACCTCGACGATCGGGACGCGCCCCGGTGATGCGGTGCAGTAAGTCCAGGCGTTGAACGCTCCCGGGCCCGGCTTCGGCGATTCGATGGCCGTTCGCCAAACGAGAGGCGCCTGCGCGCGCGCATGACCGCTTGGCTCGGCGGTGTCGCGTTGTTCAAGCTGTCGGAGAACCTTTGTCCGGTCGTTCAGTTTCGCTAAGCTGGCTGGGCTGGTAGCGTCGGGGCTCACCTGGGAGGGCCCATGAACTCGACGCTCACGATCACCGCCTGCTTGGCCACAGTCGCCACCGGTTGCACGGCTACCACCTCAGACGGGATTTCCGGAGAGCAGTTTACGTTACTCGTCCAACGGGTGGCTGCGATGGAAGCTAGGCTCACGGCTCTAGACGGGAAACCGTCGACCACCAGCCCCGATGCGTCTGGCGCCGATGGCTCTGCTGACGAGAATTCCGACTCCTCCAACCTGGATGCCAGCGAATCCGTGGCCGACGAGGCGTACCCCGTCGATTTCAATCGGGTCGTATTCCATCCACAGGCGTTGATCGAGGAGCCAGAGCGTTGGCTCTGCTCGACCGAAATCGACGGGCGGTGCGTGAGCGTAGTCGGAGATGGCTTCGTCAAGGTCACCTTAGGGGGCCAACTCCTTGCCCAGGGCTACCTGGATGCCGGGGTCCGGACGGGAGCATGGGAGTGTTTCTCCACTGCTGGTGCTCACTGCCCCTACGTTTCAGACGGCTTAGGGTACATCAGTCACTTAAAGGGCGAGTACCGTGCCGGGAAGCCTCACGGGGCTTGGATCGGATACAGCGATGCCGGTGCTGTTCAATTCGAAGGCGCATTCGCTGACGGCAAGCAGGTCGGCACATGGACGATACGGGATGCGGACGGTCAGCTGAACTCATCAGGGATCTACGACGACTCAGGCTGCAGAGTGGGGCTCTGGGAGTCATTCACCTACCAGCTTGTTGACGAGAAAGCGTGCGGTGAAGCCGACGTCACGTTCGTAGTCTCAAGGAAACTCGACGGCTCGGTCAGCTGTCAGTGTTCCAGTAGCGCCGGTTACTTGTGGACGGGCAACGACGAGACGGCATGCAGCAAGCCCTGCCAGGCGCCGGAGTAGCTGTGCCCGACCTCCACCCCAAGCTTCAAGCCGCGCTCGAGTGCGACGGCGTGACCCTCGGACTGCTGGTCCAGGCCGTCGGCCAGGACGTGCGCGCTGTGGCGCGAGAGGAAACATGATCATCGGATTTTTCGACTGGCTGGCTGGGCTCTTCGGGCCGAAGGAACACGTGATCAAGGTCAAAGGTGACTTCAGCAAGAAGGGCATCCTCGATCGGTACAAATCGAACGCGGCCAAGGCTAGGGCTGAGCGTTCGACCCAACCACCGGGGCTCCGCTCCCTCTTTCAGATTGGAGGTGCACGGGATCGCTACCTCGACGAGACGCTCGTGTTTCATGTCGGTCGGTCCAGCACTGGCAAGGTGCACCTGGTGGAGGGGTTGAGTGATCCGGCGTGTAACCGGAACAGCCAAGAGGCGCCCACGTTGTTCGAAGGAGACATCGACGCGGTCGACTGCCAGCGTTGCATCGCTCGTATCAAGGTGCTGAGCGATCCGAAACACCCAACCGTCATCGCAGCAATCAAGAACGGGAACGGGCTTGAGTAACCTCGACCCGAGCAG
This sequence comes from Myxococcales bacterium, assembly GCA_018780435.1. Lineage (GTDB taxonomy): Bacteria > Myxococcota_A > UBA9042 > SXOO01. The sequence continues at coordinate 35,454 of JADMJS010000169.1, forward strand.
GCTGCCCTTGACCGTGATGCGGTCGCCTTGGGCAAGCTCGCACAAGTCATCGGCCTAGACGCGCGGGCCGTCGCGTGGTGGGGCAGCAAGGCCGAGTACGGCTCACGGGTGGCGACGTTTCGGAGGCTTGAAGACGTCTCTTCGGCCGCGTGCCGGTCCGAAGCTCCAGCTTGAAGCGGTCGGGGCTCTTCGAGAGCCGTAAGGTGATCGTGCCGCCGATGGCGACGACGACGCGCCCTGCCATGTTCGCGCGCACACGTTCCATTTGTCCCCCTGGCCGTTAGGGGGGCCCCATCAGGTACTTTTGAGGGGGGTACGGGGCCGAGTGGGTACCTGCTGGCCCGGGGCGTCTCGGGTATCGACGAAAATTTCGATACTATGCTTGCTATCTAATCGAAACATTCGTGCGGCTTGGCGTCCAGCCGCCGTTGATGGACACACAGACCTTCCGGCGTCCGTCGAAGGTGCGCCACACGTCGCCGCGGCAACGCGCGGTGCGCTCGCCCCCGAACTTCTGGTGACGGTCTCGGGTCCGCTGCGAAGAACGTCGTTGAATTTCAGGACGCAGATTGAGGGGTGGGTGGCGGCCGCGTGATCCGGGTCGCGGGTTGGGTGCCGCGGCGGAATGGCTCGCGACCGGTTGCCCCGGCGGTTGCCAGCTTTGACGTGAGGGGCTGGCAACCGGTTTTCAAGGGTGCCAGAAACGAAAAAGCCCCGGCAGTGCCGAGGCTTTTCCTGGTGGAGATGATGGGGATCGAACCCACGACCTCAGGCTTGCGATGCCTGCGCT